>NZ_BCQQ01000077.1 GCF_001552155.1 Actinomadura formosensis NBRC 14204 | reverse complement strand
GGAGCACGGAGACGATCCGTGTGGCCGGATGGAGGATTTTCGCTTCGGCACTGTCACAAGTCTCTGGTGGCTGCGGGGCGGGTGGTGGCCTGCTGGGCGAGTTGGTGGTTGAGGCGCTCGAAGTGATCGAGGGCGTCGGGGTGGGCCTGAGCTGCCGCCTGGGCGTAGGTGTGCAGGGCGGTGGCGGTCTCGCCGCGGGCCTCGAAGATCAGGCCCATGCGGATGGTGGCGCCTATGTGGCCGACGGCGGCCGCGGCACGGTAGTAGACCTCCGCGCCGGTGAGGGCGCCGTCAGCGCGGTCCTGGTCGTAGCCGGGGAGGGCGAACTCGTAGGCCAGTTCGGCCGCCATCTGCCGCTGGCGGCTCTTAGCGGCGTTGACCAGGATCTTGGCGGGTTCGTCGCCGCGGTCGGCTGCGGATCGCAACCAGGCCAGGCCCTCCCCGGGGAGGCCATGACATAGCAGCAGGATCCCCAGGCGGCTGGCGGCCTCACGGTCGCCGTTCTCGGCCGCGGTCAGCAGGTCGGCGCCGTACTGACCGAACAGGGCGTAGTGGCGGCGGTGCGCCCTGGATTGCAAGCGGCTCATGACGGGCAGCAGCCAGGAGTCGAGCCCGCTGTCGTCCATGTCCTCCACCCGCGGCACCTGTGCGGACGGCACGGGAACAACCGGATCAGGAGGACCGGGCGGCGGCGGTGGAGCCATCGACACCGGCCCGTCCAGCGGGACCGGCTCCTGCTCACCGGTAGCTCCCGTACCGGGCATTGACGCGTCGTGTCCGCCCGCCCCGCGGTCCTGTCCGTTCCCGACGCCGGTCGGCGCCGGTCCGGCGGTGGGCGGGGAGGCCGGCACCCGGGCCAGTTGGTCGCGCATCTGCTGGTAGCGCGTATACCACTGCTGCAGGCTGACCGGTCCGTCGTAGTCGAGTTCGGCGCCGCTGCCCGCGTGGAACTCCAGGCAGGTCAACACCACGGTGGCCACCCAGCCCCATGCCGGAGGTCCCTGGCGCTTGCCCGTCATCACCCGGCTGAGCACCGCCTGGGTCACCTCCCGCAGGGCGGGAATCTCGCCCTTGCGGGTGGCGATGACCTTGCTGGCAAGCCGGACCAGTTCCCTGTCGCTGGGGAGACAGCAGGCGTTGATGAATCGACGAAGATCGTGGATGAAGGCGTTCACTTCCGTGTGCGCCAGCGGGGGGTCGATCGTCATTTTGTGAGAACCCTTACGTTCCCGGGCGTCGCCCTGCTTGATCGTCAATACCGGGCAGCATGTTCTCACTGGATCATCGGTCCTGGGTATCTGCACGTGCAGTTCCGAAGGTGCGGCCCATTCGGGTCCACGCCTCTCCGCCGCATCGTTGTCGCTGGTCACAGCGATCCGCATCAACATGGATCGTTCAGAGAGACCTCAGGATGATCTGTGCGTCAGGTGACACAGAGAAACCCGTCACTAGAACTCAATTCGCCCCACAAATCCCCCATAGCAGAGATGTCCGACTATTTGAGCGGCGGGGCTTTGGGCAGAGTTTGCGATGTGATGCGCCCTGATATTTAGGCTGGCCCGCAACCCCTCTCTCTGGCGTACTGGTGATCGTCCACAACGCTCACCCATCAAGGACGCACCTCGATGTCCGTACGCATACCGACCGCGCAAGAACCCGCCCGCCACGTGGCCTGCCGACATCGCACGATGCTCGGCGCCCACACCATCCCCACCGCGACCACCCGATTCAGTGATGACGACATGCTGCTGTTCCTGCTGATCTCCACCTGGGAGCTGTACACCTCCCGCCCGGCCCCGTCCCTCCCCCCGGTCGAGATGACCGAGGACGAGCTGATCGAGTACTGGAGCGACCCGGCCGACGACCCCTGCCCGAAAAACTGCCCCGCGCCCCACCCGACCCCGCGGGAGTCGGCCTCGGGCAGCCCGGAGCGGTCGGCATGAACCGGGACCTGCGGTCAGTGGCCACCACACTGGCCGCCGTCGACATCAGCAAGTTCGGCACCCGCCAAGACGCGCGCACCCAACTGCACCTGCGGCACCAGATGTACACGCTGATCAGTGAGGCCTGCCGGATCACCCGCGTCCCCTGGACGGACTGCTACCGCGAAGACCGCGGGGACGGCGCGCTGTTCATTGCCCCTCCCACCGTCGCCGCCGAACAACTCCTTGACCCCTTCGCCCACCACCTGGTCGCGGTCCTGCGCCGCTACAACCGTCTCGCGAGCCAGACCGCCCGGCTACGGCTGCGCCTGGCCGTGCACACCGGCCAGGTCCACCGCGACGACCACGGCGTCACCGGCCCCGCACTGGTCCACCTGTTCCGGCTTCTGGACGCCCCGGCATTCAAGAAGGCCGCGGCCGACATCGGCGCCGACCTGGCCATGATCGTCTCCGGCCGGCTCTACAGCGACGTCACCGAAAACGACGCCCTCATCGACCCCGCCGCCTACAAGCCCCAGCGCATCATCTGTAAGGAGACCCGCACCCAAGCCTGGATCTGGACCCCGCCCGCACACTGACCCAGGCCAGTTGTTGCGTCGCGGCGGGCTCACGGCGGCCGCCGCGACGATTCAGCGCAACCCACCCGGCCCCGGCCTGCAGCGATCCGGCCCCCTCGCCGCGAGTTAGTTAGGCCGCCAGCGCATCCCCAGGGACGCCGTACAGGCCTCTCCCCGGCCCCGCGCCTACCCCGCCGAGGCCACCTAACTCGCCTACCTCTGCGCAGATCAGCCAATGAGTGAGGTCCGCCGGGTCGCGAGTGAGTTTTCTAACCCCGCCTGGCTGAGCCTCACTCGGGGCCGGGGTCGGTGGCGGCGGCGCGGAACGCCGGCCGGGTGACCGCGCGCCGCACCACGGTGCGGAGCCGGTCGGCCTCGGCCGTCCATGCGGCGGCGGGGTCGGCGGGCCCGGTGCGGTACACCGTGACGGCCGCCTGGGGGCCGTGCCGATCGGCGATCGGCAGCAACTCGCGGACTTGGCCCTCGTTGAGGGAGGCGAGACCAATTGGTCTCAGTTGCTCGGCGATCGGCCATGCGGCGATCAGACGGTCGGCCTGGCGGCGGCCGATCTCCCACCGGTCGGTGCAGTAAGCCTCGAACGAGCCGTAGTCGGCGCGGTACAGACGCCGGTCCCGGATGACCTGCAGCGCCTTCCCGGCAGCCCAGAACGCCATCCGCAGGTTGTCCAGTGCGGCCTCGCACGCGGCGAGGTCGGCCCGGTCCTGGTCATCGAGGTCGCCGTCGACGGCGGCGGGGCGCCGGGACAGCCACCGTGGGGTCGGCGGGCTCACCGGCGGCCATCAGGGCGCCGCACTTGACCCGGTTTATGGGATGTTTCAGCAGGTGAGCGCGTTGGAAGGAGTCGATGGCTACAGCGTTGGAAGTGCTGATAACTCTGCCAAACTTGTTAGGCCAACCCTGTTAGGCTGCGTGCGTTGGCAAGTGATCTGTACGAATGCTTTGACAAGTGGTACGCACGGATGCTTTGGCCAGAGAGCCGAGGCGGATCCCGTGAATGGGCCGAGAGGCTGCGGGCCGCCTGCGGACAAGCCAAGTGCCCCCGCCCTGGAGGAACGTGGCCAGCGTCGCCGGGTGGGGGCACTTGGTCCCTAGAAGGGACTGAACGGGCCGCCGGTCCGGAGCCACTGGAAGGCGAGCCAGACGCCGGTCTTGAGCAGCTCAAGCACCGTCCGGAGCTTCCAGTAGCGGGCCGATCCGTTGTCCCGCTGGTGTTGGGGGTCACCCATGGGGGTGTCTCCTCTTTCTCCGGCCGATCGATGGGCGACCGGTGCCCCCGCCGGGCCATCCGGCGTACGCGCGGATGGTCTGGTGAGAGGAGCCGGGACAAGACGTTAACGGTGGGACGGCGCCTTCGCTACCTGGCCGCATCGCGGTGGCACACGCCCCGTGAGTCTCTAAGGCGTTTCAGAAACGAAATCACTCTCCGTAGCCTCCTGCCACCCCGCCTGAACAGCCGTTATCCCCTATGACGCCTTCTCACAAAAACTCTGGGGATTTTGCAGTACGGCGGGTTCCCAAGCATGACAACAGGCGCGGATCACCGGTAGGTGATCTCCGCCCGGCCGCTGCCCGCTGGTGAACCGTCTCGGCAAGCTCGCGACGGCCGCCGCAACGCAAACCAGGGGCTAGTTCCCGGCCTCGGGGAAGCCGACCTCCGCCATGACGGCTTTCTGGAGCGCGGCCCGGACCTGTTCTCCTGCGGACAGCAGATCACGGACATCCCCATCGGAGTCAGCGACGGCGGCGAGCATGTCCAGCGCATCGCGAACCACAGGCGCGGGCAGCGTCACCTGGGTTCGGGGCGCGGGGGCCGGCAGGGTGTTGGGGCGGTAGGCCCACCCGTCCAGGATCGACTCGTCGCCGAGGGGGTGAACCGTCTCCAGGACTGTGTCATCCGTGGCGCCAGCGGCACGTAGCAGATCCAGGAAACGATCGAGCTGCCCAACCGTCGGCGGCTCGTGGAACAGGAACTCCAGGGAGTAGGGCATCCCCTCACTTTGGCAGCCCCCAGCCCGTCCCACCCGGGTTGACCCACTTTGGCCCCCTGCTCCTGGATCCTTCACACCTGGCGTCTAGGCCTCCGGGGGGAGCGTGAGTTGGTAGTCATAACTGTCGCCGTTGCCTCGCTGGGCGAGATAACCGGTCGTGGCCAGGCGCCAGCAACAGTCCTTAAAGGCCATGAAGACGAAGGTGTTGTAGGTGATCCCGCCGTTGAAGTCCTCGGGGTCGGCTCCCATGGCCGTGTAGATGTGATCGTGGAAGGTCTCATCGATCTGCACGTCGCGGATGAACCCGGTGCTGTCTGCGGCGAGCGCGAGCATCGTGGCCACCACAGGCAGTGTGAGACCGTCCTGGGGGATGTTCTTGAGGTACTCGTCTTTGCTGACGAAACGTGCTCCCTTCAGGTACCCCATGCCGTCGGCGTCTGTCACGAAATCGGGAGCGTTAGCCATGGTCATCTCCTTAACTGATCCTGTTTGAGGCACGGCCATCAGACGCATCACCCCGTTCAGGACGACGTGGTGCTGGCGAGTGGGATGCGTTGGACGGCTTCGGCGAGTTCTTCGGCGTCTGTCGTGGCGAACAGCGCGGCCATGTCGATGGGTTGTGTGGCGCTGGCCTGGTCGAAGCGTGGTTCGGGGGCGATGCTGGCCAGCAGCCGGCTCGATTCGCTCGCGACCTCGGAGCGGTTGCGGGTATCGGTCATCAGCGAATCGTGTTCGCGGGCGGCGAGCTGGCGGAGGCGGGCGGCGTGCCGTTGGTAGAGGTCGGCCAGTTCTCCTTGTCCCATGCCGATCAGCAGGGTGGCCAGCATGTGCGCCGAGTCGGCGTGGTCGTTGCGGGTGGCGATCGCGCAGTAGGACACCGCGGTGAGGAGCGCGTTGTCGGTGTGGGCGTCGCGGGCGAACCCGTACACGGTCTCCAGGGCGCGCTGGCGCAGCCGGCCTCGGTCCAGCGCCCGTCCCAACGCCGCGGCGCCGGTGTGGCGGTGGTTCCTGGCCTTGTCGAGATAGAACATGCCCTCGGCCAGCGACTGGTTCGCGCACAGCAGCGTGCCCAGGCGGAAGGCCGCTTCAACGTGCCCCTCTTGCGCCCGGTCGTACAGTTGCAGACCCAGCACCCCGAACTCCTGCCGGATGCGGGTTTGGGATGCGTCCAGCACTGGTTGCGCCGGCACTGCGGCTCCCGCGGCTGGGGCGGGTCGGGCCCGCTGCGCCCTGACCGGCTCAGGCGCCGACGGCGGGACCTTGAGCGGCTCACGCATCGCGGGGGTGCCGGTGCGGCCCCGGAACGACTCGTAGGAGGGTCTGGGCGGCGAGCCACAGGCGCGTCCGAGGCGGTCGGGCACAGGCGAGTCGTGGTCGGCCGCGGTCTCTGCAGCGGCATGGGCGCCGTCAGGATGCAGCGTCCCGTCGGGGTGCCGTGGCCGCTGAGACCCACGGACGATTTCCATGGGCGCTTCCTGGAGCGGGTGTGCTGGGCTGTCCGGCCTTGCGGTGGGCCACTGGACCTGCGCCGGGGGCCGCGCAGAGCGATCCAGCCCGGCCGGCCCGGCGGGTGAACCCGAAGTGCTGGAACGCGAGCGATACGCGGCGAGCGCGGCCTGGTGCTCCTCGATCCACGGAGCCAGGACACGGTCGGGGTCCGGAGGCCCGGTGCGCTTCTCTTCAGGTGCGCCCCATTCGGTGGGGACACCGGCTTCTGTCCAGGCGTACCACTCGCAGGCGAGCACGAAGGCCACCAGCCATGTCCGCTTGGGGGGCTTCTTGCGCTTGCCCGCCAGCACTGCGCTCACCGTGGGCTGCGACAGCGTCATCTTGCCGTAGCGGCCGCCATAGCGCTTCGCGAGCTGCATGGAGACCCGCTCGATATCCCCGAGGCTCGGCCTACCGCAGAAATCCCGAAACTTGTTCAGGCTTTCGATCAGAGGCCCGTGGGGGAGGTCGTGCGCATGCTGGGAAAGCGCCTTGTCGGCCATAGTCGGTTGCTCTCAGACGGTCACAACACGGAGGGGATACGCCGGGGGGGACACGACTCGGCGCTCAAGTATCGGCATTCTTCCACCACGACCGATCGCCCCATGGTCAACACGCTCCGGCCGGGGCCTTCCACTTCCTCTCGTTCCTGGGAACACCTAGGTCAGACCGGCGGGCACGGTTTCGGAGAGCGAAAACGAAAGGATCCGAGAGGAGTGAAGAGGGTAGGAGAACGGCCCGCAGGCCATGCCGGTCTGGCCACCGGTCTACCCACTGACCAGGGACAGGTACGGGAGATTCCTTCCGCTTCCTCTCACATCGCTCCACAACGGCGCTTCCGGGCTCGGGCACTCCTCAAGTTGTGGCGCACTGGGGGTCAATCCACGTCACGCCCCCCGAGCGGACGGCCCCAGGCCCAAAGGAGCGTCTATTCATGCAAGACCCGTTGACCGCCGGAGTTGTGGTGATTCTGGCCCTTTTCGTCCTCATCGGCTTTGTGGTGTGGGTGCTGCGGTCCGCACCGCGTCTTCCCGCGGTCCTCACGGCAATCGCGGTGCTCCTGGGCGCGCTGCCAGCCGTGATCTCTGCCCTGTTCTGGTTCTCATGAGCACTAGGCCCCTCATCCGATCACCCGACTCTTATGGCACTCCACAAATCACCGCGACAGCGTCGCGGCCCTTACCTGGGTGTACCGGCCTAGGGCACGGCTGTGATCGATGTGCGAGGCTTGGCGGGACAAACGATCAAATGCCCCATGATCAACGGGACTGTCTCAGATCGAACGGGACACAACACCGGGGCCGCTGGCGGGGGCGACAACGGTCGTTCCTCGGCCGCGAATCGTCTCGGCGAGCTCGCGGCGGCCGCCGCGACGATCCAGGGCCGAGACACGGGCCGCGCCGGTGACCGATCCCCGCGCCGGGGGTGATGCGCGGCCCGTTGCCATCTCGGGATGTCCGCGCACGCCCTGAACCGTCCTCCGGGTACGGCGCTTCCCGAAACCTGGCAGCGAGAGAGCGGGCTTCCCCGCGTTCGCCGGGCTGGGCTCGTCAGTGATCCAGCCGCCCCTCCTACCGCTGATCGTCGCTGCCTGTCTTCTTGGGGTGCCGTTCGGGGTTCTGTCTATGACGGGCACACCCCACCACCACCATCACCGCAGCTCAGCCCATGGGTACGCCATGCCGTTCGTGGGCCCGACTGCCCTGCAGGAGCATCCCTGGGCAGCCGGGGTTAGTTAGGTCGCGGGTGGAGCGTTCGAGGTGCCGTACGCGCTCCTCCTGGCCCTCGCGCCTAACCTGCCGGGGGCACCTCACTCACCTAACTCTTCGCAGGTCAGCCCGTGGGTTAGGTCATGGCGGGCGGCGGGTGAGTTTTCTAACCGGCTACCGGCCGAATCCTCCGGCCCGGCCGTGGCCGGGCCCGTCCTGGGGGCCGTGGTCGGGGCCGTGGTGGGGATCGTCCCGGCGCGGCGCCGCCTGGGGCCGGGCGGCGCGGCGGGCGGCGGCGTGCTGCAGGCGCTGCTGCTGTTCACGGTCGGCGCGGTCGGCCGGGAGCGTGGCGCGGATGGCCTGTTCGGTGCGCAGCTCGGCGAGGCGCTCGCGGGCTTGTACGGCGGTGGCGGGGCCGCGTGGCTGGGTGGTGGTGTGCAGGATGCGGCGGGTGGCGTGGACGGCGGTGCGGGTCTGGGCGGTCAGGCCGGCTGCGCGGTCGGGCGCGGTGTCGACGTCGTCGGCGATCGCTGCGGCGAGGTGCTCGTGCCAGTTGGTGGTCAGGTCGGTGTGCTCGGCGGTGGCGGCGCCGTCCTGCCAGGCGGGGCGGGCGGGGGTGCCTTGGTCGCCGGTGAACGGGGCGGCGGCCTGCAGGGTGAGGTCGGCCAGGCGGGCGCGGGCGTTGTGTTCGGCGGTGGTCGCGGCGGTGAGCCGGTCGCGGGCGGCGGCCTGGTCTCGGGTGAGTTGGGCTCGGCTGGTTCGGTGCGCGCGCAGCGCCAGGCGGCCGAGGTCGGCGAGCGGGGCCAGCTCGGCGAGGCGAGCCCGGGCGGCGTCCTGTTCGGCCAGGGCGGCGGCGAGGCGGTTGCGGGCGGCGGGCAGTTCGGTCTCGGCGGCGGCCGCGGCGGTGAGGGCGGCGGCGCGGTCGCGTAGCCGGCTGGCGGCGGGACCGTCGCCGGCGCGGGCCTGCTGCAGCAGGACGGCGGCGCGGCTCTCGATCTGGGTGAAGCGGGCCAGCTCGGCGGCGACGCGGTCGGCCTGGCGGCGCAGGGCGGCGTCGCCGAGGGCGCCGTGGGGGCGGTGCTGCCAGGGCGGCGCGGCGTTTCCGGCGTGGGCGCGGGCGGCGATCCGGCAGCGCTGGTATCCGGTGCCGAGGGCGGCGGCCTGGCGGCGGTGCTGCTGGTGGTCGTGCCATGCCCGGATCAGGGCGACGGCGGCGAGCAGGGCCAGGACCAGCGCGGCGATCGCCACCGCGACCGCGGTGTCCTCGGCCGTGCCGCCGCCGCGGCGGGTGGCGGCGCGGACGAACCGGGCGACCTCGGCCAGGTCTGAGCGCGCAGGGGCCCGGCGGTCCCCGCGGTGGTCGGCGCCGCGGTGGTCGCGGGTGCGGGGGTGGCGGGGTGTCTGGGCTGACCAGGCCAGGGTGTGTGCGGCGTCGGCCAGTTCGGCGGCCAGATCGTCGTCGTCGACGCGGTCGGCCAGCAGGCTCAGCAGTCCGGCGGTGTCGGACGCGGCCGCCGCCCATCCGGCGGTATCGCCGTGCGGGAGGTCGTGCAGGGCGCGGGCGGCGGCGGCGCGGGCGGCGGCTCGCTGCCACTGCCTGGCAGCCTGCCCGGCGGGCTCGTCGGCGGGCGGGGCGGCGTCGGCGCGCGTACGCGCGCCCGTCCCGGCGGGACCGGCGGCGAGGTCGTTGGCGTGCTGCCAGGCGGGCAGCGCACCGGGCGGCGTCGCCTTGGGCGCTGTCGTCCAGCGGGCGCGCAGCCGGGGCAGGGACAGGTCGGCGGCGAGTTTCCCGCCGCCGTACCAGATCGGCCCGGCCGTCCCCGAACCGTTGCCGGGCAGCGCGGCGGAGTAGCCGACGACCTGGCTGCGGTCGCCGCCCTTGCCGTAGCGGGGGCGGAGCAAGATCCCGGCGTCCAGCGCGGCCTGGACGAACTCGGCCTCGCCAGTCGCGGCGGTGGCGGCGGCACGGACCTTGCGGGCCAGCGTGGCAGTCTCGGGGACGGCCCGGCCCGCAGCTTCGCCGACGTCGCGGCCCTGTGCGCGGCCCCGTGCCTTGCCCTGCGTGCGGGCCGGTTGGGTGCGGCGGCGGGCGCGTTCTGCACGTTCTTTGGCGGCGCGGGTGTAGCCGGGCATCCCGCGCCCGGGCCGGCCCTCGACCACGTACAGCCCGTAGCGGCGTTCGGCGTCGCCGCACAGCCGCGACATGGCGATGCGGTCGCGGCCGGGCGCGGCGATGGTCAGATCCGAGCGGACGAGGTTGACCGCGAGGTGGATGTGGTCGTTGCCCCCGTCACCTTTCCCGGAGGGGCCGTGGTGGACGGCGATCCACCGGCACCCGGCCCGGCCGGATTCCTCATCGGCCTCGAAGCCGAGGCGGCGGACGGTCTCGCGGGCGACCTCGGCCCACTGCGCATCGGCCAGCCGCTCGCCGGGCGGCAGGCTGATCGCGCAGTGCCAGACCCAGCCGTCTTCGGGGGCGACGCCGGCGAGGCGGCGGTGCGCATCGAGATGGCGGGCCACCTCCAGCACCTTCGGCCAGTCGCCGGGAGCGTCCAGGCGGGTGCCGTCGGCGATGCCCAGCGTCGCGGCGGCCGCGATGATCCGCTGGCCGGTGTGTTCGTTGGCGTCGCCCTTGCCGAACAGGTACCGGACCAGCCCGGCCACGTTGCGGCCCCGCTTCATGATCTTGTTGTTCACCTGCGGTCACCGCCGGGGCGGCCTTCCAGCGGGGCGATCGCGGCGTCCAGCCGGGCCAGCATCCGGGTAACGGCGTCCATGGTCGCCTCGACGGCGCCGGCGGCCGGGAGGTTCCCAGAGTTGGCGGCGGCGGCGAGCTGGTTGACGTTCCCGCCGATCGACGCCAGCAGGGCCCGCACGCCCGCCAGCTCGGCCGCCAGCGCCCGCCGCTCGGCCACCGGAAGCTGCTGCCCGCGCCCGGCGCCGCGCCCGGTCACCGCCGCCAGCACGGTCTCGGCGATCAGGTGCGGCACCGTCAACCCGGCCACATCGGCGGCCGCCTGGACGACGTCGTCCTCGGCGTCGGTGAACCGCACCGAGTGCTTGTTGCCTCGGCCGCCGCTCACCCGGCGCCGCCGCGCGGGCCGGTCGGCAAGCGCCTGGCCTTCATTCCCCGCGGTTCCCTCGATGGCCGGCGGCGCGGCCGGGCCCGGCACGGTGCCGCCCGCCGTCTCGCCGTCGCCCACCGTGCGGCCCCTTCCCCGAGCGGAGCGCCCGCCCCGTGATCCAGGGGCGGGGATGATCACTCTCCGAAGGTAGGAGGGTGATCATCCCGGGCGGAAGCCCGGGGCGCCGATCAGGCGCCTGTTCCTCATCTTGCTCTCACGCCCGGCACCGGCCTTTACTTAGTAAAGGCCGGTGGTGTTCGGGGTTCGCCACCGGGCCGTGCCCGTGCGGGCGTTGGCGGTGGCCTGGCGGAGCAGACGGAGGTCGACCGAGTCCAGGACGTCCTCGGCGGGGCAGGCGTCGACGGGCACGGCGGGCGCCGGGGCGGGGGTGCGTGGCAGGGGACGCGGCGGGACGGGACGGCCGGTGGCGGCGCGGTGCCGGTCGCGGGCGGCGGCCAGGGCCTGGCGGGCGGATCGGCGGGCGTCGGCGGAGGCGTCCATGGCGTGGGCGCGGTTGTGGGCCAGGGCGTCCTGCAGGTCGCGGTAGCGGGCTCCGTCGTCGTCGACGGCGATGCGGGCGGCGCGTCGGGCGGCCAGGATCATCCGGCGAAGCCGGGTCGCGGCGACCGCGCCGAGGTCGCGGGCGGATCGGGTCTGGGCGGTCAGGGCCTCGATCACGTCGGCGGAGGTGTGCCAGCACAGGGCCGACCCCAGCATCGGACGCAGCCTGGCCATCACCTGAGCGTCTGGGAGGCCGCCAGCGGGCCGCTGAGCGCCCCACAGGGCCATGCACCGGGAGATCACCTCCTCGATCACGACCCCTTCGCGGTCGAAGACTCGCCCCATGGGCGGATCCGAGGGTGGTGCGGAGCCCTGCCGGGACCTGGATAGGCGGGGTTGGGGGAGAGCCCTCTTAAGGAAAGGACACGTGTGCAGTCCTCCACGGGATGGCAAGGTTTCGCGGGGCGGGGCGGTCAGGGTGCCCAGCCGGACCGTGTCAACGTCGGCCATGAGCCGGTGGCCCTCGGCCAGGGGGATGCGCACCCGGACGGCCTCGCCCGCCGGCGGCGCGGGACGCCGTGCCGCGGCACGGGCGACCGTGGAGGACGTGGACGGGCGGGCCCACCGCTTGCGCAGCTCGGCACGGATCCCAGCGGGCAGGTCGGCGGGCAGCGTCTGCGGCACGCACATCTGGTAGGCCACACCCCGGCCGGGGCAGGCGGCGTGCACCTGACGCAGCAGCCCGGCCTCCCGCAGCCGCCCAAGGTCGGTGTAGGCGCTGCGTCGGCCGATGCCGTGGCGGCCCTTGTAGCCGGGGATCAGCCCGTTCTCGACGTCGTCCAGGCGGCCGCGCCCCGTCGCGTGATGGGTGGCGTGCTTGGCCATCCGCCGCGCGTACGGCGACAGCTCCCCGCGCGCGTACAGCAGCTCCACCAGCCGCCACCACAGCGCCGGCGGCAGCGACGGCTGCGCATCGGCGTCACCGTACGACGCCGTTGCCCGGCGTTCCTTGTTGGGGCAGCCGCGGCGGGTCCGCCGCGCACGCGCGGGCGGGCGGAGCGGATTTCGGGCCGCTGGGGGGGTGTCACCCGAGGTGTCACTGGAGGAGTCACCGGAGAGCTTCGGCGTGTCGCTCGGGCATGCTCGTCCAGCGCCGGGGCGCGATGCTATGGTCATCACCGACGTTCAAGAACAGCGCTCGATGTCGCTCGTGCTCCATGAGGTTTGGCGGCCGTCAGGGGAGTACGAGAGACGATCAAGACCAGTGTTGGATTGTCCGAATGGGCGCCCCTCAGGGGCGCTCTTTCTTTTTGCCTGAAAGTCCTCCGGGGCGGGGGCGTGCCGACTGATCGTCGGCGCTGAGCCTAGTCCTCGGAACGCGCGGTGTCCCGGAGGCACGACCGACCGATTTCGCGTCGTCATCCGGCTTGTCACCAAAGGAGTCACCCGGCCTTTCCTAATCGGCTGCCTGATATGGGCGGGGCTGGTGTGGTTTGCGGGGCCGAAAGAAGGGGCCCGGTCCGCCACGGGCAGCGGGCCGGGCCCGGTCGAAGGGTCAGGTCAGGCCGGTGCAGGCGCCTCGGCGGCCGTCCACCAGGGCCAGCAGGATCCGCCCGGCGGCCGCGGTCTGCAGGTCCCGGCTCTCGATCCACTCGCGGCCCTGGGCACGGACCCGGCCGAGCGCCTGGCCCATCACCACCGCGGTGGCGTCCAGGTCACGGACCGACCCGATGAGGGCCAGGACCTCGCCAGCGGTGGCCACCGGCTCGTCGGGGTGGACGGCGTCGGCGCGGGCCTCGATGGCGCGGATGGTCTCGGGCGGCAGCGGCCGGGGCCGGGCGGGCGGGCTCGTCATCGCGTGTCCCCGCCCGCCGGGCGGATGCGGGCGGTGATGGTGGCCAGCGCCTCGCCCAGGCCGTCCACGGCGTCCTGGGCGGCACGGACGGCATCGTCTTCGCCGAGCCACTCGTCCATGTCGATCGTGGCCAGCAGGGCGCCGAGGCCGAGGAAGCCGTCATGCAGCAGCGCGACGAGGATCGCCACGTTCGTGCGGCGCAGGTCCAGGGACTGGTCGGCGAACTCGTCCAGCCGCTGGTCGGTGACCTGGTCTGAGGCGGTGGCGAGCATCTCCATCATCTCGGCGACGGTGGGCGCGTACTCGCCCACCTTCTCGATCACCGTGTGGAGCGCTTCGCCGCGTTCCACCAGGCCGTCCAGCGCGGACTCGCGGTTCATCAGGTCGGGCATCGGGTGCTTCTCCTTCGGGTTGGGGGCGGGGGCCGGCTAGAGCCCCCGCCCGCTGGGTTGATCTCTGTTGGTCAGAGGCTGAGTTCGGCCAGCACGTCCGCCAGGCCGTCCGGGCCGATCAGCACGTCGCGGGCCTGGGAGCCCGCGGCCGGGCCCACGATCTGCAGGCGCTCCATCCGGTCCATCAACGCGCCGGCCTTGTCGAAGCCGATGCGCAGTTTGCGCTGCAGCATCGAGGTCGATCCGAACTGCGTGGACACCACCAGCTCGACCGCTTGGGCCAGCAGCTCGGCGTCGCCGTCCCCGGTGGGCTGATCCCGGTCCGCGCCGTCGTCCTGGCCGTCGTCCTGGCCGTGGTCGGCGAGTGTCCAGCCGCCGCCGGGCGCGGGGCGGGCGCGGCCCTGGCTGACCAGGGTGGCCATGTGCCGGTACACGGTGGGTTTGCTGATCCCGGCGGCCTCGGCCAGCGCCTTCCACTTCACCGGCCCGGCGGCGGCCTGCAGCGCGGCGGCGAGCCGGTCCTCGGCGGACGGCCCCGCCTCGCCGACCACGCCATCGACGGCGGTATCGTCCGCCGCTTCGTCCTCGACGTCGTCCGCGGCGGGGGCGGGGGCGGCCGGTGGGGTGGCGGGGGCGTCCAGGTCCGGCGTGTCGCCGGCGTCGGGGACGGCGGTGTACGCGGTCTCGTAGGGGCTCTCCTCGGCCGGGCTCTCCTCGGCCGGGGACGTCTCGGCCGGGAGCGGTTCGGCTAGGGCCTTGCCCTGGCGCTTGCAGATGGCCACGACCCGGTTGATCTCCTTGTCGGAGACGAACGCGTTCTGCAGCCGGACCGGAGCCGAGGCGCCCATCGGCAGGAACAGCGCGTCGCCCTGCCCGAGAAGCTTCTCGGCGCCGGTCTGATCCAAGATCACGCGGCTGTCGGTGCCCGAGCTGGTGGCGAACGCCAGCCGGGACGGCACGTTGGCCTTGATCAGCCCGGTGACCACGTCCACCGAGGGGCGCTGGGTGGCCAGCACCAGGTGGATCCCGGCGGCGCGGGCGAGCTGGGTGATGCGCACGATGGACTCTTCGACGTCCTTGGGCGCGACCATCATCAGGTCGGCCAGCTCGTCCACGATCACCAGCAGGTACGGGTAGGGCTCAGCGCGCGTGCCGTCCACGATGACCTTGCCCGCGGCGGCCTTGGCGTTGAACTCGCCGATGTTGCGGACGCCGGCGGCGACCATGGCGTCATAGCGGCGGTCCATCTCGCCGGCGACCCACGCCAGTGCCTCGGCGGCTTTGCGCGGGTTGGTGATGATCGGGGTGAGCAGGTGCGGGATGCCTCGGTAGGGGGTCAGCTCGACCCGCTTGGGGTCGATGAGGATCATCCGGGCCTCGGCGGGGGTGGCCCGCATGAGGATCGAGACGATCAGGCCGTTGATGCAGGTGGACTTGCCCGCGCCGGTCGCGCCGGCGATCAGGATGTGCGGCATCTTGGCCAGGTTGGCCAGCACGGTGCGGCCTTCGACGTCCTTGCCCAGCCCGACGATCAGCGGGTGCCGCTCGGACAGCGCGGCCGGTGCGCGCAGCACGTCGCCGAGCCGCACCAGGTCCTTGACCGCGTTGGGGATCTCCACGCCGATCGCGGACTTGCCGGGGATGGGCGCCAGGATCCGCAGCGACGCGGCCCGGGTGGCCAGCGCCAGGGTCTTCTGCAGCGCGGTGATCTTCTCCACCCGCACGCCCGGCGCGGGGACGATCTCGTACTGGGTGACGGTGGGCCCGCGGGTGTGGCCGGTGACCGTGGCGTCCACCTTGTGGTCGGCCAGGACCTTGGTGATCTGGCCGCGGATCCGCTCGGCCTCGCGGTCCCCGCCCGCCGCCGGCGGCTGGGTCTTCAGCAGCTCGTCCCCCGGCAGGGAGTAGCGGGGCGCCTCGGCCCGCACCTCGCCCTCGCCCCGGCCGTCGCTCTGGCCGTCGCCTTCGGCCGCCAGGACCGGCACGCCCTCGGGCGGGGTGTCGTCGTCGGCGGCCGGCCGCTCGCCCGCCGGGGCCGGGGCGGCCTCGGCGACGTCCTGTCCCTCGCCCTGGCCCTGGCCCTGGCGGTCGTCGTTGGGCTGCTCGGCCTCGGCGCGGCGGCCGAGCCACCACGCCCTCACCAGCCCGGCCAGCAGCAGGCCGAACATCAGGATCGGCATCCGGGTGAGGCCCTGGAAGGCCAGGAACGCCAGTACCGCCGAGCCGCCGCCGCGCGCCCACCGGATCCGGGTCCGGGTCGCGTTGATCTGAGCGGCGGTCGGCTCGCCCGGCCCGGCGTCGGCGTCGGCCCGGCGGCGCGAGGCCCCGTGGGAGCGGCCGCCGCGGCGCCGCTCGCGGGCCGCCGCCTGGGCCTGCTCGCGTTCGGCCTCCTGGCGGGCCTCGGCCTCGGCGGCGAGCCTCTCGGCGGTCCGCTCGGCCAGCTCGTCCTCGGTCAGGTTCGCCGCGGTGACCCACGCCCGCCACTCGGCACCGGCCACCCGGACGCCGACGGCGATGCGGCCGCCCTGCCGGGCCGCCCATCCCCTCGCCTCGGGCGCCGTCCCGGGCGCCGGGGTCTCGCCGTCCCCGTCCTTGGGGCCGGGTTTCGTCGCGGCGGCCGCGGCCGCCGGCGCGGCGACGTTTCCCGGCGCCGGGACCTCGTCCTCGTACGGCGAGACCGGCGGGGGCTCGTCCCGCTCGCGCCAGCGCTGGACGGCGTCGCGGACCACGTCCAGGACGCCGCTCTGGTAGCGGCGCGGCGTCTGGGCGGCCGGGCCGGTGGGCTTGGTCAGGTCCACGGCCGCGTTCGGGTCGGCGGCCGGGCCGGTGCGCTGCTTGCGGCGGCGCTCGTCGGGGTCTTCGTTCGGCTGCACGATCACGGCCGGTCTCCCTGCATCGTGGTCATCTGATCGATCTGGCGGGCCAGGTGCGCCGCGGTGTCCTCGGCGAGCTGTTCGGCCTCGGCCTCGGGCAGGTCGCGGATCAGGGCGCGCCACTGATCCCACGCCACCGCGGCGCGGGCCCGCGCGGTGGCGGCCGCGGCGCGCTTGGCGGCGAAGTGCTCCCGGCGGTTGTCGGCTCGCCGGCGCGCCTGACGAAGCTCACGCGCCGTAGCGGGCCGGGCCGGGACGGCGTCCGGGTCGATCCTCATCAGGGGTCCCCTCCGGGGCGGTGTCTCAGCGGGTCGGTCTCAGAAGGGGTCGCGCGCGCGCATACGCGCGCGCCTTGGGGCGTGTCAAGAGGGGCCGAGACATTGGTGAGACGGACCGGTGAGACGGACCCCTGAGACGGGGCCCGCGCCCCGCCGGGGCCGGGGGCGGCCGGGGGGCGCGCCCCCGGCCGCCGCTCACTGTCGGTCACGGCCGGACCCTCAGCGGCCGGTGCCCGAGCCGCCGCCCGAGCCGCCGCCGGTGGTGGTGGTGAGCATCGTCTGCAGGCCGGTGCCCAGGCTCGCCGAGACCTGCCGGGCCATCAGCCCGAACATCGACCCGGCCAGCAGCACCCCGGCGACGAACGACGCCACGACGTGGGTGGGCTTGGCCTTCTTGTGCTTGAGGATGTACCAGAGGAACCCGCCGATCACGAGGATCATGACGGTGCCGCCCTCGGCCTCCCCCGGGAACTGCGAGGGCGCCTGCGGGGCCTGCGCGGGCTCGGCCAGCACCAGGGCCGTGGTCTGGCCGGTCGCCGGGTGCCCGGCCGCCTGGAGCGTGGCCAGGGCGCCGGCGTCGGTGATGGTGAATGCCATCATTGGAAACTCCTTCGGAAAACTGGGTTGATCCGGGGAAAGGCGGGGCCGGTTCGGCTAGGGGCCGGCCCCGCGTCTTACCTGGTCAGCGGGCGGGCGTCCGGAACTCGCCGTGCTCGGAGCACTCCCACACGTCCTGGCTGCGGCCGGTGCCGCCCTCGCGGCCGCCGTAGCTGACGTTGCGGTCGCTGCCGCAGCTCGGGCAGCACGCCTTGCCGCTCACTTGCCGCTCCGCTGCTTGTCGTAGGCGTCCCGCACGCTCTGCGGTTCGCCCCGCGACGCCGAGCCGCCACCGCTGGTGGCCGTTCCGCCGCTGCTGGTGCGCTGATCGGACATAATGGGACCTGCCTCTCTTGAGGTGGCCTCGCCGGTGCTTGTTCAGGGCTGTCGGCGGGGCCTTTTGCCTGCTCGGGGACGGGATTGCCCACCGAGCACGGAACAGCGGATCACGTGATCACCGCCGCTCCGAGCGCGATCCCGATCAGGACCAAGCCCGTGATCAGCAGATCGATCGCCCACCGGAGGCGACGCTGCTTGACCAGGACCAGCCCGGACAGGAACCGCAGGTCATTGATTGGGTGGTGCGGAGCCCACCGGTCGAACGCCTCGCCGATCTCAGCGGAGGTCATCGCGGCGTAGCGCACGAACCCCGAGCCGCCCAGGCGGGGCCGCAGCACCCCGGCCAGCAGCACCACCGCCGAGGCGGCCAGCGCCACACCGGCCAGGGCCAGGACCACGCGGACGGGCAGCGGCGCACGGCCGATCTGGCTGGTCAAGATGGCCATGACCGCGCCGACCACGGCCGTGAGCGTCCCGCACTTGGCGTCCAGCCGGGCCTGCTCACCGCGCACCGCGGCCAGCTCGGCATCGACCGGGGGCAGCGGCGCGGTCATCGCCGGCCCTCCAGCCGGGCCGCCACCGCCAGCCCCTCGGCCACCACCTGCTCAGGCGCGGCGCCCGGCGCGGGCGCCAACCCGACCTCCTCCAGGTGACCGGCCACATACGCGGCCGGGGCCAGCTCCCCCCGCGCGGCCGCCGCGGCCGTCGCGCGGGCGCAGGTCAGCAACTCGACGTAGGCCACGTGCAGCTCGGTGTACCGCTGCCTGCCGACCTGGGCATCGGCGACGTGCTGCGCCCGCAGCACCGTCTCCTGGTCTCGCCGCACCGCCAGCTCGGCGTGCGCCTCGGCCAGGTCCCGGCGGGCCTGGTTGAGCTGACGGCGAATGTCCAGCTCGTGTGGCGTCCCGGACACCGCGGCGGTTCGGGTGAGCGCCATCACCGCGCACCCCCCGCCACCATGGTCAGCGGGCGGGCGCTCCCAAAGGCGCCGTCCTCGGCGTCCTTGGTGGCGGCCTCGGCGGCGGTCTCGGCCAGCTCCAGCACGCGCTTGGCGCGGTCGCGGCCGACGTTCAGCGCGCGTTCGACCGCGCGCACCGACACCGGCTCCAGCCCACCGGCCTCCATGAGTTCGGTCAGCCGCACGGCCAGTTCCTCATCCGTGCGGCTGCGGCCGGCCGAGGCGCGCTGACGCGCGGTCGGCGGCACCCGCACACCCCGGTTCGGGCGCGCCTGCCGCCCGGTCGCACGCGGCTCAGCGGACGCGTCCGGCCCGTCCTCGCCCGGCCGGTCGTCATCCTGGTCATCCCGCGTTCGTGGCGCAGCCTCCTCTGCGGTCCCCGCGGTCTCGGCGGACGTCACCGCGTCCGAAGAGGCCACGAGCGTCAGCGCAGTACGGTCACCGCACGGCACCGGCCACACCACCATCGGACGCACCCCGACCGCACCCTCGGACGCGCTCTCGGACGCGCTCTCGGACGCGCTCTCGGGCGCGCTCTCGGACGCGCTCTCGGGCGCGCTCTCGGGCGCGCTCTCGGGCGCGGGGAGGGACGGCGCGCTCAGGTCCATGTCGGCCAACCGCGGCACCGCCTTGCCGCTCTCGTGCCAGGGGTCGGCCGAGGCGATCGACTCATCGATCACGCCGATCAGGTGCGCCGTGACGGCCGCGCCGATCGGGCCGAGGGCGTGGGCGAACATCGCGCCCGGCACCGCCCACCCCGATACGTGCGCCCCATCGCCGGCGGGCACCGCCGCGACCAAGTTCAGGAAGATCGACGTGGTCAGGCAGCCGATCCCGATCCGCTCGGCCGACGTCGCGAGCTTGCCACCGGACGCCGACAGCCGGGCGCGGGAGATGATGATCCAGCACACCGCGCCGATCAGCAGCGCCTCCAGGCCCCACAGCACCCACCACACCGGGCTGCCGGAGCCGACGTTCATGATCTTGGCCGCGCCCTGCTGCACGCCGGTCGTGCTCCAGATCCCGAACCCGATCAGGACCGGAACCAGCACCTGCAGGTTCCGGGTGCGCAGCCACTCCAGACGCAGCGCCCGCGCCTCCCCCGACCGCGCCATGTCCGCGCGGATCTGGGTACGGGTGCCGTTCGCGCGGAACTCCCGGAACATCCGGGACAGATCGGCCTGGGCACGGACGTCGGCCTCACGCTCGGCACGGGCCAGCTCGGCCAGCCGCGACTCCTCGGCCACATCCGCGCGGGCCCGGCCGTGACCGGCCTCGGCGCGCGCCCGCTCCAGCTCATCAGCCCGGCGCGCGGCCTCCAGGTCCCGCTGCCGCTGCAGCTCGACCGCCAGCTCATCCGGCTCAGACGCGCCCGGCGTACCCGGCTGCTGGGTCTTGAGGATGCTCATGCCGACGCCCCCTCGGAGGTGGCGGTCGCCTTCTCGGTGCCGGCCAGCAACGCGCGAACCTCGGACTCGCGGTAACGGCGGTGACCACCCGGCGTCCGGATGGACTGCAGACGGCCGACACGGCCCCATTCGGCGACCGTGCGGGGCCGCACGTTGAACAGGGCAGCCACCTGGGCGCGGGTGAGGAGATTGTCCTCCTCGATTTCGGTCATGCTGTCGATCACGGGTCGTACCTCCTTGCCTAGAGATCAGGGCGACCTGTGAGGCGGGCCCTGGTGTTGCAGCACCGGGGCCCGCCGCTGCGTGTGGAGGCGGAATCGGACATCTCGACAGGCGAAGACAGCTCACGTCCGCTTCACACGTGAAACGACATACGTTTGACTATTAGCGACCCTCTGTGGCCTCATGTCAAGAGGGAAGCCAAACGTCATACGAAGTTCGTGCGTCTAAGGTGAGAGCTTCCGCACCGATAAGTAAGGGAGACCGGGTTGTCCATCGAATCGTCGCCACCGGCGTATCTGCAGGTAGCACGGCAGATCAGAGAGGCCATAGCGGCCGGAGAGTTCCCGCGCGGCGCGAAGCTGCCGGCGGAACCAGAGCTTGCCCATCGATACGGGGTAAGCCGGGCGCTGGTGAACCGGGCACTTGGGATCTTGCAGTCCGAGGGCCTCGTACGCCCTCAACGAGGGAGGGGGACGTTCGTGAACGAAATACCGGTGATCCGGCGGAACACCGCCGGTCGTCAGCAACGCACGGTCCGGGAATCGGGGGAGGCTCGGGGCGCCTTCGAGGCGGAACTCAAGGCCAACGGCCTGGTTCCGGCCACCACGGTCACGATCGCTCGCATGTCGGCACCCACGCAGGTGGCCGCACTCCTGGACATCCCCGAGGGCACTGAGGTGCTCTCACGTAGCCGGGTGATGACGGCCAACGACGTTCCCGTCCAGGTGGCCACCTCCTACCTTCCGTTGGACATCGCCGAGGGGACTGCACTTGAGCAGAAGGACACCGGTCCGGGAGGCAGCTACTCCAGGCTCGCCGATCTCGGCCACGCTCCCGCTGAGTTCACCGAGCTTGTGCGGGTCCGGGCACCAGAAGCAGAGGAGGCTCAGGCTCTCAAGATGGAGCTCGAACAGCGGGTCTTCACAATCACCCGAACGGCGCGGACCGCATCAGGCCGGATTGTGGAGGTCAACGTGATCACACTTCCCGCTCACCAGTGGGAGCTGTCTTTCACCTGGCCAGCCGAATAACCTTGGCTGCGAATGAAGCCCTCCGTCCACAGGACGGAGGGCTTCATGGTGTTCAGACCGTGCGACTGGTCAGTCCTCGCCGAGAGGTTGGGCTTCGATGTCGTCCCACCCGGACCCGCACTGCTGCCCCCGGATCAGAGCGATCCGGGGGCTTTCCTACGCGGAAGGTGGATCCAGCTCGGCTGCCAGCTCGCGGAGTTCGGTGGCCAGTTGCCGGGCCTCATCCGGGTGCTTGGATCTGACGGCTTGCAGGTCCTCCTGGCGGATGGTGCGTTGCAGGACGGACCGGAAGCGCTGCACGGCGGTGTCGGCGGGATCGGGTTTGTCCGGTGGGGGCAGTACGCGGACGTCTTCGGCGAGGAAGTCCTTGATGCGGCGGGTGGTGTCGTCGGGGTCGAACCGGTCGTCGGGAAGGATCGCCAAGACGGCGCGCAGCAGCTCGGCGGTGGGCTTTTGCCCAGCGCTCAGGGTGGTCGTCAAGACCAGGGCCGCAGCCTCCGGGCCGTGCCGGTCGGCCAGGGGCAGCAGCGTCCGGGTCTGCGACTCGTTGATCCCGGCGGTGCGAAAAATTTTTCGCACCTCCCGCCAGAGGTATTCGCCGAGCTCCGCGACCTCCATGAGCTGGTAGGCGCGGCGCGCCGACCGGCCGAGCCGGGCCTGCGCGTACTCCTCGAACGAGCTGTAGTCCTCGCGCGCCAGGTCGCTGCCAGAGATCGTCTTCAGCGCCTTGCCGCGTACCCAGAACAGCCCGTCGAGGGTCCTGACCAGCTTGTCGCAGTGCTCGAACGCGGCGCGTTCGTCGGCGGCCAGCCGAGGTTCCGACGTCCGCGGCGTGGACGGCGCAGGGACCATCGCCCCCAGCGCCTCGGGCAGCAGATCCAGACCCGGCTTGATGACCTCGGCGAGGGCGGGCGCCGAGTCGGGCGCGGTGACCGTGCCCGGCGCCCTTCTGGACACGGTGGCTGCGCCCTCTTCGCGGGCCGGCCCGACGCCGTGTTCGATGCGCGCGCCTTCGACGTCGGGCAGGACGCGGCGTCGCCTGCTGCTGCTCATCAGGCGGCCTTGCCGAGGTAGCGGTCCACCAGCGTCTTGGCCGCCTGGCGGATGACCGTCCCGGCCTCGCCGGTGGCCGTGTGCGGAGGTTCGGCGAACTCCTGGGTGTCGTGAAGTGGGGCGCGCAACGGCAGCGCCGGCTGCCAGACCAGGTCGCCCCATTGCTCGACAGCCTTTTCGACGCGGCCCTCGTGGGTGGCGACGTTCGCGCGCTTGGCGTTCAGCACGATGCCGATCACCGTGGCGTGGATGCCCAGACTCCGCCGGTTCTTGGGCGATCCGACAAAGTCGATGAGCCGCTGCGCGCCTCGGACGGCGTCGTACTCGGGCACGGCTGGGGTGATGACGTCATCGGCCAGGACCAGCGCCAGATGCAGCAGATGTCCCAGGGTCGGCTGCGTGTCGATCAGGACGTGGTCGTAGTCGTCCAGCAGCGGGTTCAGCGCGTCCTCCAGACGCATCCAGGAGCCGGGGACACCGGCCTCACTCACCCGGTTCTCCAGCTCGATCCGCGACGGCAGCAGGCTGATGCGCTCGGCCCACTCCGGCTCCCACTGGCACGGCAGCAGCGCCTGCCGGGCGATGTCCGGGGACGACTCGGCGACGGCCTCGGCGATCGTCGGCCGGTTCTCCAGCTCGAATTCGGCGTACCCGAGCCTCCGGGAGGCGTTGCCCTGCGGATCCAGGTCGACCACCAGGATCTTGAAGCCCCGCATCGCGAGTTCGGCCGCCATCACCATGAGCAGGAACGTCTTGCCGACGCCGCCCTTGTGGTTGGCCAGGACGGTGACCCGGGCACGCCGTACGTCCGGCCCGGCAGGCTGCTGTGCGTTCATGAGCGATCCCAGCGACTCGACAGGGCCCGGCGGAGGGCCAGGCCGGACTCGCATTGTCCCGAAGATGAGCCGCGAACGGGGGAGGCGTCTCTCACGGCCGGAGCGCCACGCGCGCACGCGCGCGCGTTTTTGGCATTCGACCGGTCAAATACTCGGGTGAGTGGGCCACCGCTGGAGGGTGCCGCAACGCCGTGACCTGCTGGTTTGGTCGGGAGCGACTCGCCGGGGCCGGTGCCAGCGGGCCGGTATTTGACCGGTGGTTCGACCGGTCAAATACCGGCTGACCTGCACCAGCCGTCCGCTGGTGTTCGCCCGGTCGATCGGTCGGCCGGGCGGGCGGCGGGGTGGGATGGCTGAGGAGACGGAGGATGCGGCGCATCCGCGCATCCGCCGGTAGACCGGGCCCCTCTACCCCGGTAGGCGCCCCTCCCTACCGGGCCGGGCCGGTAGCCCCCCCCGTAGACCCCCCGGCAGGCGCCCCGGCCTGCCGGGTAGGCGGGGTAGAGGGGATGACGGCATGGGCGGCGTCCAGGTCGTCCAGCGCGGCGCGCAGGGTGGTCAGGGCGGTGTGGAGTGCGGGTGCGGCAGTGGCGTCGGTGACGGCGGCCAGGAACCGGCGGGCGGCTTCGGCGACGTACTCGGCGGGCGCGCCGTGCACGCAGCGGTCCAGGTGGTCCAGCGCCGTCGCGTAGTCGGCGGTGACGGCCAGCCGGGCGGGGTCGACCGGCGGCCCGGCCTGGGCGGGCGGCCGGTGCGGGGCGTGTCCGGTCGCCGCGGCGCAGACGGCGGTGGCGGCGTCCACCACGGCGTACATCGCTGTCTTCGCCCGCTCCAGCTCGGGCGGGAGGTGGCCGCTCATGCTCCCCCGCTTTCGTCACGGCCGCGCGGGCGGCGGGTGACCCAGCCGGGGTTCGGCTCGGTGTAGGCGGGGCGGGTGGCGATGCCCCAGGCGGCCAGATCCCGGCTGCGCCACAGGAAGGAGGAGCGGTCGGAGTGGGCGCCGGCCTTGGTCGCCGAGTGCCGCACGAACCCCTCGCCGCCGCCCAGCAGCGCCTCCCAGCCCCTGGACAGGGCGCCGTCGCTCTTGCGGCGGTAGCGGCGCACCAGGCCCTTCACCTGGCCCTGGTAGGTGACCAGCCACGTCTGGGTCTCGGCGTCGCCCTCCCGCTGCCGCAGCGTCCAGCCGGGCCCGAGCCGGGCGGCCATGTCGACCTCCGTCACCGCGGGCTGGTGGAGGAGGTCGCGGCGGGCCTGCCCGTCCGCGCGGCGGCGGCCGGCGCAGCCGGGGCAGGTGAGCCTGTCCCCCGTGCGGGGATCGCGGGCCCCGTGGCGGGCGTCGCCGGGGACGACCTCCCACCCGGCGGCGGCCAGGTCGTCACGCAGCGGCTGCGGCAGCAGCGTGCGCTGCACGATGGTCTCCCGGCCGTCAGAGTCGACCACCGCGGCGCCGCACGCCCGGCACTGCGGGACATAGACCATCCGGAACGAGGCGGTCACTGGCCCTCCGAGGGCAGGGCGGCGGCTAGCCGGGTTATCGCGGCGTCCGCGCGGGCGGGCAGGTGCGGCGGCCGGGCCCGCACCACCGCCGCGGCGGCGGCCGCCAGGCCGTCGAGGGGCCCGTCCCCCGACGCGGTGGCGTGCGCGGCGGCGAGCATGTCGAGGGCGCCGGCGAAGGACGTCCCGGGGACGCCCTGCAGGACGTGCTGGCCGATGCCGGGGACGTCCCGCACGTCCAGGACGTCCTCGACCGCGTCGAACAGCCCGTCGACGTCCACACCGTCCACCACCACCTCCCCCACCGGGGCGGGCGCGGCGGGAGAGGCGGCTTCGGCGGGTCCGCTGGGCGAAAGGGTGACATCGAGATCGCCCCGGCCGCCGGCGGAGGCGACGGCGTACCCGGCGGCGGTCAACGCCGCGGCCATCGCAGCCAGGTGGGTGTGCCGGTCCTCTGCGTCGGCGGGGAGATGGTCCACCAGGACGTGGCCGCTGCCCTGGCTCCAGACCTTGAAGCCGTCGGTGATCGGGGACAGGACGCCGCCGCGGCCGCCGGGGACCTTCTCCGCGCGTGTGAACCCGGCTCGGGCCAGAACCCGCGAGATCCCCGAGGCGCTGATCGTGGCGGCGGGTTTCGTCGCCGGGGCCTGCGCCGCGGTGGTCGCGACGATTCCGCCGGGCGGTGCGGCGGGTGAATCGTCGCCGCCCGGGTGCCGCGCCGGCGCGCGACGTATCACGGCGGCGGCGCGGCGGTAGTCGGCGACATGGGCGGCGTGCGCGTCGGCCATGTCGGCGACGCGTGTCGCGGCGGCCGCCAGGCGACGGGCCGCGCCGGCGACGTCGCCCTCCCACCGATGTCCGGACATCAGCGCGCCCTCGATGACGGCCATGTCGCCCATGTCGCCGTCCTGGCACATCGCGATGACGGCCTCGCCGAGGACGCGGGCGGCGGCCTGAACGTCGCTGTACCCGGCCCCGGCGATCCGGCCCGACAGCTCCGCGGCCGCGCGGGCCGCCCGGCCGGCGGCGGTCCGGGCCCGCCACGCGGCCTGACGACAGCCCTTGGAGCACCACTGCGCCCGGCGTCCCGGCCGCCCGGTCCGGTCCGGCACCGGCCCCCCGCACACCCGACACGACACGACATCGCAGGGCCCCGGCGACGCGACTTCAGCCGACGCCGGCGACGCGACATCACCGCGCGTGGGCGACACGACATCGCCAGGGGGGAGGGGTGTCATGGGGTGGGCGTCATTTGTGGTCATGTCGCCCGGTCCCGCTCCCGGTCCGGGGCCCACAGGGCGGGGTCCTCCAGGCGGCCGCCCTGGTTGATCTGCGCCCAGCGGTGCTCGGCCGCCTCGGTCAGCGACTTGATCGCGGGCTCCATCCCCGGGAAGCGGAAGTCACCGGCCGTGCCCGGCTCGGCGGCGGGGGCGACGGCGTTGAGCCGGTACCCGATCCGTGCGGCGTCCTCACGGAGCTGTTCCAGGGCGGCCAGGTGCTCGTCATGCTCGCCCAGCAGCACGATCCGCTGCGTGATGGTCAGTCCGCCCATCACGGTGTGATGCAGGTGGTAGAGGGTCCATCGGCCCGATGGCCCGGTGTGGTCGGTGGTCATGACTCTCCTTGGTTCAGGGGCGGAATTTGCCCGGGCCGGTCTCGCCCCGGGCCGCGGCCTGCGTCCACCGCTGGACGGTGTCCGGGCTGATCCCGGCCAGCTCGGCGGTTCGGCGGACCGGGACCCCGGCTGCACGGGCGGCCAGCACCGCGTCCCAGGTGCGCCGGTCGGCGGCGCGGCGGTCGGCGGCGGCGGCCTCCAGCTCCCGCACCGCGGCGGCGCGGACGTCCTCTTCGGCCGCGGCCGGGCCGGCCGCACCGCCGGGGTCGGGTTCGGCCGCCAGGGCGAGCGCCTCGGCGTACTCCTCGGCCGTCATCCCGATCGTGCTGCCGGGCTCGCGGGCGTTGAGGCGGCGCTGCCCGGTGGCCCACTCACGGTAGGCGGCGCGGGCCTCGGCCGGTCCGCCGTCCGGGCCGATCGCCTCGGCCACCTGCGACCAGCTCATCCCGGCCCGCACCGCGCGACCCAGGTCGGCCGGGTGCGCGTAGTGCCGGGCGAGCGCGTGCCCGTAGGCGAGCACCTCGGCCCATTCCTCGGCCGTCAGCGGGCGGGCGTCCACCACCGCGTGCCGGTCCGGGTCGTACTCGTCGCGGCTGCGCAGCGTCTCCGCCGTCCGGGCGTCCAGCGCCCGCCGGGTCAGCGCCTCGTGCCGGTCCCGGATCTCCAGGGTGTCGTGCGGCACCTCCCACCATCTGATCACCGCGTCTCCCCTCCATGATGTACCGGAATCGTAACATGCTGTACGGATATCGGTACGCACCATGGCCATATCGGGACGTGCGGTCCGAGGCCGGTTTCGGGGCCCTCTCGGGCTTCTAGGAACCCGAGGGTCAACGCTCTGGCCTGCCGTCCTGGCGCAACAGCTCTTGGACGGTCTCCAGCAGGCGTTCGAGGCGGGGGCCACGGGCGAGGCCTCGGCGAGCGGGGGACCGGACGGATGTGGACGGCCACCCGCCCGGTCGGTTCGGCGATGCCGCATGGCCGGTGGGCCGTTGACGAGTACCGGCGGTTCAGGAGGCGACCGCGCGTGGCCATCGCATGCGCGGCGGCCACCCGAGCGAGAGTCTCTGCGGCACCTTGCACAACACCCTGACGAGCGGCTATTCAGGGTGAGCGGGTCTCCTGCCTGCACGATTTCGTTGTCATTGAGGCAGGAGACCCGTCACTCTGTCGTTTCAGGCGTCAGTGACGCCGCAGAACCTCCCAGAGGTTCTGGGTGAGAATTGACAGGGCGAAGCGGACACCCTCCAGCATGGTCCGGGTCCTCCAGTAGCGCTCTTCGGCCGAGTGACCCTCACGTCCGCGAGGGAGCCGGTCAGTCATGGCGGCCATTCCTTTCTCTGATCCGGCGCTTTTCCAAGCGCCGCGGAACCGGGCGAACTGCTCGGCTCGCAATCATCAGAGCACCTGAATCAATCGGCAGACCACCCGGCGGAACGTCTCCGGTGAAACCCGGATCCGCTCCAGGTTCACGCCCTGAGCGCCTCGGCGGAACTCGGCTGTCCCTGGACCCGAGTCGGCCAACTCGGCGGCTTGGGCAGCGCCGTGCGCTGGAGGTCTCTACGCTCTCGGATGTAATCAGACACTCTCAGACGGACGGCCGCCATGTTCCCTCCCCCGAAAGTCCCAGACCTCGACAAAGTGCAGACCATCCATGATCTGCGCGATAAGCTGCGGGAACTTCGCGATCGGTCCGGACTGAGCTACAGCCAGATCGAGACGAAGTCCAAGAAGGCCGGCACCGTTCTAGCAAGAGCAACGGCCAACGGGATGGTCACCGGGAACAGCGCGATCAGGAAGGAGACCCTGAGCTCCTTTGTTCTAGCTTGTGGAGTCTCCGAGGAAGATCGCCTGGAGTGGATCCAGGCATGGGAACGCGTCAAGGTAAGACAGGGCCAGCATCCCGCAACTTCCGGATTAGTCTCTGACGCAGAGGTCCCGCCAGAAGCCACCGATCCGCTGCCCGGTGGGATTGGAAGCGGCGCGTCGGGCACACCATCCTCCAGCCCGCCGCCATCCAAGCCATCGGCTGGACTGATCAGGTGGAAGAAGCCGAACTGGCGCTCGCGACCGGCGGCCATCGCGGTCACCGCCACGCTGATCACCGCCGCCGGGGTCACCATGGCGCTCTGGCCGGACGGACAGTGCGGCGGCCAGAAGACCCTGCGATGGACGGGCCAGCAATGCGTAGGGGTCGCCGTTCCCCAAGGCACCGATGACCTTGGCGTCTTCGGATCCAAGCTGGAACCGGTGATGAAGCTCATCGGGAAGCAGAACGACGCCGCGACCAAGGGTGGACCGGGCAGCTACGCCACCGTGGCTTTCATGGCGCCCCTGACCACCACCGATCCCGATCTCCCCCCCGATCCCCGCACGGTCTCCGAGGTCCAAGGCGCGTACATAGCCCAGAAGAAGGCCAACGACGAGCCCAACAAACGCCCCAAGATTCGGCTGGTGCTGGCCAACCAAGGCGCCGGCGAAGCCCACTGGGAAGACGCCGTCCAACCGCTGGAGAAGATGGCAGACCCCCATGGCCCCGATCACCTGCTGGCGGTCACCGGGCTGGGCCTCAGCCAGGACGAGACCAAGAAGGCAACCCAGTGGCTGGCCAAAAGGGACATCCCCATGGTCGGCGACATCATCACCGCCGACCGATTCACCAAGATCGCCAACGGTGCCGAACCCGGCAAGGGCATGTGCCTGGCCCGGGTGGCCATCAGCAACACCCAGCAGCTCAACGCCATCGCCAAGCAGCTAAAACCAGCACCGGCCACCGCGGCGCTGGTCGGCGTCAGCAACACCATCGCCGGCACCGCCGACTCCTACGCCAGTTCCCTCACCGCATTCTTTGAGCAACACCACAGGCACCAGAGACTCAAGCCCTACCCCTACGACCCTCGCGGCGGCTCTCAAGCGCTGGACACCACTGCCCAGCAACTGGGCAAGACCAACCTGGTCTACTTCAGCGGACGCGCCAAGAACCTCAAGGACTTCTTGCGCGCACTGCACAACCGGCCCGAGCGCGCTACCCCCATCACCGTCGTCACCGGGTCCGACGGCGCCCTACTGCAACGCTCCGCCAGCCCCGACCTGTACAGCGGACATCCCCCCGTCCTCGGCGACCCCGCCGCCCCCATCAAAGTGCTCTACACCCCGCTGGCCGATCCCACCCAGCTGAAAGCCCACCCCAGCCAGAACCTCTACGAAGACTTCGAAACCGCCTACACCAAAGCCCCCTTCCCCCGCTCCGACCTGGACACCGGATGGGCCATCACCGCCCACGACGCCGTCCTGACCGCAACCACCGCCATCCGCAAAGCCATCGAGAACGCCACCACCCCACACGCCCTGCCCAACTTGTTCGGCGTCTGCAACCAACTCGGCCTACTCAAGGACGCGGGAATCAACGGAGCCAGCGGCTACTTCAGCATCGACCCCAACACCGGCGACCGCATCGACCGCCAACTCCCACCACAACCTGTCACCCTCCCTCTTCCCCGCTGATCGTCAAGTTCCAGAAGCCGAGCACGATCTCGGCGGCGGCGGGGCAGCGAACCGCGTGTCATGCGTCGATGGCGCGCGGTCGGCCCGCGGCTTCGGGAACGTATTTGTAGAGCGTGGCGCGCGAGACCCCCAGCAGCCGCGCGATCGAGGACACGCTCTCCTCCGGCCGCTCCAGCAGCGCGCGTGCCCGCCGGATCTGATCGGCGTCCATCGCCGGCGGCCGCCCGAGGCGCTGCCCGCGGGCCCGCGCGGCCTCCAGGCCGTCGCGGGTGCCCGCCACGATCAGCTTGCGGACGAACTCGGCCAGCGCGGCGAACACATGCATCTGGAACTCGCCCGCCGGGGTGCTGGTGTCGATCGCCTCGGCCAGGGACTGGAACTTCACGCCGCGGCCGTTCAGCTCGCCGACGATCTCGATCAGGTCCTTGAGGCTGCGGGCGAGCCGGTCCAGCGACGGGACCACCAGCGTGTCCCCGGCACGCAGGTAGTCCAGGCACACCTGCAGTTCGGGACGGCCGCTGACGTCCTTGCCGGACCCCTTCTCCGCGAAGATCCGCGCGCAGCCCGCCGTCTTCAGCGCGGCCAGGTGCCGGTCCAGGTGCTGGTCACGAGTCGAGACCCGGGCGTAGCCAATGAGCGCGCCGGACACGGCGGTGACAGGGGAGGAGTCCATGATCCCGACCGTAGAGAATGGGTCCGACACTTCGTTGTTGAACACCGCAGCTCCTTGACACGTTTTACGACATGATCAAGTCCGTTTTGTGGTGATTTCTAGGCGGGGCGTGCCCTCAAGATCGGCGGCTGTCGGAAACCATCGTTAGTGGACACTCAGCGCGCGCCTCGGCGCCGGTCCAATCCCGTTCTTTCCGCTCAGCGCCTGGCGTAGAGCCATGCCGATCGATCACCAACCCAGGAACTACCCATGGGATACCCCCGCCCTGGGCCGCCCGAGTGGCGGCTGTGATGCGTTCACGGGGTGGCCGGTGCGGTGAGGTGAGGCAAGGTGCCGGTACGAATTTGGTAGCGGTGGTCCTCCAGCGGGATGGAGTGGTCGCATGCGTAGGTGTGCCAGGGCGTTGGCCAGGTGGTGTGGTCATCCCAGACAACGTCAGCGAGCACGATGGCGTCGGGCACGTCCAAGGCCGACAGGTCCGCACCTGAGGCGTCGATGGGCGCCAGGTCGAGCGCCTGGGCAAGCAGACGGGCCAGCGCGTCGGTGAGTTCGAAGGCATGGTCAAGGGCACTCTGGTGGTCATGGTCAGCGTTGGGGGCGGCGGGGAGATCTCGGGATAGCGCGCTGATCAGGGCCAGGATGGTGGAGCGTTCACGCGTGATCGCGAGGGCGTAGTGCGGATCCAGGGAGCGGGCGTTGACAAGCGCTGCGGCTAGGTCGCTGGCGGGGTCGGCGTTGAGGGGGAGTCCCCGGTCAAGCGCCTGGGCGAGGTCGACGGCGAGGTCGAGGGTGTGCGCAACAGCGTGCGCGAACGGCAGGGCCTGGCTGAGGAGGCGGACCAGCTCCAAGGTGTGAGCGCGAGCGAGCTCCAACGAGCGAGCGTGGCCGCCGGTGCCCGCCTCCGTAGAGGAGAAGTCGCCCTGCAAGGCGCGGATAATTTCGTAGACGTGGATCCGGCCGGTGATGATCTGGGCCGGCGCCAGCGGGTGGGTGCCGACCGCGGCGGGATGCTCGACGGTCAGCAGGGCCAGCAGGGTGGCGAGGGGGTCGGCGTGGCGGCTGGCATGCGCGACGAGGTCCTCGTGGGCGATGCCGAGGCGCGCGTCCAGTTCGCTGTCGGTCAGTGGGCGAGGCGTCGAGCCGGTTGCCCGGTGATGGTCCTCAGGGTCGGGGGCGGTCATCTTCTGATCCTCCTTCCGAGGTTGAGGCCAACCAGACCCTCAACTGGGAGCGGGCTTTCTTGCGGAGATTGCGAACGCGCTGGTCGTCGATGTCCAGCGCGGCGGCGGTCTCGACGGCGGAGAATCCGCTCATCTGGAAGGCGATCACGGCGCGGGTATCGTCATCGAGCGCGGCCAGCGCGGTCAGCGTGTCGTGAGTCGCGGCAACCAGGTCGGCAGGGTCGGGGGATGCCGTTCGTGTATCGGTGGGCAGCTGGTCGGGCGGCACCGGCACGATCGGCGGCCTGCCCAAGGCTGGGGAGGGATAGCGGTAACGACGTAGCGCGACACCATAGATCCATGCGGCTGGATTTTTGATCTGGGCCCACGCGCCGGGCTGGTTGGCAGCCCGCCACGCCTGCATGAAGGCCTCCTGGGCGGCGTCCTGCGCGTCGTGTAAGGAGGCACCATTACTCAGCAAGAACGCCACCACCCGGGCATGGTGGGCGTCGTGTAGCTCCAGCAACTGCGCGCGCATCGGCGCCACTGTGTCGCATTCGTGGGTGGCTGCGCCGGTGAGTGGCCCAAGATGGGCCCCCGGCTTGGCGGTGCGCTCGCGATCATGATCACGTTCGCTCATCGTCGACTTCCCACATGCCATTTCGAACCGCCCTGTCCGTGCCGAGGCCCCTGTCACCGTTGCCACCGCGCCCGGCCCGCCGCGCATACGCCGTCCACGCGGTCAGCACGGCCGACACCACCCCAAGCACGGCGATCAGCAGATTCAGCCATGTCTGTGTCAATGCCAGTCCTCCTCTTCCCTGCCGGACCCGGCGCGGTCGGTGCCGCAGACACCGAGTCTCATGCGGTTATTGAGAAGGGGCGCATAACACCCATGATCGGTAAATATCCGCCATACTTTCTCGGCACGTCGACCCGCAGCGGCCCGGTGGTCATCTCTCCGGGCCAGCCGCCTCACCCCCGTGACCTGCGAGGTTTCGGGTCCCGGGTTGCCTGGCAACCCGGATCCCTACGTCTTCTAGGGGCGGCGGCCGCCGCGACGATCCAGGGCCGAGACACGGGCCGCGCCGGCGACCGGTCCCCGCGCCGGAGGCGATGCGCGGCCCGTCGCCATCTCGGGATGCCCGCACACACCCTGAACCGGGACATCCCCGGGCAGCCGGAGTTAGTGAGGCGGCCGGGCCCTCGCCTCCGCCGCCCGCACGCCCCGGCCGCCGCCCGCACCTCACCGGCCGCCGCCCGCACCTCACCGGCCGAGGACACCTCACTCGCCTCACTCCGCGCAGCTCAGCCCGCGAGTGAGGTCCCACCCGGCGGCCAGTGAGTTTCCTAACCCGCCCTGCTTTGCCTCACCCGGCGGCGGGATCGGTGGCGGCGGCCTCGACTTCGTCCAGGAGCGCGCGCAGCTTGGCCACCACGGCGCGGGCTTCGTCCGGCCAGGCTCGTGCGGCGGCGCGGAACGCCGGCCGGGTCACCGCACGGCGCACGGTGCTCCGGAGATGGCAACGGGTGGACACTCCACCAACTGCGGCACTCCGCGCTCCAGCACCTCGCCCAAGCCGGACGCACCGCCCCCGAACTCCAGGCCAAATCCCGCCACCAGCACCTGGCCAGCCTCGGCACCTACGTCCGCCTCGGCGAACACACCTCCGCCCGCATCACCGCCGAAAACGACCCCGCCGCTCGACGACGTACGCGCTGACGATCACGTCGGCCCTACCGCCAAAATCCGGTCCGATCCTCCTCGGAGGCCGGTCACCCGCGCCTCGGGGCGAAGCGTGTCCATCACCCGGCGCTCGATCAAGAACAACCGCCTGGCGACCACCGGCTTCAGATGGGCGTTCTGCGCGGCCGCCAAAGCCGGACCCCCGCGCAGCCACTACCAGCAGCGACGCGACCACGGCGACCGGCACGCCGCCGCACTGCGCAACCTGTTCAACCGGATGCTCGGACAGCTCCACCACTGCCTGCAGACCAGGCAGCTCTACGACCCGACCAAGGCTTTCGCCCCGCCCGTCACCGCAGCGGCTTGACCGCTTAGCACCATCGGAGGTCTCATCCGGCGCGCTTCCATGGCCCTGACCTGCGCTTGCTGTGTGCGTCCTCGTGGTCCTGGCCCTCATTGCCGTCGAGGTACGACCGTCGTACCTCTCCCCGGACGGCCGGGGCTCGTCAGTCGGCGTCGGCGGTCGCGCGGGCCTCGACGCGGCGCGGCAGTTCGCCCCCGGCCACCGGCTCGCGCATGAGGAGGGGGTGGACGAGCATCGGAACGAGTTTCCGCGCTAACCCGACCCGCCGGACCCCCTTAGCGCGGATTTTCGTTCCGATGCTCGTCAACGTCCGCACGAGTTATGTCCAAAACCACGACTGCTGACCTCCTGGGTGCCATTCCGCGGGCCACCGGCCACACTCGCCCTCCCCAGAGCTTGGAATACCATTTTCCCGCTCTCGTCACTTATACTTGTCTCGGGCCCAAGCAGGGCTTCCATCAGGGGCTATGCCATGGAACGCGAAAATATAAATTCATTCTAAATAGTCATGCCAGCCCCCCGACCATGAGGAGACTCACATGAGTTTGGACAAAAAAATCAAATGCCAATTGGCCACTTTGCTAATCATGTACGGCATAGTTTTGGCTGTTCGCATCTGGTGGGTTCCGGGCTTCGACATCCTGAAACCCACGTCGGAAAACACTGTGATCGCCCTTGCCTTGTGGGGGGTGTTCCGGAAGAAGTAACAGGAGCACTCCCTTTCGGGTTCGGCGAGTCACGATCGGCCCGTCCGGGCGGGGCCGTACGGCCCCGCCCGGACGGGCCTCCAGGAGCGCACCCCTTCCCCTCGGAGGGCCTTTGGCTTCCGGGAAGTGCGGTTGCCGTCAGCCAAGACCGGCAGGTTTCGTCGCCGTCGGCGGGCCACCGCGGCCGCAACGAAAAGCCCTCACGGACGCGACGCCCCGCGAC
>NZ_BCQQ01000076.1 GCF_001552155.1 Actinomadura formosensis NBRC 14204 | reverse complement strand
CCCGGCGCCCGCCGCCGACCCGCCCCGCCCGCTGCCCGCGCCGCGCGGCGACCTGCTCCGGGTCCGCGGCCTGCGCGCCCGCTACGCCGCGGATTCACCCTGGGTCCTGGACGGCATCGACCTCGATCTGCGTCCCGGCCGCCGGGTCGCGCTGCTCGGCCCGAGCGGCGGCGGCAAGAGCACCCTGGCGCACCTGCTGGTCCGGTTCCGCGATCCCGACGAGGGCGGCATCACCCTCGACGGCCATGATCTGCGCGACTACGCGCAGGACGACGTCCGGCGCGCGATCTGCCTGGTCGACCAGCACGCCCACCTGTTCGCCACCACGATCCGCGCCAACGTGGCCCTCGCCAGGCCGGACGCCACCGAACCCGAGATCGTCGACGCGCTGCGCCGGGCCCGCGTCTGGGACTGGATCGCCGGCCTCCCCGGCGGTCTGGACACCCACGTGGGCGAGCACGGCGCCCGCGTCTCCGGCGGCCAGCGTCAGCGGATCGCGCTGGCCCGCGCCTTCCTGTCCGGCGCGCGGCTCGTGATCCTGGACGAACCCACCGCCCACCTCGACCCCGCGACCGCCCGCGAGCTCCTCACCGACGTTCTCGGCGACACGTCCGGGGCGGGCATCCTGCTCATCACCCACGCACCCCCGCCGCCGGGGACCGTCGACCAGATCCTGCACCTGGAAGCCGGTCGCCTCCGGGAACCCGGTGAGCGCAGCGCACCGTGATCGATCCGGCGGGCATGGCCGGTCGGACCGTCCGGCCCGCGCCGCCCGGGGCGGGCCGGGGCGGGTCGCGTCAGTACTTGATCATGCCGCGGATGTTCTTGCCGTCCCGCATGTCCTGGTAGCCCTTGTTGACCTCGTCGAGGGTGTAGGTGGTGGTGACCAGCTCGTCCAGCTTGAGCCTGCCCTCGTCGTAGAGGCGCAGCAGGCGCGGGATGTCGCGGCGCGGGTTGGCGTTGCCGAAGATGCAGCCGACCAGTTCCTTGCGCTGCATCGCCAGGTCGAACAGGTTCAGCTTCACGTCCTCCTGGACGATCGGCGCGACCGCCGTGACGACGCCGCGGCCGCCCTTGGCGACCATGCCCATCATGGGGCCGATGAGGTCGCCGGTCGCCACGCCGGTGGTGAGGATGACCTTGTCGGCGTTGGCGCCCCAGGTGAGCTCGCCGACCTGGGCCGCGGCCTCCTCGATGGACGCGGCAGTGTGGGTCGCGCCGAACACGCCGGCCTTCTCCCGCTTCCAGCCGACCGGGTCGACGGCGAAGACGTGGCGGGCGCCGGCCATGGCGGCGCCCTGCACCGCGTTCATGCCGATGCCGCCGAGGCCGATCACCACGACGGTCTCGCCGGGCCGGACATCGGCGGCGTTGACGGCCGAGCCCCAGCCGGTGGTGACGCCGCAGCCGACGAGCGCGGCCTTGTCCAGCGGGATCCAGTCGTCGATCTTGATGGCGGACGCCTCGTTGACCACGGTGTACGGCGAGAACGTGCCGGTGCAGCACATGATGCCGAGGTCCTTGCCGCTCTTGGAGTGGTGCCGGGCGGTCATGTCGCCGATCTGCCGTCCGGCCAGCAGCACCGCGCCGAGGTCGCAGACGTGCTGGCGGCCCATGGCGCAGGAGGGGCAGCGTCCGCACGCCGGGATGAACGACAGGACGACGTGGTCGCCCTCCTGCAGCGTGGTCACGCCGGGTCCGACCGCGACCACCTCGCCCGCGCCCTCGTGCCCGCCGATGACCGGGAACTGCTCCCAGCCCATGAGCTTGGCGATCTCGGGGTCGAGCACCATGTCCCCGGTGACCAGGTGCTCGTCGGAGTGGCACAGCCCGGAGGCCGCGAGCTTGATCTTGACCTCGCCGGCCTTGGGATCGTCGAGTTCGATGTCCTCGATGCTCCAGTCGGTGTGGGGTTCCCACAGAATCGCCGCTCGTGTCTGCACTGCTGCCTCCCGATGGACGCACTGGAGCCGTTGGTGCTACCTGGATACTAGAACTTGGTTCGGGAAGCTAGAGGTCAGCGCCTTTCGGTCGGGGCCGGTTCGCCGGCCGGACTCACCGTGAAGTAGTTTTTACATAGCACGGCTGTATTAACTGCTTTGGGGTGGCTGCGGGCCGGTACGTCCTGTCCGGCGGCGCACCGCCTCGGAGGTGGGACCGATGGCGAGAAACACCGGGTCGCCGGCGCCGGACGCGCGCCGCCGCGCACCCTCGCACAGCCCGTCCGCAGGCGGGACGTCCACGCCCGGGACGTCCCGGCATCGGGCGCCCTCGCGCGGAGCCGCCTCGCGCAAAGCGCCGTCCCGCCGCAGGCGCCGCTGGATCCCGCCGCAGCACGGCGCGTGGGCGATGCTGCTCGTCCCGTACCTGGCGGGGCTGCTCGCCTTCGGCTTCTCCTGGCCCGACCTGCCGCTGCTCGTCGCGTGGATCGCCGGCTACCTGCTGTCGTACTACGCGCTGCTCGCGGTCAAGACCCGCCGCCTCGGCAAGTTCCGTCCCCAGGTCCTCGCCTACGGGGGGACGGCACTGGCCGCCGGGGCGACGGTGCTGCTCGCGCGCCCGCAACTGCTGGCCTTCGCGCCGGTCTTCGCGGTGGCGCTCCTGGTCAACGGCCTGTTCGCGGCCCGCCGCGACGACCGGGCGCTGCTGAACGGGCTGGTGTCGGTCGCCGCCGCCACGCTCATCCTGCCCGTGGTCGCGGTGGTCGCCGGGGAGTCGCCCTGGAGCACCGGCGAGGTGGCCGTGGTGACGTTCCTGTACTTCGCCGGGACGGTCCTGTTCGTCAAGACGTGCATCCGCGAGCGGGACAACACGAAGCTGTTCGCGGTCTCGACCGGGTTCCACGCGGGCGCCGCCGTCCTGGCCGCCTGGCTGAGCCCGGTGTACGCCGTCCCCTTCGCCTGGTACCTGGCCAGGGCCGTCGTGCTGCGCCGCCGCCGCTACTCGGCGAAGCAGATCGGATTCGTCGAGGTGGCGTCGTCGGTGCTGCTCCTCGTGGCCGTCGCCATCGCGGCCTGACCGGGCCGCGGGACTTCCGGCCCGCCACGCCGGGACCAAGGTCCTTTTTTACAATAGAAGCTGTGACTTAACTCGCAGTCCGTGGATATCCACCCCTTTCTTAGGTAATCCTTACCTCACTGAAGGTCGAGTGGATCGAGGACACGGTGACGCCACGCGAAGCGACCACGGGCGCGGCCATGCGGCTGAGCCGGGTCACCGGTGACCGCAGGCATCGCCGCCGGCTCGTCGAACTGGGCTTCGTGCCCGGCGCGGACGTCTCGGTGATCGCCAGGGGCGTGAACGGCGGGCTCATCCTGGCCCTCGGCGACGCGCGGGTGGCCGTGGACGCCGGGACGGCGGCCACGCTCCTCGTCGAGCCGTCCCATGACTGACGTCCGGCCCGCGAAGACGCTGCTCGCCAAGTCCTGCTGCGACGAGCACACCGGCACGGTGGACGAACGCGCTCCCCGGGTGGCGCTCGCCGGCAACCCGAACGTGGGCAAGTCCACGCTCTTCAACACGCTCACCGGCGCCCGGCAGAGCGTCGGGAACTGGCCGGGCAAGACGGTGAGCGTCGCGCGGGGCACCTGGCGGGCGTCCGGCGGCGACGTCACCCTGATCGACCTGCCGGGGACCTACAGCCTCCTGCCGGGCTCACCCGACGAGGCGCTCACCCGCGACGTGCTCGTGGACCACGGCATGGACGGCCGCCCGGACGCCGTCGTCATCGCCGTCGACGCCGCCAACCTCGCCCGGAACCTGTATCTCCTCGCCCAGGTCATGGAGACCGGCGTGCCGCTCGTCGTGGCCCTCACCATGGTCGACGTCGCCCGCGCCCGCGGCGTGCGGGTCGATGCCGACCGGCTGTCGGCGCTGGTCGGCGCGCCCGTCGTCCCCATGGTGCCGCGCCGTGGCGAGGGGCTGGACGCGCTGGACCGCGCCGTCGCCGAGGCCCTCGCGAACCCGCGTCCGCCGGCCGTCCCGCCCCTCGGCGACCACGTCGAACCGGCCCTGGCCGCGCTGGCCGCCGAACTGCCCGCCGCGTCCACCGCACGGTTTCCGGCACGCTGGCTCTCCATCGCGCTGATCACCGGCGAGCCCGTCCCGGGCGTCCCGGACGGGACCGCCGCCCTGGCCCGCGACCTCGGCGCCGCCCTCGTGGACGGCGACGACCTCGGCGACCCGGAGGTCCTGGTCGCCGAGCAGCGCTACGCGTGGGTGCACAAGGTCATCGCGGACGTCGTGACCCGCCGCGGCGACACGCGGACCACCTGGTCGGACCGGGTGGACCGGGTGCTCACCTCCCGCTGGTCCGGTGCCCCGATCTTCCTCGCCGTCATGTGGGGCGTGTTCGTCCTCACCACGAAGGCCGCCGCGCCCCTCACGGCCGCGCTGCAGGCGCTGATCGACGGTCCGGTGGCGGGCGCGGCCGGCGGCGCGCTGACCGCGATCGGCGCCGGCGCCCCGGTGCGGGGCCTGGTGGTCGACGGGATCATCGCCGGGGTCGGCCAGCTGCTCGGTTTCGTGCCGCTGATGGCCATCATGTTCGTGCTGCTCGCGGTCCTGGAGGACTCCGGCTACCTCGCCCGCGCCGCCTTCGTCGTGGACCGGCTGATGCGGCTCATCGGGCTGCCCGGCCGCGCCTTCCTGCCGCTGATCGTCGGGTTCGGCTGCAACGTCCCGGCCGTGGCGGGCACCCGCATCCTCGCCGACCGCAGGCACCGCCTGCTGACCGGCCTGCTCGTCCCGTTCGTCACCTGCAGCGCCCGCCTCACCGTGTACGTGCTGGTGGCGAGCGTGTTCTTCGGCGACGCCGCCGGCACCGTGGTGTTCGCCATGTACGTCCTGTCGATCGCGCTGGTGATCGGCATCGGCCTGCTGCTGCGCCGCACCCTGTTCCGCGGCATGGCCGGCGAGCCGCTGGTGCTGGACCTGCCCCCGTACCGGCTGCCCACGCTCCGGCTGATCGGCACGCAGACCTGGGTGAAGCTCCGCGCGTTCCTCCGCACGGCCGGCGGCGTGATCGTCGCGACCGTCACCCTGGTCTGGCTGCTGTCGTCGATCCCGGTCGGCCAGGGCACGTTCGGCGACACCCCCGTCGAGCACAGCGTCTACGGCGTGGCGGCCCGGACCGCGGCACCGGCCTTCGCCCCGGCGGGCTTCGGCGACTGGCACAACTCCGCGGCCCTGCTCACCGGCTTCGTCGCCAAGGAGGCCGTCGTCTCGACCACGGCGCAGACCTACAGCATGAGCGAGAGCGCCGGAGACGGCGAACTCGCCCCGGCCCTGCGCGCCACCTTCGACCGGACGTCGGGCGGGCATCCGCTCCCGGCCGTGCTGGCGTTCCTCGTGTTCCTCCTCGCCTACACGCCGTGCATGGCCACCGTCGCCGCCCAATGGGCCGAGATGGGCGGACGGCTGACCCTCTTCGGCATCGGCATGCAGCTCACCGTGGCCTGGCTCCTGGCGGTCGCGGTGTTCCAGCTGGGGAGCCTGTTCTGGTGAGCCCCCTGCGACGACTCCTCGAAGAGATCACCGCCGCGCACGAACCGGTCAGCCTGGAGGAGATAGCCCGCCGCGTCGGCGTGACCCGCGACGAGGCCGAGTCCATGGTCGCCTACTGGACCCGCAAGGGCCTGCTGACCACCGACGACCTCACCGCCGCCTGCCCTGCCACCGGCTGCGGCGGCTGCGCGCTCGGCAGGAACGGCAAGCCCGGCTGCGGCCCCCGCGGCTCGGGCCCCGCCCTGCTGGCCATCACCCGCTCCCCGCACCGCTGACGGCCGGCGGTGTCCCGCCGGGTCAGGCCGTCCGTTCGGTGCGGTTGCGCAGCCACAGCGAGACGTACACCAGGGCGACCAGGACCGGGACCTCGATGAGAGGGCCGACGACACCGGCCAGGGCCTGCCCGGAGGTGACGCCGAAGGTGGCGATGGTGACGGCGATGGCCAGTTCGAAGTTGTTGCCGGCGGCGGTGAAGGCGAGCGTCGCGGTGCGCGGGTAGGGCAGCCGGACGGCGCGTCCGAGGGCGTAGGAGCCACCCCACATCAGCGCGAAGTAGGCCAGCAGCGGCAGGGCGATGCGGGCGACGTCACCGGGCCGGGACGTGATGGTGTCGCCCTGCAGCGCGAACAGGATGACGATGGTGAACAGCAGCCCGTACAGGGCGAGCGGGCCGATGCGGGGCAGGAAGCGGGTCTCGTACCAGTCGCGGCCGCGGGTCTTCTCGCCGATGCGGCGGGAGAGGTATCCGGCCAGCAGCGGGATGCCGAGGAAGACCAGCACGTTGACCACGATCTTGCCGGTGGAGAAGTGCAGGTCGTCGGTGGCCAGGCCCAGCCATCCGGGCAGCACGCGCAGGTAGAACCAGCCCAGTGCGCCGAACGCGACGACCTGGAAGAGCGAGTTGAGGGCGACCAGGACGGCGGCGGCCTCGCGGTCGCCGCGGGCCAGGTCGTTCCAGATGATGACCATGGCGATGCAGCGGGCGAGCCCGACGATGATCAGACCCGTGCGGTACTCGGGCAGGTCGGGCAGGAACGTCCAGGCCAGTGCGAACATCACCGCGGGGCCGACCAGCCAGTTGAGCACTATCGAGGAGATCATCAAGCGGCGGTCGCCGGTGACGGTGTCGAGCCGGTCATAGCGCACCTTGGCCAGCACCGGATACATCATGACCAGCAGCCCGAGCCCGATCGGCAGGGAGACACCGCTGATCTCGACCTTGGCCAGCACGTCGTCCAGGCCGGGAATCGCGCGGCCCAGCAGCAGCCCGGCGGCCATCGCCGCGAGGATCCACGCCGGCAGGAAGCGGTCGAGGACGGACAGCCGGGCGACGAGGCCGCGTTCCGCATCGTGCGCCGGTGCGGGAGGCTCGGTGTGCGAGGTGGTCACGGGCAGGGTCTCTTCCGGGTCTCGGAGCGGGTCTGTTCGGCGGCGCCGGCCAGTCCGGTCAGCTCGGCCGCCAGGGCGCGCAGCGGCTCGGGACGCAGCCGGTAGTAGGTGAACCGGCCGCAGGGTTCGGAGTCGACCAGCCCGGCCTCACGCAGGGCCCGCAGGTGGTTGGAGATGTTGGTCTGCCGGGCGCCGGTCTCCTCGACCAGGTGGCACACGCACAGCGCCTCGTGGGCCAGCAGTTCGACGATACGGGCCCGCAGCGGGTCGCCGAGCAACCGCAAGCCATCATTATCAACTGATATCATCACAGACTGATATTTTAGCAGCCGTATCTCCGTGCCGGAGGACGGCCTTGCGCCGGCCCGAGCCGCACACGGAGCCCGAGCCGCGGACGGAGGAAGCGCCGTGTCCGACAAGCCGAGCGTGCTGTTCGTCTGCGTGCACAATGCGGGCCGCTCCCAGATGGCCGCCGCCTATCTGACCCACCTGGCCGGAGACGCGGTCGAGGTGCGTTCGGCCGGGTCCGAGCCCGCCGAGGCGGTCAATCCCGCCGTGGTGGCGGCGATGGCGGAGGACGGCATCGACATCTCCGCCGAAATCCCCAAGGTGCTGACCGCGGACGCCGTCCGGGGCTCCGCTGTCGTCATCACCATGGGCTGCGGCGACACCTGTCCGGTCTTCCCCGGCAAGCGCTACCTGGACTGGACGCTGGACGATCCCGCCGGGCGGGGCGTCGAGGCCGTCCGCCCCATCCGCGACGAGATCCGCGAGCGCGTCGCGGCCCTGGCCGCCGAGCTTCTCGGCCCCGCGGGTTCGCGAGGGGCCTGACCGCGCCGCACCCCGCCGGGGCTCGGCCCGTGACGCCGTCTGCGGACGCCGGGGAGGTGCTGCACTCGGCCGGCTACCGGCGCCCCGAACCGTTCGCCGGGAAGCGGGTGGTGATCGTCGGCGGCGGGAACTCGGCCGTGCAGATCGCGGTCGAACTGGCCGCCGTCGCCGACGTCACGCTGGCCACCCCGCATCCGCTGCGGTTCACCCCGCAGCGCATCGCGGGCCGCGACGTCCACATCTGGCTGCGGCGCACCGGCCTGGACACCGCAGGCTGGGCCCGGCCGCTGCTGACCGGCGGCAAGGGCACCCCGGTCATGGACACCGGCACCTACCGGGACGCCGTCGCCTCGGGGAACCCCGACCGCCGCCCGATGTTCACCCGCCTGGACGGTGACCACGTCGTCTGGGCCGACGGCGTCCGCGAGCACGCCGACGTGGTGCTGCTCGCCACCGGATACCGGCCGGACGCCGGCTACCTGGCCGGACTCGGCGCCCTGGACGAGGACGGGACGCCCCGCCACCGCGGCGGCGTCTCCACCACCCATGCCGGGCTCGGTTACGTCGGGCTGGAGTGGCAGCGCTCGCTCGCCTCGGCCACCCTGCGCGGCGTCGGCGCCGACGCCCGCCACGTTCTCACCCGGCTGCTCAAGCGGTCACGCCGCACCGGAGCGCGAGCCTGTGCGAGGCGGCTCCCCGCGGCGGCGGGCCGGTGACCGGCCCGCCGCACGGCCGGGAACCGCGGCACTCGCCGGTCAGCGGGCGCAGATCGCCTCGACGAATTCGCCGACGGTCTCTTCGGGCAGGCTGCGGGCCAGGTCGGCCTCGCTGATCATGCCGACCAGCCGGCGGTTCTCCAGGACCGGAAGCCGGCGGATCTGGTGCTCCTCCATCGCCTGCAGCACCGAGTCCACCTCGGCGTCGGCGTCCACGGTGACGGGTTTGCCCTGGGCGAACTCGCCCGCGGTGGTGGACTGCGGGTCGGCGCCCTCGGCCACGCACTTGATCACGATGTCGCGGTCGGTGAGGATGCCGTGCAGCCGGTCGTCCTCCCCGCAGATCGGCAGTGCGCCGACGTCCAGGTCGCGCATCCGCTGCGCCGCGGAGGCGAGGGTGTCGTTCTCGCCGATGCAGGTGGCACCGGAGTGCATGATGTCTCGGGCAGTGGTCATGAGGTCCCCCCTGTGAGTTCTCCTCGCCGGCGTGTGCGCCCGGCGGGAGGTTGTCACCTTTCTGGCAGGCTGCGTCACCCGCCGGTGCCCGGGGCAGAGACGAAGGTCCCTGAGTTCGTAGATCTCGGGGACGGTCCGGGCCCCCGGGGCTCCTCAGTACTCGCACACATGGTGGGCGCAGCCGCCCGCGTACGCGCCGTCGACCTGGACCGGCGCCTGCCGCGGCGGTTCCGCGAGGTAGGTGAGCACCTGGCCGGGCTTGCTGCCGTACCGGTAGACGGTGATGCCCTTGACGCCGGCGCGCCATGCCTCAAGGTAGATGCGTTTCACCTCGTCGACCGTGGCGGACGCCGGAAGGTTCACCGTCTTCGACACGCCCGCGTCGATGTGCCGCTGGACGGCGGCCTGCATCGCCAGGTGCGCCTCGGGCGGTACCTGGGCGGCGGTGACGAAGGCGTGCCGCACGTCGGCGGGCACCGACGGGTGGTCGGGGAGGCTGCCGGTGGCGGCGATGTCGGCCATGAGGTGCTCGGACCAGAATCCGCGGTCGCGGGCCGTCCGCTCGAACAGCGGATCGACCTCGATGAGGTGCCGGCCCAGCACGTTGCGGACGTAGGCGAGGGCGAACATCGGCTCGATCCCCGAGGTGGTGCCGGCGATGAGGGAGATCGTCCCGGTCGGCGCCACCGCGGTCAGCTGCGCGTTGCGCAGTGGCGGCCCGCCGGCGTGGACGCTCTGGCCGAAGCAGGGGAACGGGCCGCGTTCTGCGGCGAGCTCGGCCGACGCCTCGCGGGCCGCGGCGGCGATCCGGTGGGCGATGCGGCCGGCCAGGCGGACCGCCTCCGCCGAGCCGTAGGGCACCCCGAGCATGGCCAGCAGCTCGGCCAGCCCCATGAAACCCAGCCCGATCTTGCGGGTGCGGCGCGCCGCCTCCTCCAGTTCGCCGAAGGGGAACCGGTTCACCTCGATGACGTCGTCCAGGAACCGGACCGCCAGCCTCACCGCGCCGGTCAGCCGCGGCCAGTCCACCGTGCCGCCGCTGACGAAGCGCGGCAGGTTCAGCGAGCCGAGATTGCACGATTCGTACGGCAGCAGCGGCACCTCTCCGCAGGGGTTGGCCGCCTCGATCCGCCCGAGCGAGGGCACGGGGTTGGCGCGGTTGATGCGATCGGTGAACAGCAGGCCGGGGTCGCCGGTGCGCCACGCCTGCGCGGCGATGAGGTCGAACAGCTCGGCCGCGTCCACCTCCCCGGCCGTCTCCCCGGTGCGGGGGTTCACCAGCGGCCAGGACGCCCGGTCCTGGACGGCGTGCAGGAACGCGTCGGGCGCCGCCACCGACAGGTTGAAGTTCTCGAAGTGCTCGGAGTGGGCCTTGGCCGCCGCGAACGCGCGGATGTCGGGATGCGCGCAGTCGAGCACCGCCATGTTCGCCCCGCGGCGGCGCCCGCCCTGGCGGACGACCTGCGTGGCGACGTCGAAGACGCGCATGAACGGCACCGGGCCGCTCGCGACGCCGTGCGTGGAGCGCACCGGGTCGCCGGCCGGACGCAGATGCGAGAAGGCGAATCCGGTGCCGCCCCCGCCCTGCTGGATGAGCACCGCGTCCTTGACCGCCGTGAAGATCGAGTCAAGGGAGTCCTCCACCGGGAGCACGAAGCACCCCGACAGCAGGCCCAGCTCGGTCCCCGCGTTCACCAGGGTCGGCGAGTTGGGCAGGAACTCCAGCGCCCGCATGGCCCGGCCGAACTCCCCGGCCCAGTGCGCGGAGGCGCCGGGCAGGAACTCCTCCTCCGCGCGCGCCACGTGACCGGCGACCCGGTCCATCATCTCGCCGGTGGACTCGACGACGGCGCCGGTCTCGTCCCGGCGCAGATAACGCTCCCTGAGCACGACCGTGGCCGCCAGGGTGAGCTTGAGCTCATCGCGCACGCCGAGCATGCGCTTGGAGTCCCGCAGCTCCGCGCGGCGGCTGCGGTAGAGCAGGTAGGCGCGGGCGACGTCGGCGAGCCCGGCCGTCATCAGGGTGTCCTCGACGGCGTCCTGCACCTGCTCGACCGTCGGCGCCCGCCCGTCGAAGCGCGCGGCGACCCGGTCGACCACCCGGCGCGCGGCCTTACCGATCACGCCCGGGTCCCGGACCCCGGCCTCGGCGGCGGCCCGGTCGATCGCCCGCCGGATCTGCTCGGGGTCGAACGCGACGAGCGTGCCGTCGCGCTTGCGGATCTCACGGGGGAGAACAGCCATCCACATCACCCTGTCCCGCGGTCGTGCGACCGGATTCCGTGTGCGGTACCGACCGGCCACCGGCGTCACCCGTGCCGGCCTGTACCAGGGACCTTCCCCGCTCACGGGGTACTGGTGCGTCATGCGCGTCAACGACGAGGTGGGGGCCCTGCTGGAGGAGTACGCCGATCTGCTGGCGATCACCGGCGGGGACGCGTTCAAGGTGCGGGTGTACGAGAAGGCGGCCCGGTCGGTGGCCGGTCACCCGGCGGACCTGGCCGGGCTGGACGCCGCCGGGCTGCGCGGCATCCCGAACGTGGGCAAATCGATCGCGGCGAAGATCGAGGAGTATCTGTCCACCGGGAGCATCCATGCGCTGGAGGAACTGCGGGCCCGGATCCCGGTGGGCGTCCGGCAGTTGACGCTGGTGCCCACGCTCGGCCCGAAGAAGGCGATGGTGCTCTACCACGAACGCGGCATCGACTCGGTCGAGGCGCTGTCCGAGGCCATCGAGGCCGGCCACCTGCACGGCCTGCCCGGTTTCGGCGCCAGGACCGAGGAGAACCTGCGGCACGGGATCGAGATCCTGCACAAGGCGGGCCGGCGCGTCCCGCTCGGGACGGCGCTGGAGCTCGCCGAGTCCGTCGTGGCCGACCTGGCGGCGGTCCCCGGCTGTGCACGCTGCGCGTTCGCCGGGTCGCTGCGGCGGATGAGGGAGACGGTGGGGGACGTCGACGTGCTGGCCGCGTCCGGCCGCCCGGCGGCCCTGATGGCGGCCTTCACCGGGCTGCCGCTGGCCGAGCAGGTCATCGCGGCCGGGGACACCAAGACCTCGATCCGCACCGGTGCGGGACTGCAGGTGGACCTGCGGGTGGTGCCGCCGGAGGACTGGGGCGCGGCCCTGCAATATTTCACCGGGTCCAAGGCGCACAACATCCGCACCCGCGAGATCGCCGTCCACGCCGGGCTCAAACTGTCGGAGTACGGCCTGTTCGACGTCGCGACCGGCACCAAGATCGTGTCCGCGACGGAGGACGAGGTGTACGCCCGGCTCGGGCTGCCGTGGATCCCGCCGCCGCTGCGCGAGGACACCGGGGAGATCGAGGCGGCGCTGCGCGGCGAGCTGCCCGTCCTGGTGGCCGAGGCCGACCTCCGCGGGGACCTGCACACCCACACCGACCTGTCCGACGGGCTGGCGAGCCTGCCGGACATGGTCGCCGCGGCCGCGGCCCGCGGGTACTCCTACTACGCCGTCACCGACCACGCGCCCGGCCTGGCCATGCAGCGGATGACCGACGAGAAGATGCTGGCCCAGCGCGAGCAGGTCCGCGAGCTCGACGGCCGCCACAACGGCATGCGGGTCCTGCACGGCACCGAACTCAACATCGACCCCGACGGCGGCGTCGACTGGCCGACCGGCTTCCTGGCCGGGTTCGATGTGTGCGTCGCCTCGATCCACTCCCACTTCGACCAGCCGGCCGCGGCGATGACCCGGCGGCTGATCCGTGCCTGCGAGAACCCCTTCGTCACCATCCTGGGCCATCCCAGCGCACGGCTGATCGGCCGGCGAGCGCCGGTCGACGCCGACTGGGACGCGGTGTTCGCGGCGTGCGCGCGCACCGGCACCGCCCTGGAGATCGATTCGCTCCCCGACCGCCTCGACCTGTCCGCCGGGCACGTGCGCCGGGCCCGGCGCCATGGCGTCAGGTTCGCCATCGACAGCGACGCCCACGCCGTCCCGCACCTGGCCTGCACGCGCTACGGGGTCGGTACCGCGCAGCGCGGCTGGCTCACGGCGGACGAGGTCATCAACACCTGGCCGGTGGACCGGCTGATCGGCTTCCTGCGGGCGAACCGCTGACACCCCCGGCCGGCCGGGTCCCGCCTTCCGGGCGGGACGAGGCCCGGACACGTGCGGCCTACGGAGCGTCCTGCGGGGTGTCCGGTCCGGAAGATTCGGGTCCGGTGCCGGTGGTCTTGAGCCGTTCTTTGAGTTCGGCGAGTTCCCTGTCCACGGCGGCGGCCGTGGTGATCTCCTGCATCCGGGCCTGGAATTCCTCGTCGCCGGCGGGCTGGGTGGCGTCGGCGAGCGTGCCGGAGGCGAGCAGGTCGTCCAGCGCGCTGACGCGGGCCTGCAGGCGCGCGGTCTTGTCCTGGGCGTGCAGGGCGGCCAGGCCCGCGTCGCTCATGTCCTCCGAGACACCGGTGAACGTCTCGTTGATGTAGGTTTCCGCGGCGGCGGCCGTGTACTGGGCCTTGATGGCCTCCTTGCGGGTGCCGAACGTCTCCACCTTGGCCTGCAGCCGCTTCGTCGCGTCGGCGAGCTTCCTCTCCTCCTCGCTCAACTCGTCCTGCCTTTCCTGGAGTTCGCCGGCGTGGGCGAGAACGGCCGTCCGGCGGGTGAGCGCCTGGCGGGCGAGGTCCTCGTCGCCGGCGGACATCGCCTGCTCGGCCTGCTGCGAGAGCCGGTCGGCCGAGCGCCGCAGCCCGGCGGCCCTGCGTTCGACCCCGGCGCGTCCGGTGGCGACGTCCACCAGCGCGCGCTTGACCGCCTGCAGCATCTCCACTTGCTTGTCGTAGGAGTAGTCCAGGAGTTCACGCGGGTCCTCGATGCGGTCCAGCGTCGCGTGCGTCTTGGCCTTGAACAGCGTGGCGATCCGGTCGGTGATGCTCACCGACATCACCTCCTGTCGTTGCGCGTGGCCTGTGGCCTTTCACCCACAGTCCGCACGTCCCGGCATGGATGTGTAGGGCCGTTGGTCCCTGGGGCGGTCACCGCGGGTGGGCCGGGAACCAGCCCCGGGCGTGCGGCGGCCTGGGGACCGGCAAGCTGCACCTGTTGATCGCGCTCGGCAGCGAAACGGTGATGAACCGGTTCACCGATCTCGCCCGGCGGTTTCCCGAAGACCGTTCGCTGATGCTGGTCGCGGAGAGCCGGGCCCGGATCATCGGTGGCGCGCTCGCGTTCCGGAAGGCGGACGATCCGCAGCAGGTGATCCTGCGGATCATCGCCGTTGACCCGGACCACCGGGGACGGAACCTCGGCCGCCGCCTGATGGAGAAGATCGAGCTGGAGGCGGCGGCACTGGGCGCTCGTGGGATCGCCCTCGGAGTCGGATCGGACGAGGTGGCCGGGTTCTATCTGCGGTTGGGATACCGCGGCGAATCAGTCATGACCAAACAACTGCCCCTCCCAGCGGAATGAACGCGGGGCACACGGCGCCGCGAGGCCGGGTGCCCGGCGGCTGACTTCGAGCATCTCCCGGTCGTCGCCCCCCGGGGCTACGCGGGGGTGATCAGGCCGTAGTGGCCGTCGTAGCGGTGGTAGAGCACGTTGCCTCGCGCGGTGTCGTCGTCGAGGAAGAACACCCACGGCAGCCCGATGCTCTCCAGCCGATGGATCGCCGCGGGCACGCTCAGCCGCGGCGCGGGATGGGGGCTGATCGTCAGCGGGACGGCCACCGGGTCGTGCCGGTCCTCCCGCGGGGTGACCTGGGCGAGCCGGTAGCCCTCGCCGCGGTGGTAGATGACGCTGTCCTGCCCGGTCTCCACATCGGTGAACAGCAGGAACCCGTAGTCCAGCGACTCCATGTCGAAGGCCGCCTCGTCGGGGGACTCGGAGGCCAGGGTGAACGACTTGTGCCGGATCAGCTCCCGCTCCTCGACCGGACGCGGATAGTAGTCCGGGCGCTGGGCCGGCTCGGCGTCGTGCCGCCACTCGTGCGGGCCGGGCAGGGGCTGGGCGCCCCGGCGGGCCTCCCAGTGCCGGCTGATGCGGCGGAGCCGGTGCAGCAGCCGGTCATGGAGCCGGTCGATCGCCTCGGGCATGGTCTCCGCCGCCACCTGCGCCCGCACCAGGCGGCCGTTGACGTCCAGGTTGGCCTGTGCGAGCGCCGGGCGGGCCACTGCCGGATCGGCCGCCATGGTCAGTCTCACGCGGGCGAACAGCACCGGCTCCGGCGCGTGCCCGAACACCGCGGTCACCTTGGAACGCGCGTAGTCGGCGGAGCCGTCCGGCACCGCTCCCCGGTGCTCCACGGCCACCTCGGGGGCGGCCCGGGTCGTCGATCGCTTCATGACATTCCCTCCGTCTGCGGGCCCTGACCGGACGCGGTGCGGATGACCGCCAACGGGGGGACGGGGATGACGGATGACGCCTTGCCGGCCAGGGCGGTTCCTGAACCTGCGGCGCGTGCCCTTCCCGATGGTCTCGAGAATCGAGCCCCATGCCTGATGCCAGCCTCGGCCGCCCCGGCCCGTGAGACCAGCGGACGAACGGCACCGGAGGGTGGGACCTTCGGCCATGGGGCGGGCAGGTCCGCCGGGCGTCCCCCGGAACGCCGCGCCGGTCAGCCCTTGACGACGCCGAGGGGGACGAGGCGGGCGATCTTGCGGCACAGCCCGGCGCCTTCGGCGACTTCGGCGACGGCGTCGATGTCCTTGTAGGCCGTGGGGGCCTCTTCGGCGAGGCCGCGCCAGGACGCGCCCCGCACCGCGATGCCCGCGGCCTCCAGCCGGTCGCGCAGTTCCCGGCCGCGCACGGTGCGGGCCGCCTGGTGCCGGCTCTGGGGACGGCCCGCGCCGTGGCAGGTGGAGTCGAACGCCGGGTTGCCCGGGACGCCGGCGAGCACATAGGAGGCGGTGCCCATGGTGCCGGGGATGAACACCGGCTGGCCGGTCCCGGCGAGGTCCGGCGGCAGGTCCGGGTGGCCGGGCGGGAAGGCCCGGGTGGCGCCCTTGCGGTGCACGCACAACCGCCGTGGCGCGCCGCCCACCCGGTGGGTTTCGATCTTGGCGAGGTTGTGGGACACGTCGTACACCAGCTCCAGATCGGCCCCGTAGATCTCGGTGAAGGCGTGCCGGGTGGCCTGGCCGAGCAACTGCCGGTTGGCCCGCCCGTAGTTGGCCGCGGCCGCCATCGCGCCCAGGTACCGGCGGCCCTCCGGGGAATCGACGGGGGCACAGGCCAGCTGCGGGTCGGGTACGTCGATCCCGTAGCGGTCCATGGCGGCCTGCATGACGTGCACGTGGTCGGTGCAGATCTGGTGACCGAGCCCGCGCGAACCGCAGTGGATCATCACGCAGATCTGCCCGGCGCCGATCCCGAAGACCCCGGCCACGCCCTCGTCGTAGATCTGGTCGACCACCTGCACTTCCAGGAAGTGGTTGCCCGCCCCGAGGCTGCCCAGTTGCGCAAGCCCGCGCTGCTCGGCACGGGCGCTGACACCGGCCGCGTCGGCATCGGCCACCGCACCCCGATCCTCGCAGCGGTCCAGGTCACGGGCGGTGCCATGGCCGTGTTCGACCGCATACGCCGAGCCGCCGGCCAGGACCTGCTCAAGCTGCGGCCGGCCGGTCAGCGGCCAGACGGCGCCGCGCCGAAGGCCGCGGGGAATGGTGTGGCCGAGCCGGTCCATGAGCGTGCCCAGCCTTGGCGCGAGGGCGTCGCGATCCAGGTCGGCGGCCAGCAGGCGGACCCCGCAGGAGATGTCGAAACCCACCCCGCCGGGAGAGACGACCCCGCCGTCCGCGACATCGGTGGCCGCCACGCCGCCGATGGGGAACGCGTATCCCCAGTGGATGTCGGGCATAGCGTACGAGGCGGTGACGATGCCGGGCAGCGTCGCGACATTGGCCACCTGCGTCAGGGCCTCGTCGGTGGCGATGTCGGGCAGTAGCGCGCGGGAGGCGAACACCACGCCCGGTACCCGCATGGCCCCTTCCCGCTCGATCCGGAAGCGGTACGGGGTCTCTTCGACGATCTTCATGGCCGCCCCTGCATCGCCCGTCAGCGCCGGCGGGGACTTCTCGGCATCCGCGCCGGCCCGCCGCTTAGAGCGCCCATGTCTCCAGGGCGAGCAGATCGCGCATCGACACCATGCCGACCAGGCGTCCGTGGTCGGCCACCGGCAGGTGGCGGATGCCCTCCTCCAGCATCCGGCGGGCGACCTCGCGCGAGTCCTCGTCCAGCGCGGCGGTCTTGATCTGCGCCGAGGCGTACGCCGCCGCCTGCTGGGCGGCCGGTTCGGTCGCCGCGGCCAGCGCCCTGACCAGGTCGCGTTCGGTGATGATCCCGGTGACCCGCTCACCGTCGAGCACCGCGAGTGCGCCGACGTCCTGTTCCACCATCCGCCGCGCCACCTCGGCCAGCCGCTCGTCCGCCTGGCAGCCGAAGACCGTCGGCCGGTACACGTTGCTGATCAGCATGGTTCCCCCCGTTGGGTCGATCAGGTTCGGCCGGCCGAAGCCCGCCTCCACTCCGGGGACCAGCGGACCTCCAAGCCTTCGGCGAGGGCGAGGCCACGGAGCCGAACCTTCTCCACGGCCAGAATGTGTCCAGCCCTGCCGGGCGGAAACGCTGACACGTGGACCGGTGAGCGGGGAAGGTAAAAGAGGAGGAATATCTCACCCAGAATGTCGTTACCGACGATATTCCGGCAAGATCATCGGGGTCGCCGGACGGCGGTCTGCGGGGCGCCTCGGAACCTCGAATGAGCAGTGCCCCCCCGGGCGCGGGCGGCAGCGTGCTTGACTGAAAGCACAGGTCAGATAGGTTCGACTGGAGGTACTTCGTCCGGAATCTTCGCAGCACGCGCTCCGCTGACCGCTCTGCCGGGACGGCGTCCCGTCAAAAAGGCCGGTGTCCAGGTTCGTCTCGGCTTCCGGCCCGATGCGGCACCGGCCGAACCGGTAATCCGCAGGGGCAACATCAGTTGTTCGTGCAGTCCGGGGAACTCTGAACACCGGTCATTCAATACAACCAGGACAGCGCCGATTCTGTTCCGGCCGGGCCACCGGGCCGAAGCGGCCGCCGGGCGCCACCTCGCAGACAGCGCGGCGTGACCGCGAAGGTCGACACACGGGGGAGCAGCGACATGATCACGCTCAGCATCATCAAGGCCGACACCGGCGGGTTCGTCGGTCACACGGCGGTGCATCCGGACATGATCGCCGAGGCGCGGCACCGGGTGGAGCACATGGTCGACAGCGAACTGCTCATCGACGGGCACGTCGCCTCGTGCGGCGATGACATGTCCCTCATCATGACCCATCAGCACGGCCCGGACGCCCGGCTGATCCACTCCTTCGCCTGGGACACCTTCCAGGCCACCACCCACATCGCGCAACGGCTCGGCCTGTACGGCGCGGGCCAGGACCTGCTGTCGGACGCCTTCTCCGGCAACCTGCGCGGCATGGGCCCCGGCTACGCCGAACTGGAGTTCGAGGAGCGGCCGTCGGAGCCGGTGATCTGCTTCCTCGCCGACAAGACCGAGCCGGGAGCGTGGAACCTCCCGCTCTACAAGATGTTCGCCGACCCTTTCAACACCGCGGGCCTGGTCATCGACGCCAAGATGCACGCCGGTTTCGAGTTCGAGGTGTACGACCTGTTCGAGGAGAAGCGCATCTTCTTCGACTGCCCGGCCGACCTGTACGACCTGCTGATGTTCATCGGCGCGCCGGCCCGCTACGTGGTGCACGGAGTGCGGTCCAAGACCCTGGACCAGACGGCGGCCGCCACCAGCACCCAGCGGCTGTCGCTGATCGCCGGCAAGTACGTCGGCAAGGACGACCCCGTCATGATCGTGCGCTGCCAGTCCGGGCTGCCCGCCGTCGGCGAGGCGCTGGAGCCGTTCAGCTTCTCCTTCACCGTCGGCGGCGCCATGCGCGGCTCGCATCACGCCCCGCTCATGCCCGTTTCCGCGGAGGACTCGCACCCCGCCCGGTTCGACGGGCCGCCCCGGGTGGTCGCCCTCGGCTTCCAGGTTCACGAGGGCAGGCTCATCGGCCCCCGCGACCTGTTCGCCGACCCCTCCTTCGACGAGGCCCGCCGCCAGGCCAACCACGCGATGGACTACCTGCGCCGCCACGGCCCGTTCGAGCCGCACCGGCTGCCGCTGGAAGACCTGGAGTACACCACCATGCCGCAGCTCGCCGCCCGGCTCGCCGACCGCTGGTCGCCGATGACCACCGCGCTGGCCGAGCAGGAGGCGCCCATCACCCCCTGACCGGCCCTGCCGTCCGTCCTGCGCCCCGGCGAGGTGCGGAGACCGCCGGGGGGACGGCCGCCGGAATGCCGCCGCCTAATCCTTCGGTGTCTCCGGTGTCTCGGATGTCTCGGACGGGTGGTGCTCGACGGTGGCGTCGGAGGCGGGGAAGAACGTGCTCTCGTGCCCGTCGTCCCACCGGACGAGGTAGGGCGGTGCTCCCTCCCGGCCGTGCACCTCAAGGATCTCGGCTTTGCGGTTCGGCTCGCCCACGTGGTGTCCGTGGACCACCAGCCGGTCACCTACGCTCGCTTGCATGGCGTCCCCCCGATGTTCCGCTCTTCCTGACGTTCCGTTCTGAGTCCATCGTGGTGCGGGCGGCGGCCGGCAGCCAGGGCCGAAGGTCCATATCGGCGCAGGTCGGCGGAGGACCGGAGGCGGATCGGGCCCGGCGGCTGCGGCGCGGCGTGCCTGTCATCTCTGCCCGAGGCGGGGGAAGGACACCCCTTGGAGCGACCGGCGGTGGACCGTGGTGCGGGCGAGTGCACGGATGCGCCGGCCCGCCGATGATGCGGGCGGTCACGCCGGCATCCGACCGGCACCGGCTTTCCGGTGCGGACGAGGAGGGGCGATGTCCATCCGGATCGTGTCAGGGACGGCGCATCCGGCGCTGACCGACGCCGTCGCGGACGCGCTGGGCACCGAGCCGGTGACGAGCGAGGTGGTGCGTTTCCCCGACGGGGAGCTGCGGCCGGTCGTGGGCGGTGTGCAGGGCGGGGACGTGTACGTGCTCCAGCCCACGGGACCCGCCGTGAACGATCACCTGGTCGAGTTGCTTCTGCTGCTGGACGCGTGCCGCCGGGGCGGCGCGAGGACGCTCACCGCCGTCGTCCCGTACTTCGGATATGCCCGGCAGGACCGCCGCGGCCTGGCGGGGGAGGCGGTGGGCGCCAGGGTGGTGGCCGACGCCCTGGCCTCCGTCGGGGTGGACCGGCTGGTCGTGGTGGACCCGCACACCAGCGCGCTGGAGGCCATGTGCGCCATGCCGGTGGAGATGCTGACCGCGGTGCCCGTCCTGGCCGGTGTGCTCGCGCAGGAGACCCCCGACACGACCGTGGTGGTGGCGCCCGACCTCGGCGCGGTCAAGCTCGCCGAGCACTACGCCCGGCTGTTGCGGCGTCCGGTCGCCGTGGTGCGCAAGAGACGGGTGACCGGAGAGAGGGTTCATGCCGAGGAACTGGCCGGTGACGTCGCCGGCCGGCCCGTGGTCATCGTGGACGACATGATCAGCACCGGCGGGACGATCGAGGCGGCGGTGCGTGTCCTGCGCGCCGCCGGGGCCACCTCCGACATCACCGTGGCCGCCACCCACGGGCCGCTGGTGGCCGCCGCCCACGAGCGGCTCGACCGGCTCTCGCTGCGCCGGCTGCTGGTCACCGACACCCTCCCGGCGAGCCGGGAGCGGCCGCCGTGGCTTCAGGTGCGGTCCGTGGCCCCACTGCTCGCCGACGCCATCGGCCGCCTGCGCGACAACGAACCCCTGGACACCCTGATGATCCGCACCTGACCCCGGCCCCTGGACGCTCCGCCGGCCGCGGGCGGACGAGGACCGGTCAGGCGGCGCTGGACAGCCTGCCGGCGGCGGATCCGGCGATGCCGGTGGCGAGCCGGCAGCGCTGCGCCGCGTCCGCTCCTCCCTGGACGATGACCAGCAGCAACTCCGTCTTCCTGCCATGCGCGACGATGGACGACCTGGGCGGCACACGTGTCGGAGTCGTATTCCGGGTCGACGAATGCGTCGTGCCCGCCCAGCCTGATCGGACGGCCGTCCTGTGCATTCAGCGGATCGTCCTGATCGAAACGCACGATGAGGGTTTGGTGGCTGGTCGTACTGTCCCACCTGCATTCCCAGTTGCCGAATTCCGTCCTCGGATGCGTCGAGTCCACGCCGGGGAGGCGGGAGAGCGCCTTCGCGTCCAGGAGCGCGCACGCGTTCGCCCAGAACAGCGATTCACCCACCGGACGTGCCTTCCGCGGGGGAAGCTGCCCCTTTGAGAGCACCGTGGCCGCGCTTTTGACGGCGGTGTCGGCGATGGCGCACATGTTCACCGAGGCGTCACCGGAATCCGCGCTGATGTTCACGAGGTGCTTGTCGCGCAACAACAGCATCCAGGAGCACGCGTGCTCCTCCTGGAGTTCCCGCCAGCCCTGGATTCCGGCGAGGTTCTCGACCTTCCGGGGCAGTTCCATGGCCGGGTCCGGGTTGATGAGTTCCGCCTTGACGTCCACCTCGCCGCCACTGCGCGGATTCACGAGAACGTCACACCGATTGAAATTGCCGTAGGCGGTGTCTATCTCGGTGGTACCGAACCGGGCGAGCTGTGCGGTGTCGTGCAGGGCGCAGGGGTCGACCTTGTGCGGATCGCCCAAGGCCGAGGCGGGAGCCGCCGGCCGGGGTGTCGGGGACGGCGGGCCGACGACCACCCACGCCACGACGGCGATCACGGTGATCGCGCACACGACCGCGGCGGCGCGGAGCACGGCCCGCCGCCGGGGAGGTGACGGCTCGGGCCCGTCCGCGGGGGCGTCGATCACGAGGGCGTCGGCCGCGGCGAACAGTGTGGCTCCGAGCGAGAAGACGTCAGACGCCGGGGTGGGCTCCCGCCCCTTCGCGACTTCGGGCGAGATGTACGCGGGGGTCCCCGCGATCACCGCGCCGCTCTCGGAGACCGTCACATCCGCGTACATGGAGCGCGAAATCCCGAAATCGCCCAGCTTGGCCCGGCCGTCATCGGTCACGAACACATTGCCGGGCTTGATGTCCCCATGCACGATGCCCGCGGCATGCACCGCCTCCAGCGCATCGGCGATCTGGACGCCGAGCCGGGCCACCCGCTCAGCGGGCAGCGTCTCCTGATCGGCCAGGCTGCGCGATGGGACGTACTCCATCACCATCCACCATTCGCCGTTCTCCTGGACGACGTCGAACAGGGTGACGACATGGGGATGGTTCAATTTGGCCAGCAGCTCGGCCTCACGGCGCAGACCCCGGATGTGCTTTGCGCCGCGCGCCCCCTCGGCGGGCAGCGCGCGTTTGATCGCGACGTCCCGGCCCAGTAACTCGTCGTTCGCGAGCCACACCGTACCTCCACCGCCCGCGCCGACCTGTTCCAGCAGCCGGTAGCGGTCGGCCACCAATTGACCAGGCCGCATTCGCCCTCCGCCACACCCGGAGTACACCTGAATGATCACTGTGAGGGGCACCGCCCTACGGCACCGATCACCATTCTTCGGGGTATTCGCCGAACGGCGGCAGCCGATCGCCCGCCGACGGAAATGATCAATACCCCGAAAGGGGAACGCTCTTCGCATTACGGCGTTTTGTCATAATCTTCCGAAAACGGGCGGAAATCGAGGGTGCATTCGAATTTCCTGCTTCTGGGCCGGCCCTCGTGCTCGCGGGCTCTTCGTCCGCCACGGGGCGGGGGAGCGCGGTGGGCGGCCGACCGGGGACGGCCGGGTTAGCATCACCGGATGTCGCTGACCGTCGCCGGCGAGTTCGTCGCGTTCGGGCCGTCGCACTGGGCGGCGCTCGGGCTGTTCGCGATCGGGTGCGCCGGGCTGGTGCCGCTCGGCCGGGCGCAGCGGACGGGGACCGAGCCGGGCCACGGGTCCGGCGAGCAGGCGAGGGGCTTCGGCAAGGCGTACGCGCTGGCGATCGTGTACGTGATGATCGGCACGCAGGTTCACCCGCTGCTGCCCGGCCAGTGGAGCATCGGCGGGTCGCTGCCGCTGCAGTTGTGCGACGTGGCGTGGCCGGCCGCGGTCGGCGCGCTGTGGACGCTCGGCCGGCGCTGGTTCGCGCTGACGTACTACTGGGGACTCACACTGTCAGTGCAGGCCCTGCTCACACCGGCGCTGAACGGCGGGGACTATCCCGACATCGATTACCTTGGCTTCTTCGGGATGCATCTGATGATCGTGTGGGCCGCGGTGTACCTGACCTGGGGGCTCGGGATGCGGCCGGACTGGGGCGGCTACAGGTTCGCGGTCGCCGTCACCCTGGCGTGGGCCGTCGCCACGTTCGTTTTCAACGTCGCCGCCGGGACCAACTACGGGTATCTCAACCACAAGCCCGGCACCGCCTCGGTGCTGGATCTGCTGGGGCCCTGGCCGTGGTACGTGCCGGCCGAGGCCGCGCTCATCCTGCTCGGCTGGGCCCTGATCACCTGGCCCTGGACCCGCATGGAGCAGACCCGTCCCGCCGCGGGCTGAGGCCGGTGCCTCGCACCGCGGAACGCGGGCTACCCGGACCGCAGTTCGCGGACGCGGGCGCCGAAGACGCGCCAGCGGCGTTCATTGTCGTGGACGAGCATGGCCGACTCCGTCATCAGGTCCGCCGCCCGGTCGAGCAGTTCGGACGCGGAGTAGAGGTAGCCGGGGGCCAGCCGCCCGCCGCCCAGGTCGGCGCGGAGCGCCGCGGGCGAGAAGTCGACGCGGGCCAGTACCTCAAGGGCGCGTCTCAGCAGCCGCGCGACCAAGGTTTGCAGGCCCGCCGACTGCCAGTCGTTGGCGATGATGCGGTGCCGCTCACCGAGCAGGTCGGCCAGCGCCGGGTGGACGGCGAGCTGCCCGGCGATCTCCCATGCCTGTTCCATCGCGTGCGCCAGCCAGGTGCCGCCCCGCTCGTAGTCGTCGGCGACCTGCCCGACGTCCCGCTTCAGCCGCAGCAGTTCGGCGGGTTCGCCCTCGCCCTCCATGAACAGGATTCCCGACTCCGCGACGAGCCCCGGGGCGTTCAGATCCTCCGCGCCGGCGAACGGAACCGTCCCGGAGCGTCCGCCCGCATCGACCGTGCTCCACCGGTCGGCCAGCGACTTCAGCGCCCGGGACCGGGCCTGGAGCTCGGCCGCCTGCCTCAGCGGCGCCTGGGAGTAGTACTTCTCATGCTCGTGATGGAACCGCGCGAGGTTGGCGATCACCTCCAGCAGCGGCTCGGGAGGAGTGCCCCCCGGCTCGTCCTCGGCCACACGGGCAGCCTTCCCCCGATCACCCGCCCGCAACATCGCCGGCACGTCCTGAACCGGACGGGTGACGGGGAGGGCCGTTACCGCCGTCCGCCGAACTCCCACGCGTGGACCTCGATATCGGCGTACCGCTTCGGGTCCAGGACGGCGCGTGCCGTGTCCGGGTCCGGCGCCCGGAGCAGCGCCGCCGTGCCCAGCCATGCGGTGCCGTCGTCGGACAGCAGCGGCCCGTAGGCGATCAGCTCGTCCCGGCCGGGCGGCACGTCGAGGTCGGCGGCCTGGCCCGAGCCGAGGCCGAGCACCAGGTACCGGTCGCCATCGGTCCGGCCACCGGGGAAGTCCCACATCGTGCGCCCCAGCATGTTGCGCCACCGGCGCAGCAGCACGTCCCGGTACACGCCGGCCTGGTAGCCGGGCTCGTCGAAGGCGAACGCGCGGGCGGCCGCCGGGTCCGGCAGGTCGACGATGTGCACGCTGCCGGTGGGGGTGTCGCCGGCGGCGAAGGTGGGGCCGCGGGCGATCAGCTCCGCCGCGTACCGGTCCATGTAGGACCAGTGCTCTTCCAGCAGCTCGTCGCGCAGTGCCATCGAGCCGGGCCGATCGCGGTGGTAGCAGAAGAATTCCATGGCCACAGTCTTCACCATCGTGCGAGCCCTTCCGCGGTCCCGGTCTCCCGGGAGCCGGGAGACCTTCCAGCCCGCCTGCGGCCGATCCTTGCGTGGACGCAGTTTTCGGCACGCGCGTCATCGCAGGTGACATGGCATATCTTCGGCCAATCCCGGCGTTGTCCGATGATGAAATATCCGTCACCGAAAGGGAACATCAACACAAAAGGTGAACCAGCCGATCATCTTTCCGGCCGGAAGGGGTATGAAGTGTCCTGCCGTTACCGATAACGGCATGCCGGCAGCACCGTGAAACATCGTCTTCACGAGTACGTCGATCCAGACCGGGCGGGTTCCATGAGACTTCGCGAACGGGTGGCGAACCCGGTCGTCGGCGCGCTTCTGCGGTCCCGCGCCCATCGGCTGCTGAGCGGCTCCGGCGCCCTCATCACGGTCACGGGACGCCGTACCGGCCGGCCCTACACGCTCCCGGTGGTCTACGCGCGCCGGGACGGCGGCGTCTACGTGCTCGTCCGCCGCTCCGGCCGCAAGACCTGGTGGCGCAACCTGCGCCGTCCCGCCGCCGTCCGGCTGCTGATCGCCGGAAGGGAGCAGGAGATGGTGGGCGAGGCACTGGCCTGCCGCGTGGACGCCGGCGAGGGGGCGCGGGGCCACCGGCGTCGCTTCCCCCGGAACCGGCTTTCCGGCGGCGATGCCGTGCTCGTCCGGCTGCGCGCCCGTCCGGTCGCGGCCGGGGACGGGCCGGCGGGGCGGACGCGGCGGATCGTCGTCGCGCGGTACGGAGGCCCCGAGGCCATGCGCCTGGTCGAGGAGCCGCTGCCGATGCCCTGCTCGGGCGAGGTCCGGGTGAAACGCGTCGCGGCCGGGGTGAGCTTCGCCGACGTCCTCATCCGCGAGGGCGGCTACCCGGGTGGTCCGCGCCCGCCGCTCACACCGGGATACGACCTCCTCGGAACGGTCGACGCGGTCGGTGAGGGCGTCACCGGCCTGTCCGCCGGGCAGCGCGTCGCGGCCCTGACCGTCTTCGGGGCCTACGCCGATCATGTCTGCGTTCCGGCGCCTCACCTGGTGCCCGTTCCCGCGGACCTGGACCCGGCCGAGGCCGTCGCCCTCGTCCTCAACTACGTCACCGCCCACCAGATGCTCCACCGCGTCGCGAAGGCACGGGAGGGCGAGCGGGTGCTGGTGCACGGTGCCGCGGGCGGGGTGGGCACCGCCGCGCTGGAACTGGGGCGCCTGGCCGGCCTGCACATGTACGGGACGGCCGGCGGCGCCTCCACCGAGATCGTGTCAGAGCTCGGGGCCCACGCGATCGACTACACCAGGGAGGATTTCGCGCAACGGGTGCGTCAACTGGCCCCCCGGGGAATCGACGTCGTCCTGGACGGTATCGGAGGCCGGACCTCGCGCCGCTCGTACCGGCTGCTGCGTCCCGGCGGCAGGCTGGTGATGTTCGGCCACTACGCGTCCCTGCGGCACGGACGGCGCGATCTCGTCCGGGCCCTGGAGTTCTACGCGGCCGGAGCACTGGTGTTCGCCCGGGCCGCGTTGCCGGGAGCCCCCACCGCGACGATCTACCAGGTGGCCGAATGGCGTGACCGGCGGCCCGACTGGTACCGGGCGGATCTCACGGCCCTGTTCGATCTGCTGGCCGGCGGACGGCTCTCACCGGTCATCGCGGAACGCGCCCCCCTGGAGGACGCCCCCAGGCTGCACGAGCAACTCGGCCGCGGCCAGGTCGTCGGCAAACAGATCCTGTGCTGATGCGACCCCGCATCAGGCGGGCCCCGGGGGAGCGGGGAGGCGGGCGGGCGGGAGGCGGCGGGCCATGGTCAGGCCGTCGGCGATCGGCAGCATCACCATCTGGACCCGGTCGTCCCGGCGGGCGTGCTCGTTGAAGGCGTGGACGGCCGCGGCCTTCTCGCCGGGCTCGTCCTCGATCACCTGGCCGCTGAAGAGGGTGTTGTCGACCAGCAGCAGCCCGCCGGGCCGCAGCCGCGGCACCAGCTCCTCCCAGTAGCCGATGTAACCGGGCTTGTCGGCGTCGATGAAGGCGAGGTCCAGGTGCGGTTCCGGGGGCAGGGCGCGCAGGGTCTCCAGCGCGGGGCCCAGCCGGAGGCGGATCCGGTCGGCGATGCCCGCCCGGGTCCAGAACTCGCGGGCCAGCGCCGTCCACTCGGCGGAGACGTCGCATGTGGTGATCGATCCGCCGGCCGGGAGCCCGCGCGCCAGGCACAGCGCCGAGTAGCCGGTGAACGTGCCGACCTCGACGATGTCGCGGGCCCCCAGGAGCCGGACGAGGAAGGTCAGCAGGGCGCCCTCCTCCGGGGCGACCACCATGTGCGCCTGGTCGGGGACGAGCGCGCACGTGCGATCGATCAGCTCCTCCAGGAGGGGATCGGGCGTCATCCTGCCCTGCGTGAGGAGATAGGAATGCAGGTCCGGGGTGAGAGCCAGGTTCCTGAGGTCGAGGGGTTCGCTCCGGCGCACGGTGTCTCCCGGGGGATGTTCGGTCAGGACGGGTGCGGGTCTCGTACGGCGCGCCGCCAGGCGGTGTAGGCGTGGCCGACGGTCTCGGCGTCCACCGCGATGCCGCTGATGAAGGAGGTCAGGTCACCGGCGCAGTGCAGCTCGAACCGGCGCCGGCCTGAGGGGTTCGCGGGCGATCGGACGAAGTACATGACGGTGGTTCCCCGGGGGCCGCCCTCGCGGGGGTTGTACCCGCCGCCCTCCCAGTGCAGTCCCCCCTCGCGCCGCCAGGCGGCGACCAGCCTGGCCAGCAGCGGCGGGTCGGGGTGGGCCACGGTGAACGCGGTGTGGTCTTCGAAGCCGTGGGCGATTTCCGACCTCTCGATGCGGTCGTCCAGCTCCGGACAGGTGCGGGGGAACAGGAACACCTCGACCGCGGGGTGCCGTTGCCCGCTCGGCAGTTCCAGTTGGAGGCGCGTGATGTGGATGTCGCAGTCCTCCGGTCCGAGCCCGTACCGCTCGATCAGCCGGCGGCGGACCACCGTGCTCGGCACCGGCGGCGTCGGCGCCAGCCCCCGTCGTTCCAGATACTCCAGCCCGGCCGTGAGCGACCGGGGTAAGAGCAGCACCGCGCAGTGGTCGAACACGCAGTGGTCCTCGGTCAGCCGGGCGGCCGCACCGCCCGGCCGGACGGGACCCACGAGTTCCGCGACGGGCGTGATCGACGCCTGCCGAGCATGACGGATCACCCGGCCCAAACGACGCAGGTCGGTTTCGTGAAAGGCGTCACCTGCGAGTGCGTCTCCCCCGGGCATCGGTCACTCACGTGCGCCATCAGAAGGGCGGGCGGTGAACATCGCTACTTCCTGCTCGGTGTCGAGGGCCATCGTGTGATGCTCCGCATTCGCTGAGTAGTTTTCTGATGATCAAGTTCGTCCAAATGTACAGACTCGAAATATGGCCGGGAAGTAAGTTTTTAGTTCGGCTTCTTCGGGAGTCGCATCGGCTTTGCCGGAGTAATGTCCAAAGCCCTGGTTCATGGATTTCGTGCCGGCGGCGGGGACGTCAGGCCGGGCGGAAGGCGTCGCGGGACTCGGGAGCGGCGTGTTTGAGCATGATGTGCCGGGTGACCGAGTACTCGGCGACCGACTCCTGGCTCATGTCCTTGCCGAAGCCGCTGCCCTTGACGCCGCCGTGCGGGGCCTCGGAGGCGATCGGCAGGTGGTCGTTGATCCAGGTGACGCCGGCGTCGAGACGGTGGGCGACGCGCAGGGCGCGGGAGACGTCGGCGGTCCATACCGAGGAGGCCAGACCGTAGGGGGTGCCGTTGGCCAGGCGGACGGCCTCGTCTTCGTGGTCGAAGGGCAGGACGACGAGGACCGGGCCGAAGACCTCGCCCTGGACGATCTCGCTGTCCTGGGCGGCGCCGACGAGAAGGGTCGGCGCGTAGTAGTAGCCGGGGCCGTCGAGCGGGGCGCCGCCGCACAGGGCCCGCGCGCCCGCGGCGACCGCACGCCGGACGAAGCCGTCCACCCGGTCGCGGTGCGCGGCGGAGATCAGCGGGCCGATGTCGGTGCCGTCGGCCCAGGGGTCGCCCGGACGCACCGAGGAGACCGCCGTCCGCAGGGCGTCCACGACGGCGTCGAACGACTCGCGGGCGGCGTAGACGCGGGTGGCGGCGGTGCAGTCCTGGCCGGTGTTGTAGGTGGTGCCCATCGCCAGGCCCGCGGCCATCTGCTCCAGATCGGCGTCGGGGAAGACCAGCGCGGGCGCCTTGCCGCCGAGCTCCAGGTGGACCCGCTTGACGCCCTCGACCGCACCGCGCATGACGGCCTTCCCGGTGGCGGTCGAGCCGGTGACGCTCACCATGTCCACGCCGGGGTCGGTGACCAGGGCCTCCCCGACCCCCGCGTCGCCGAGGACGACCTGGACCAGACCGTGCGGCGCGCCCGCCTCGACGATCAGCTCGGCCAGGCGGAGCGTCGCCCGCGGGGTGTTCGGAGCGGGCTTGATGATCACCGCGTTGCCCGCCGCGACCGCGGGACCCACCTTCCACACGGCCATGACCAGCGGGAAGTTCCAGGGGGCGATCGAGGCGACCACGCCGACCGGGCGGCGCACCAGCATCGAGGTGTAGCCCGCGCTGAACAGGCCCGCGCCGGTGCCGTCCAGGGACCGGGCGGCGCCCGCGAAGAACCGCAGATTGTCGGCGGCGAAGGGCAGCTCGCCGTCCCGGAACACCGGTGCCGGCTTGCCGGTCTCCTCGACCTCCAGCCGGGTCAGCTCGGCGGAGTTCGCCTCGACCAGGTCGGCCAGGCGCAGCAGCACCCGCGCGCGCTCGCCGGGTGTCACGTCCTTCCAGATCTCCTGGGCGCTCCTGGCGGCGGCGACGATCGCCGGCAGCTCACCGGCCGGCGTGTCCGCGAGCTCGGCGAGGGCCCGGCCGGTGGCGGGATTGATCAACGTGCGCAATGTGCGTCCTCAGGAGTTGAAACCGATGCCGAAACGGTCGAGCAGGCGTAGCCAGGGACCCCGGCGCCCCTCGCGTGCGTCGGCGCGTACCAGGGCCCGGCGCGTCACCTCGACGACGGGCCACCGCAGCGGCTCGGGCGGGAACGGCAGCGGGGGCCGGCGCACCATCCGCAGTTCGGTGCGTTCGGTGCGCCGCCGGGCCAGCAGGTCCAGCGCGACCTGTGCGCCGAACCGGGACGCCGCGACGCCGAGCCCGGTGTACCCGACCGCGTACCCGACCCGCCCGCCGAGCGCCGTCCCGAACGTGGCGGTGAACCGGCTGGTCGAATCGATGGCGCCACCCCACCTGTGGCTGAAGGCGACCGGCCGGAGCTGCGGGAACGTCTCCCGGAAGTGCCGCGCCAGCAGATCGTGCGACGACGCCCGCTGCGCGAGGTGCTCCCCGACCCCGCCGCCCCGGTGGTAGATCGCGTCGTACCCGCCGAACAGGATCCGGTCGTCGGCCGTGAGCCGGTAGTAGTGGAACTGGTTGCCCGCGTCGGTGACCCCCTGCCGTTGCGTCCACCCGATCGATGCGAGCTGAGCGGCTGTGAGCGGTTCGGTCACCAGTACGTAGTCCCAGACGGGCAGCACGAGATGCCGCAGCCGCCTCAACGGCGCCGGATAGGCGTTCGTGGCCACCAGGGCCTGTCCCGCCAGGACGGTACCCGCCGCCGTCCCGCCGGGACCGGCGATGGTGTCGACGGCGACTCCGCTCCGATGGCGGGTGAAGCCGGTGACCACGGTGTGTTCGTGGATGCGGACGCCGAGGCGGGCCGCGATCTCGGTGAGGCCGAAGACGAGCTTGCCGGGGTCGACGAGGCCGCCGGTGTTGCGGACGCGCAGGCCGCCCAGATAGGTGGGGGAGCGGACGTCGGCCCGCATCTCCTCGGCGTCCAGCCAGGCGGCGTCGTCGCCGTAGTCCAGGTGGAGCCGCTGCAGGGCGCGCAGTTCGGCGACCTGGTGCGGGGCGACGGCGACCGTCGTCTTGCCGGTGAGACGCAGGCCGGCGTCGATGCCGTGCCGGTCGAGGGTGGCGGCCAGGTCGCGGAGGTTCTCGCGGCCGAGCCTGACCAGTGCGGGCATCTCGGAGGGCCAGCGGGAGACGCCGTGGGCCATGCCGTGGGTGAGGGAGTCGGAGACGAAGCCGCCGTTGCGGCCGCTGCCGCCGAAGCCGATCGTCGCGGCCTCCAGGAGCAGCACATCGGCGCCGGGGTTCTCCTCCTTGGCGAGGATCGCGGCCCACAGGCCGGTGTAACCGCCGCCGACGATGACGAGATCGGCGCCGGTGGCGCCGGCGAGCGGCGGGAAGGGGCCGGGACGCCCTGGCCGGTCGGTCCAGAAGACCGCCGGCCGGGCGCCCCCGGCGGCACCGGGAACGAAGCTCACGCGCGGGCCGCGCGTTCGATCAGGTCGGCGGCGAGGGTGACACCGTCGCGGGCGCGGATCTCGGCCCCGGTCTTGCCGAGCCGCTCGCGGAGCGCGGTGTCGCCGAGCAGCCCGTCGATCGCCCCGGTGAGCTGCTCGGCGGAGAAGCGGTAGGTGTCGAGCCGGACGCCGAGGCCCAGTTCGTCGACGCGCTGGGCGTTGTCGTACTGGTCCCAGAACAGCGGCAGCAGGACCATCGGCTTGCCGAAGTGCAGACTCTCGGTGGTGGTGTTGTTGCCGCCGTGCGTGATCACCAGGTCGACCAGCGGGATCACCTGCGTCTGCGGGACGAACTCCGCGCCCCACATGTTGCCGGGCAGGTCGATCTCCTCGTGCAGCGGGCCCTTGGAGACGATGTAGCGGTGCGGGGTCGCGCCGAGCACGGAGATCACCCGCCGCATCAGTTCGATGTCGGCCGAGCCGAGCGAGCCGAGCGAGAAGTAGATCAGCGCGCCCTCGCCGGTACGGAGCTCGCCGGGCAGTTCGAACGAGTCGTCGGTGGCGCGCACCGAGGAGTCGAGGCGGTGCCAGGCCGCTCCGAGTTCGCGCGGATAGTCGGCGGCCTCGGGGTAGACGTAGAGGTTGAGGTCGCCTTCGTGGATGAACTCCAGTTCGGGAAGCGGCCGTGCGCCCTGGGCGACGCACCAGGCGGAGAACTCCTCCCAGAGCGCCCGGTGGGTGCGGTCGTACTCGGCGGCGAAGTCCCGCCAGCGCGACCGGTCGTCGATCGGGTAGCCGGAGAAGGGCGGCGGGACCTCGGGAGACTTCACCTCCAGCGGGTTGCAGGAGACGATCCGGACGAACGGCACGCCCGCCGTGGTGAGGGCGGGGAAGCACACCACGTTGTCCTCGACGATCACGTCCGGCCGCACCCGCCCGATGATCTCTTTGAGCCGGGGCTCGCAGTACTTCGCGCCGGAGATGAGCTCTTCCCAGACGGGCTTGATCCAGGTGTCCAGCTGCTCGAAGGTGGGTTTGCGGAACTCCGGCGCGGTGTCGCGGATGAAGTCCTTCCAGAACTGGCCCGCGTCCTGCTCGGCGGCGTCCTCGGCCGGAGGGGTGAGGTCGACCAGGTCCTCTTCGAAGCCCAGCGGCGCGAGCTTGCCCTTCCACGACGCCTCGGCGGCGAAGACGACACGGTGCCCGCGCCTGCGCAGGACGTCGCCGATGCCCACGCAGTTGTTGGTCGGCCCGTAGGCGCTCTCCGGCATGAACAGGACCGTCAGCTCATCGGCCATGGTGGCTCCCGGTGTCGCCCCAAGAGGGGAGGCTCTTTTGAAGAAGGATTCAAATAGTATCGAGGGCGCCACGTCAACACCTGGGAGAACCGAGAATGGGGAGCCATGGCCACGCGTAAGAGGAAGACCGAGCGGCGCCAGGACCTCATCGAGGCCGCGCGAAGGGCGATCGTGCAGTACGGCACCGACGCGGTCCACCTCAACCAGGTGGCCGAGGCGGCGGGGCTGACCTCGGGTGCGGTCCTGTACCACTACCCCGACCTCAACGACCTGCTGCTCGAGGCGCACCACGCGGGCATGGAGCGCTTCTACGACCTGCGGATGAAGAAGATCGCCTCGATCGCCGACCCGGCGGAGAAGCTGGTCGTCACCATCCGCTCCGGCCTGCCGTCGAGCCCGGACGACGACGACGTCCGGCTGCTGTGCGAACTCGGCGGCTCGGCGGGACGCAACCGCGTCTACGCCACCTTGCTGACCACGCTCTACGACCGCCAGGTGACGATGTACCAGATGATCCTGGAGACCGGCCGGGCCCAGGGCGCGTTCACCCTGTCGGGAGACTCGCAGACGATCGCCCGCAACCTCGTGGCCTTGGAGGACGCCTACGGCTACCGGATCGTGGCCAGGCATCCGCTGATCGGGCCGGACGAGGCGGCGGAGCTGATCCTGGACTACGCCCGGCAGGCCACCGGGCACCCGCTGCGTCCCGCGCCCGAGCCGGCGCGCAAGCCCAGGGCCGCCGGCACCACCCCGAAAGCCCGGTGATCCGAGCGCCGCGTTCCATGGCCGCCCGCCCGCCCCGCCGCCCGGCAAGGATTTGAACGGGACTTCAAACAGGGCTACCGCCACCAGGCGGCGGCGACCAGTTCGGCGACCAGTGTCTCGGCCAGGAGGGCCACGTCGGCCTCGCCGTCGTGCCGGTAGCGCACGGCGGCGCGGGCGCCGCCGACCGGCGCGCCGACGGTGACGACGGTCGAACCGCGCCGCTTGATCCAGTCCATGGCCTGGGCGTCGTAGCGCGAGCCGGGGAACAGCAGGGCCCGGTAGTCGCGGGTCTTGGTCAGGTAGACGTCGACATGGGACCAGTCGCCGGTCTCGCAGGCGTCGGCGGGCCGCCGCGGCCCCTCCCGCAGCATCAGGGCCGACTGTTCCGCGGACGAGATCCGTTCGTACGGTGCGATCGTGTAGACGCCGTCGGGCCCGTCCAGCAGGGGGAGCACGTCGTCGAGCCATCGGCGCTCCAGCAGGTCGGCGCTGGCCTCGGCGGCCTTGAGCAGCAGGCCGGGCAGATCGAGGGCCGCCCCGGTCAGCCGCCGCTCCAGGGCGAGCAGCAGCCCCAGGGTGTGCTGGAACGACCGGCAGGCCACCCCGCCCTTCTCCTCGCCCGCGAGCATCGGCACGACCAGGGACGCGCCCTCGGTCACGGGCGAGTCCGCGACGTTGGTGAGCGCCACGTGCCCGCCGCCGCGGACGGCCAGCGCGTCCAGCACCTCCCGGCTGGCCCCGGACGCCGAGATCGCGACGGTGAGGGTGCCGGGCGGTTCGGGGACGGGGAGGGCCGAGGCGTAGTCGGCCACCGCGTCGATCCCGGCGCGGCGCAGGCGGTGGGCCGCGACCGTGGCGGCGTAGCGGGAGCTGCCCATGCCCAGGAAGGCCACCCGCCGGACGTCCCCGAGGGAGGCGAACGGGTCGCCCCCGCGCAGGGCGTCGGCGAGTGCGGCCAGGGCCGCGGGCTTGGCTTCGAGGTCGGCGCGGAACAGGTCCGGGTGCATCGGTGGTCTCCAGTGTGGCGTCAGTGGTCGTACCAGGAGCGCAGCACGCCCAGCGGGGCGTAGCGCCAACGGGGGAGGAACCGGGCGGCGTAGATCAGTTCCCGGCACTCCTGCTCGATCGAGAACGCCCTGACCAGGCGCTCGTCGAAGAACTCGGGGGCGCCGTAGGCCGCGAGGAAATCCGCCCGCGCCGCCGCGACCCAGCCCGTGGCGTCGTGCCCGCGGCGTTCGCGGGCCACCTGGCCGACATGCTCCAGGCTGGTCAGCAGCTGCGCGACGTCCCGGGCCGCGGGCAGCAGGTCGGCGGCGGGCCGCCCGCCGCCGGAGCCGGCGAGCACCGGGTTGCCGTCGAAGTCGATCACCGCGTGGCCCCCGCGCCACCGGAGGATCTGGCCGGCGTGCAGGTCGCCGTGGATGCGCATGAGCGGAGTGCGCAGCGGGTCGGGCGGGTCGAGCAGGTCCGCGCGCAGCCGGTGCGCCCGGGAGCGCAGCCATGGATCGCCGGTGCGCGCCAGGGCCTCGTCCAGGGCGGCGAGCGCGTCCGGCAGCCGGACCAGTTCGCCTTCGACCACCGGGGCGGGGTGGGCGGGGGTGGCGGTGGCCAGGGCCCTG
>NZ_BCQQ01000075.1 GCF_001552155.1 Actinomadura formosensis NBRC 14204 | reverse complement strand
GGCCGCGCCGCGAGCCGGCGGGCCGCCCGCCGCAGCCCGGCCCGGGTGCGCGCGCTCAAGGCGGCGCTGCGCAGCGGGCTCGAATCACTGATCATGGCGTCCGCGGAGCACGGTGCCGAACAGGTCCTGGAGCGCTGGCGCGCCCACCCGGCCGGGGCCCAGGTCCTCGCCGGGATGGAGGGCGACCTCGCGCACGTCTCCCCGGAGTTGTCGCGCCGCGTCACCCGGGCCGTCAGCTCCTGGCAGGACCACGTCCAGGAGCTGATCCGCACCGAGGGCGTCACCAAGCGCTCGGTCGCGAAGCTGGTCTCCTTCGACACCGAGGCGGTCTCGCTCGTCCTGATGATCGGCCTGCTCGGCTACGGCACGTCCGACGTCGCGGTCGAGGGCGGCAACAGCGCCGTCCCGCAGCGGCTGCTCAAGGCGCTGTTCGGCGCCGAGTCGCTGCGCGGCATGGGCGCCAAGGCCCGCGCCGACCTGCGCAGCCGCATCGGGATGCTGTTCGATGAGGAGGCCATCCGGTTCGGGCAGGTGCTCGACTCCGCGGGCATCCCCGACGAGACCGTCCCCGTACAGCTGTACCAGGCCACCTACAACCTTGAGGTTGCCCGATGACCACCTCGGCCCTCCCCGCGAACTCGCCGGCGGGAACCGGCGGCGTTCCGTCCCTCGGCGCGAACGGGTCCGCGCCCGCCGCGGCGTCCGCCGGCCCGCCCGGGCTGGTCGACCGGCTGGGCGGCCTCGAACGGCTCGTCCGGGCCGGCGTCGGGCGGCTCGACCAGCCCGTCCTGGAGGAGGCCGGCGTGCTGCTCGACCGGGCCGGGCAGCGGCTGCGGCTGTCCGGTGAGCACACCGTCGTCACCCTCGCCGGCGGCACCGGCAGCGGCAAGTCGTCCCTGTTCAACGCCATCTGCGGGCTGGAGCTGTCACCCACCGGGCTGCGCCGCCCGATGACGTCCAAGGCGCACTCCTGCGTCTGGGGGCTGGACGGTGCCGGGCCGCTGCTCGACTGGCTCGACGTCGACAAGCAGCACCGCTACGCCCGTGCCAGCGCCCTCGACCTGGAGCGGGGCGACGCCGGCCTGCAGGGCCTCGTCCTGATCGACCTGCCCGACCACGACTCCATCCAGGCCGTGCACCGTGCCGAGGTCGACCGGTTCGTCGCCATCGCCGACCTGCTCGTCTGGGTCGTCGACCCGCAGAAGTACGCCGACGCGGCCCTGCACCGCAACTACATCGTCCCGTTCGCCCGGCACACCGGCGTCACCCTGATCGTCCTCAACCAGGTCGACCGGCTCGCCCCGCACGAGATCGAGGACTGCGTCGCCGACCTGCGCCGCCTCCTGGAGGCCGAGGGCCTCGCCGACCCGCGGATCGTGACGGCGTCCGCGGTGGCCGAGGACGGCGTCCACGGCTTCCGCGAGGTCCTCATCGACACCGTCGCCGCCCGCCGCGCCCGTGCCCAGCGCCTCTCCGCCGACGTCGACCGGGTCGCCGAGCGTTTCACCGCCTACCGCTTCGACGCCGAGCCGCCCACCACCGTCGAGGAGAACCGCCGCGCCGAGCTGATCCAGGCCCTGACGGACGCCGCCGGCGCGCCGGCCGTCGCCGAGGCCATGGAGAGCGCCTACGAGCTGCGCGCCGCCGACTTCGTCGGCTGGCCCGTCGCCGCCATGATCGCCCGGCTGCGGTCGGACCCCCTGCGCCGGATGCGCCTCACCGAACTGCGCGAGGAACTCCGGGGCGCCTTCACCGGCCCGGTCGGCGCCCAGCAGGGCGACGTCGACAACGCGCTGCAGGCCGTCACCGGGGGAGTGGCCACCGAACTGCCGGCCCACTGGGGGCGGTCCGTGCGCGCGGCGGCCCGCTCCCACGCGACCGAGATCCCCGAGGCGCTCGGCGAGTCGCTGAAGGGGGCGCTGCCCGCGTTCAACGCGGTGCCGCGCTGGTGGTGGCTGGTCAAGACCTGGCAGTACTTCCTCGTCCTGGTGGCCGTCCTCAGCGTCGTGTGGATCGGCTTCCTCGTCGCCTACGGCCTGCTGGGCGCCGACGGCGAGGACCGGAGCGGCCTCATCGGGCAGGCCGGCCTGATCCCGTACGTGGCCGTCCTCGTGGTGTGCACGCTCGGGATGGGGTGGCTCACGGCATCCGCCTGCCGCAACCTGGTCGCGCTGTCGTCCGCCAAACACGGCGACAAGATGGAACATCACATGCGCCAGGGCATCGAACGCGTCGCGTTCGAGAAGGTCATCGAGCCCATCGAGGACGACCTGGAGGTCTACGCCCGCTTCCGCCAGGACGTGGACGTGGCTCTGGGCCGCTGAGTTATCCACAGTTCCACGAAGACCTTCGCCGCCCGCCCGCGCCGCGCCACCGTTGACGCGTAAGCGAGACGATGGAGGTCGCAGTGAACGAGGCACATGTCACCATCACCGGCTGGGTCGCCGCGGAGCCCCGCTACGCCGTAACCGCCAACGGAACGCCCTTCCTGTCGTTGAGGGTCGGCTGCACGCCCCGCCGTTTCGACCGGCAGACCAACCAGTGGCAGGACGACGAGTCACTGTTCGTGACCGTCAACTGCTGGCGGCACCTCGCGGACAACGTCAACGCCTCCGAACTCCAGCGGGGCACCCCCGTCCTGGTCACGGGCCGCCTGCGCGTCCGCCAGTACGAGCGCGACGACCAGTGGCGCTTCTCCGCCGAGGTCGAGGCCACGACGGTGGGGCCCGACCTGAACCGCGGCACCGTCGACTTCCGCCCCGCCCAGCGCAGCGGCCCCCTCACCGACGAAGACCGCAGGCTGGCCCGTGAAACCGCCGACCAGTGGGCCCTGACGGCTCCGGCGGAAGAGGAGGAGCCCAAGGCCGCCTGACCCGGCACCGCCGATGCCGCGATATCGGCGGAGTGCCGGCCGCCCGCGGCGTCCCGGCGAGGCCGGTTCGGCGGGTTGCGGCCGGCGGGCCGGTGGCGGTCGGCGCCCCCGCCGTCAGGGGCGGGGCGGTCAGGGGCGTACGCTCCGGTCAGATCCAGGAGACGGCGCGCATGGCGATTCCCCCTCGGATTCCCCCGCGGACGTGCTGAGCACCGCGATTTCGCGGTCCCGATGCCGGTGACCGGTCGGTCGCCGGCATGTGCCGTCCCGAAGGTACCCGTTTCACGTCCGTTCCGCACGCGTTGCAACTATCGTGTTACACATCGTGAGGCGCGTAAGGGGGAAGGATGACGGCTGTGCAGTCGTCCGCCGAGGACCGTGGTGGGGAGCTGGCCGGCAGGCCGGGTCGCCGGGCGCGATGGGGGCGTCCGTCCCTGCTCGTGGTCTATGTGCCGGTGGTCGTGGCCGTTCATCTGGGGCTCACCGTGGCGGGGTTGCTGACGACCCCGTTCCGGGGCGATGACCTGATGACGTTCGCGGCCCTGCTGGCGTGCGGGGCGGTGTGCATCGAGGCGACCCGGCGGCTGGGCATGCCCGCCGGTGTCGCCCGCGACCTGCTGTCGGCCTGGTGGCTGCCGGTGGCGCTGCTGCTGCCGCCGGTGTACGCCCTGCTGATCCCGGTGCCGCTTCAGGCGCTGCTGCAGTTCCGGGTGCGCCGCACGCTGGCCTACCGGCGGGCGCTGGTCGCCGCGGCACTGGGCATCGCCGGCGCGTGCGCGTCCGTGGTGTTCCATCTGGTGGTGCCCGATCCGCTGGAGGGGGCGCCGCGTTGGGTCGTCGAGGCCTATCCGGGCATCCCCGCCGCCTTGGGCTGCGCGGCCCTGTTCACCGTGGTGAACGCGGCGCTGGTCGCCGTGGCGGCCCACGCGGCGAACCCCGAGAGCCGGTGGCGGGACGTCCTGTGGACCCGGGAAAGCCTGCTGCTGGACGTGGTGGAACTCTGCGTGGGCGTCCTCGTGGCGATCACCAGTGCGCTGTCCCTCGGTCTCCTGCTCCTCGCGCTGCCCCCCGTGGTGCTCCTGCAGCGCAGCCTGATGTACCAGCAGCTCCAGGCCGCCGCCCGGACGGACGCCAAGACGGGCCTCCTGAACGCCGCGGCCTGGCAGCGGGAGGCCGACACCGAGTTGTCGAGGGCCCAGCGCGGCCACGGCGCCGTGGCCCTGCTGCTGATCGACATCGACCACTTCAAGCGCGTGAACGACACCCACGGCCACCTGATCGGCGACCAGGTCCTGGTCGGGGTGGCCAGCACCCTCTGCCACCAGCTCCGCGACTACGACGTGGTGGGGAGGTTCGGCGGGGAGGAGTTCGTCGTCCTGCTGCCGGGTGCCGACACGGTGGAGGCGTGCCGGGTGGCCGAACGCCTGCGCGGCCGTGTCCGCAGGCTGGCCGTCCCCACGGAGGAGGGCACGGTCACGGTCACGGTCTCCGTTGGGGTCGCCCTGTTCCGCACCCACGGCCAGGACCTTCTTGAGCTCTTGGCCGCCGCCGACCTGGCTCTGTACCGCGCCAAGTCGTCCGGCCGTGACCGGGTGTGCCTCCCCGCTCTGGACGGTCCCGCGGCGTCCGGCGCCTGAAACCGGCGGGCCGGGCTGGGGCGACGCGAAAAACAGCCTCGCGGACCCCCTAGTCTTAAGGCATGGCCGAGTACATCTACACGATGCAGCGTGTGCGCAAGGCACATGGCGACAAGGTCGTCCTGGACGACGTCACCCTGCATTTCCTTCCGGGCGCGAAGATCGGCGTCCTGGGGCCGAACGGCACCGGTAAGTCGACGCTGCTGCGGATGATGGCCGGTCTGGAACAGCCCTCCAACGGCGACGCGCGCCTCATGCCGGGCTTCACCGTCGGCATGCTCCAGCAGGAGCCCCCGCTGAACGAGGAGAAGGACGTCCTCGGGAACGTGCAGGAGGGTGTCGCCGAGACCAAGGCGATGCTCGACCGGTTCAACGAGATCGCCGAGAAGATGGCGACGGACTACTCCGACGAGCTGATGGAGGAGATGGGCAAGCTCCAGGAGCAGCTCGACCACCGCAACGGGTGGGACCTCGACAGCCAGCTCGAACAGGCGATGGACGCGCTGCGCTGCCCGCCGCCGGACGCCGAGGTGACGAAGCTGTCGGGTGGTGAGCGCCGCCGCGTCGCGCTGTGCAAGCTCCTGCTCGAAGCCCCCGACCTGCTGCTGCTGGACGAGCCCACCAACCACCTGGACGCGGAGAGCGTGCAGTGGCTGGAGCAGTTCCTGGCCAAGTACGAGGGCACCGTCCTGGCCGTCACCCACGACCGGTACTTCCTCGACAACGTCGCCACCTGGATCCTGGAGCTCGACCGGGGCCGCTGCTACCCCTATGAGGGCAACTACTCCACCTACCTGGAGAAGAAGGCCGACCGGCTCAAGGTCGAGGGCAACAAGGACGCCAAGCGCAAGAAGCGACTCCAGGACGAACTGGAGTGGGTGCGGTCCAACCCCAAGGCGCGGCAGACCAAGAGCAAGGCCCGTCTGGAGCGGTATGAGGAGATGGCCGCCGAGGCCGCCAAGCACCGCAAGCTCGACTTCGAGGAGATCCAGATCCCGCCGGGCCCGCGCCTCGGCAACACGGTGATCGTCGCCGACAAGCTCACGAAGGGGTTCGACGACCGCCTCCTGATGGACGACCTGTCGTTCAACCTGCCCCCGAACGGCATCGTCGGCATCATCGGCCCGAACGGCGTCGGCAAGACCACGCTCTTCCGCATGATCGTCGGGGAGGAGCAGCCGGACGCGGGCGAACTGCGCCTCGGCGAGACCGTCAAGGTCTCCTATGTCGACCAGAGCCGCGGTGGCATCGACCCCAAGAAGACGGTGTGGGAGGTCGTCTCGGACGGTCTCGACCACATCAATGTCGGCCAGGTCGAGATGCCGTCCCGCGCCTACGTCGCGGCGTTCGGTTTCAAGGGCCCCGACCAGCAGAAGCCTGCGGGCGTCCTGTCGGGCGGTGAGCGCAACCGCCTCAACCTGGCGCTGACCCTCAAGCAGGGCGGCAACGTCCTCCTGCTGGACGAGCCGACCAACGACCTGGACACCGACACCCTGTCCAGCCTGGAGAACGCGCTCCTCGAATTCCCCGGCTGCGCCGTGATCACCTCGCACGACCGGTGGTTCCTGGACCGCATCGCCACTCACATCCTCGCGTGGGAGGAGGGCTCGAACTGGTTCTGGTTCGAGGGCAACTTCGCCGACTACGAGAAGAACAAGATCGAGCGTCTCGGCGCCGAGGCCGCCCGTCCGCACCGGGTGACCCACCGCAAGCTCACCCGCGACTGACCGCCCCCGCTTCCCCGACGGCCGCGTGATCCCGCCGATCACGCGGCCGTCGCGCTGAGCACGCGCGTATTTCGCGCACCCCTGACGCGAGCGAGCCGAATTTGGTTCGTGGCGATTTTGAATGGTTGTCTGTTTCGAGAGTTTCCATTCTGTTTCGATCTTGACTTGCCGTATCAGTGCAGGCCGGCGGGAGTCGCCGCCGCGTCCCCCCGCCCTCGGGCGGACGGGGAAGGATCGGTGCACGCACGTCCGGGAGACCGTCCCCGCGGACGGGGTCCTCAGCGACACGCAGATCCAGGAGTCGAGCCGCCACGCCGCCCAGTGCATCACCTGCCTGGCGGAGTTCGTCGCCCTGCTCAGGACCGCCGCCGCCGGCCTCCCACCGGGCGCCTTCCGCGACGGGTAACATCGGGCCGACCCCTGTTCCCAAACCCCGGGCGAGGACATGCAGCGGATGCCTCCGGCCGAGTACCGGCACGTCTACGAGTTCAACATCCGGTTCGGTGACATCGACTCCCAGGGCCATGTGAACAACGTCAAGTTCCTCGGCTACCTGGAGGACGCGCGGCTGGAGATGTTCCACGGCGACCCGGTGCGCAAGGGCGAGAAGCCCGTCCGCGGCATGGTGATCGCGCGGCACGAGATCGACTACCGGCTGCCGCTGCTGCCGACCGTCTACCCGATCCGCGTGGAGACGTGGGTGACCGAGGCCCGCGCGGCCTCGTTCAAGCTGGCCTACGAGGTGCGGGACGACGAGAACGTGTACGCGGAGGCGACCTCGACGCTCGTCGCGTTCGACGTCGAGTCGAACCGGCTGCGGCGCTTCACCCCGGAGGAGCGGGAGTTCATCGGGCGTTACGTGGCGCCCACCGCATGACGGCGCTCGCCGGGGTAAACGGTGCCCCGTCCTGATCAGCCCGGCGACAGCCGAGCCGTCACGGATAGGTAACAAGCGCGACAGCAATCCGCTTTCCGCCCCCTTTTCCTCTAGTGTCGCGACGCGAATGTGGAGAACCCACGTGAAAGGGGCACAATGCGGCGCGTCTCACGAGGAGCGATGGCACTGCTGCTCGCCGCGGGAATGACCGGAGCCGGCGCCACCGCGGCGCAGGCGGCGGTCACCGCGCGGGCGGGTGCGGCCGAGGCGGGCGACATTCTCGCCCAGCTCAAGGCGATTCCCGGAATGCAGGTGACGGAGAAGACCTCGAAGATTCCCGGCACCCGCTGGTTCTGGCTCGAATACCGGCAGCCCGTCGACCACCGCAACCCCGGGGGGCAGTGGTTCGAGCAGCGCGTCATGCTGCAGCACAAGTCGGCGGACAAGCCCATGGTGCTCTACACCAGCGGCTACCACACGCCGGAAGTGATGTTCACCTCCGAGCCGACGGCACTGGTCGACGGCAACCAGATCTCGGTCGAGTACCGGTACTTCACCCCGTCCCGTCCCGAGCCGGCGGACTGGAAGAAGGACACGATCTGGCAGGCCGCCACCGACGAGCACCGCCTCATCGGCGCACTCAAGACCATCTACCAGGGCAAGTGGATCTCGACGGGCGCGAGCAAGGGCGGCATGACGGCCGTCTACCACAAGCGCTTCTACCCGCACGACGTGGACGGCAGCGTCGTGTACGTCGCGCCCAACGACGTCGACAACAACGACGACATCGCCTACGACAAGTTCTTCAAGACGGTCGGCAGCGACCCCGGATGCCGCGCGCACCTCAAGGCGCTCGCGCGCAAGTTCCTCGAACGCCGCCCCGAGATGCTCAAGCGCTTCAAGGCCGCCGCGGACAGGCAGGGCCTCACGTTCACCATCCTCCGTACGCAGGACCGCGCGTTCGAGAACTCGGTGATGGACTACGAGTGGGGCTTCTGGCAGTACAGCCTGCAGTCCGACTGCGCGTCCCTGCCGCCGGTGGACGCCTCCGACGACGCGCTCTACGAGTCGCTCGACACCGTCTCCGGGCTGTCCTTCTACAGCGACCAGGGGCTTGAGCCGTACATCCCGTACTACTACCAGGCGGGCACCCAGCTCGGCTGGCCGTCGCCCAAGTTCAAGCACCTGCGGCCGCTGCTGCGCTACGAGAGCAGCTACCAGCCGCGCACCTACGTCCCGCGTGACATCCCGATGCGGTTCGACCGCGGCCGTGCCATGCGCGACATCGACGGCTGGGTCCGCCAGAACTCGAACCACATGCTGTTCCTCTACGGTGCGAACGACCCGTGGGGCGCCGAGCCGTTCCGCCTCGGCAAGGGCGCCCGTGACTCGGCCGTCTACGTGGCGCCCGGCATGAACCACAGCGCCCGCCTCATCGCCAGGCTGCCCGCGGACGAGCAGGCCAAGGCGATGGCGGACGTCCGGCGCTGGGCGGACGTCGAGGCCGGCGTGCAGGCCCTCAAGCAGGCTCCGCGCGCCGACGACCCGCTCCAGCTCCAGCGTCCGCCGCTGTAGCCGGAGACCGCCGCCGAATGCCCGCGGTGTGCCGGTGCGCGTCCCGACCCCTGGCCCGCACCGGCGCACCGCGTGAGCGTCTCAGGAGGGCGTGAGCCAGGCGGCGGAGTTGCCGGGGAGCAGGTCGCCGTAGAGCGGCGTGCTGGTCAGCAGCGGGGTGCCGGGCGGGAGGCGCACCGGGTTCTCGCCGCAGTTCAGCGCGCATATGAGCGGGCCGCGCCGAAAGCAGAGCGCCGTGCCGGGGGAGTCGAGCCAGTCGATGTCCTCCGGCAGGTCGTCCAGGAGGCGGCGGCGCAGCGCCAGCGCGTCGCGATACCACGTCAGCATGGAGGACGGGTCGGACGCCTGCGCCTGCGCGGTCATCGGCGCCCACCGCGCCGGCATCGGCAGCCACGGCCGGACACCGCCCGGGGAGAACCCGTACGGTTCGGTGTCGCCCGACCAGGGCAGCGGGACGCGGCAGCCGTCCCGTCCGGCGAGTTCCCCGTTCGTGCGCTCGAAGATCGGGTCCTGCCGGGCCTCGTCCGGCAGGTCCGTCACCTCGGGCAGGCCGAGTTCCTCACCCTGGTACAGGTAGGCCGATCCTGGGAGCGCCAAGAGCAGCAGCAGCGCCGCCTTGGCCCGCGCATGTCCGATCCCAGGGACGCTCTCCGGCCGCTCATACCGGGTCACGTGGCGGATCGAGTCGTGACTGGACAGCACCCATGTGGGTGCGGTGCCGGTGGGCGCGACGGCCTTCAACGCGGCGTCTATCACCTCGCGGAATGCCGCCGCCGACCACGGAGCCAGTTGCAGGTCGAACTGGAACACCTGGTGCAGTTCGTCGGGACGCAGATAGAGCGCGAGGTCTTCCGGGCCGTCCGTCCACACCTCGCCTATGGCCATGCGGTCGCCGTCGTACTCGTCCAGGATCCGGCGCCAGCCGCGGTACACGTCGTGGACTTCGGGACGGCTGTAGACGGGGCCGTTCAGGGCGCGGCTGTCCCGCCCGTTGAGGTCGCGGAGCGATTCGTCCTTGACCAGGCCGGCGGCCACGTCGATGCGGAACCCGTCCACGCCGCGGTCGAGCCAGAACCGCAGGATCTCCTCGAACTCGGAACGGACCTCCGGGTTGCGCCAGTTGAAGTCCGGCTGCTCGCGCGCGTACAGATGCAGGTACCACTCGCCGTCGTCCACCCGCGTCCAGGCCGGGCCGCCGAACGCCGACGGCCAGTCGTTCGGGGGCTGTATCTCGCCGGGACGTTCCCCTGGCCGTCCAGGGCGGAAAATGTAACGCGACCGCGCAGGTGACCCGGGCGGCGCGGCCAACGCCTCCCGGAACCAGGGATGCCGGTCGGACGAGTGGTTCGGGACGATATCGATGATCAGCCGCAACCCGTGCGCGTGCGCGTCCGCCACCAGGGCGTCGAAGTCGTGAAGCGTGCCGAAGCGCGGGTCCACGTCGCGGTAGTCGGCCACGTCGTAGCCGCCGTCCGCCAGCGGGGACGTGTAGAAGGGGGTGAGCCACAGCGCGTCCACGCCGAGGTCGCGCAGGTGGCCGAGCCGGGACCGGATCCCCTGGAGGTCGCCCTCACCGTCGCCGTCGGAGTCGGCGAAGCTGCGGACGTAGACCTCGTACACGACGGCGTGGCGCCACCACGGGATTCGCGTCATACACGCCGATCTACCCGATTACCCCGCGCCGGTCACGTGGGGGAGTTCACCAGGCTGCGCGCCGCCATCGTGAGATAGTCCCAGAGCTGCTTCTCCAGCGGCTCGGGCAGCTCCAGTTCCTCCACCGCGACCCGCATGTGCCGCAGCCACGCGTCCCGCTCGGCCTCGCCGATGACGAACGGCACGTGCCGCATCCGCAGCCGCGGATGGCCGCGCCGCTGACTGTAGGTGTTCGGGCCGCCCCAGTACTGGATCAGGAACAGCCGCAGCCGCTCCTCGGCGGGCCCGAGATCCTCCTCGGGGTACATGGCACGAAGCTCGGGGTCGCTCGCGACACCCCGGTAGAAGCGGTGCACCAGCCGGCGAAAGGTCTCCTCGCCGCCGACCGCCTCGTAGAACGTCACCTGTTCAGCCATAGCGCTCCCCACCCTATGTGAGATGCCCCCCGATCCCCACCTTGATCGGTTACGGCGCCGGGGTGGCCACCATGACGCCCGCATCGTCGAACGCGCGCTTGACGCGTTCGCGCAGCTCGCGGGCGACGTCGCCCTGCTTGCCCGGTGCGGTCTTCAGCACCATGCGGATCACGATGGCGTCACCGGCGAGGGCCTGCACGCCCCACACCGACGGCTTCTCCAGGACGAGGTCCTGCCACGGCGAGTCCGCGGCCATCTCGTCGGCGGTGGTCTGCAGGATCTCCTTGACCTTCTCGGTGTCCTCGCGGATGTCGACGGGGATGTCGAGGACGGCGCGGCCCCAGTTCTGCGACTCGTTCCCGACCTTCTTGATCTCGCCGTTCGGGACGTACCAGACGATGCCGTTGACGTCCCGCATCCGGGTGACCCGCAGCGTGACGGCCTCGACCGTCCCCTTCGCGCTGCCCACGTCGATGAGGTCGCCGACGCCGTACTGGTCCTCCAGCAGCATGAACAGCCCGGCGAGGAGGTCCTTGACGATGTTCTGCGCGCCGAAGCCGACCGCGACGCCGATGACGCTCGCGCTGGCCAGGATGGGGGCGAGGTTGAGGCCGAGCGACCCGAGGATGCTGAACAGGGCCGTCCCCATGATCAGGACGGACGCGATCGAGCGCAGCACCGAGCCGAGCGTCTGCGCGCGCTGGGCCCGCCGCTTGTTCAGCAGGACGGGGCTGCCCTCGAAGATCGTCCGGGACCGTTCCCGGGCCCGCTCCGACATCGTCCCCTCGGCCATCCGCAGGGTGACCTTGGTGATCATCCGGTGCGCGATGTTCTTCACGATCAGCGCGACCACGAAGGTGATGATGATCCACAGGAGGGTGGTGAGGGGCTTGTCGAGCCATGTCGCGAAGAACCCGGTGAAGCCGGTGTTGTGCGAGACGTTCCACACGAGCCGGCACGCGGTGGTCGGTGTCTGGTCCTTGCAGGCCAGCTCGGGGGTGCCCTTCTCGGCCCAGGGCAGCAGCGGGCTGTCGGCGAGTGCCGTGGTGGACGTGGTGAGCGACGCGGCGATCGACGACGCGGCCAGTGACATGGTGCAGCCCCTCCCCGGCCATTGTGCTGCCTTGCCGCCTCACAGTGGACTCGCGGCGGGTACGAGCCTGATCGTAAGGGACGGCTCGGACCGGTTCGTACGGCACCCGGGTGAGATGACGCTGACCGGTGGGGGAGAGGATGGTCCGGCGAACGTGCCCCGCGGCCCGCGGCTGCCACGCCGTTCCGGCCACGGCCCGCGGGACACGCCCGGCCGAGGAGGCGTCCGCAGGACGGACGCCGGTCTCAGGAAGAGCCCGGTGCGGTGGTGCTCGATCGAGGAGGTGTCGTGTTCAGTGGTGGCCGCCCGCCTCGCGACCGAGCGGCTGCAGGACGTGCGCCAGCTTCATGGCGGCGCCGCCGACGTCGTCCACGCGGTGCATGCGCTCCCCCCACGACCACCAGAAGTAGTGGTCCTTGCCCTCGGGGGCCGGCGCGCAGGTGACGTCCTCCGCGAGGCTCGCGGCCTCCGGGTTGACGACCCGCAAGAAGGCCGGGCCCGAGCGGGTCCGGACGACGCGGGCGACGAGCCCCTGCGTGTCGAGTTCGTGCTCCAGCTCCTCCAGGTGGCTGACGCGTCTGTCGCTGGCCACCTTCACCACCCCCTCCATGAGCGAGCACCGACCATGTGCCGACCGATATGATCGACTCTCTGAATCCGTCCGGTCACTCCCAGCGAGAATTGCAATTCTCACACTGGTGAGTCAAGGGCCCGTCCGGCCCGCGCGGTACCGGATTGCCCCACCTCAGAGGAAGGGGTCTCTCCCCCGGGGGAAAAATCTCTACCCGTGAGGGGCGGGAGACCGCCCCGTCGGCCCCTCTTCGCCGAAACCGCTTGGCGGCCACTGTGACGAGGGTTACGCTGCGTGCGCGAGAGATTATCTGTCGTGGCCAACCAGTGACCGGTCGCCGTGGCAGGGACGGCCGGCCGCTCTTCCCCTCAGGGCACGGCGTCCCGGCACGACGATGAGGAGGCCGGAGTCGATGTCGGATCCCCCCCCGAAAGAAACGGACGTGGCTCGCCGCATCCGTGCGCACGGCCTTGCGCGAGGTCACGGGCCGGTCCGGATCGCGCAGGACATCCATGAGCAGTGCGGGCCGTTATTCGGCACCAGCCGGATCAAGGCGCACCGCCTTGCCCACGGGGTCGCGCTGTCCGACATCGTGGCGCAGGTCCGGGCCCTCTACGAGGTCGACGGCAAGCCGCCGCCCCGGCTCGGGGAGACGCTGCTGTCCGCCTATGAGAGCGGGTACAAAAGACCCGGTCCCGAGTACCTGCACTACCTCTGCGCCGTGTACTGGGTGGAGCCCGACGCGCTCGACTACCAGGGGCCCTGCATCTGCGGCCGCGGTCACGCGGGCCGTACGGGCGCCCCCGGCGTCCCCCAGCCGCGCGCCGCGGATCGGCGTCCGGCGCCCGACCCCGACGCGCTCGTCGGGGCGATCGTGCCCAGGGCCGAGGAGCGTCCCTGGGCGACCGTGAACGACGCACGGGGCCCCGCCCGTGCCGACGGCCCCCTGACCATTGACGTGGGTGAGGAGGACATCGTGCTTCGTAGGACCCTTCTGCAACTTCTGGCCGGGGCGGGCGTGGCGCTCGACGGTCAGTTCCTCGGGGCCGTCGACGGCCTGCGCCGCAAGATGGACGACACGCTCGTCGGCGCGACCGTCTCGCCGACCATGCTCGACCAGTGGGAGGAGACGACCTACGGCTACGGCCGGCAGTACCAGGCGACCCCGTCCCTCCGGATGCTCTGCGACGTCCTGCTGGACTTCAGCGAGGTGCGGCGCATGTGCGACAAGCGGCAGCCGGTCGAGTTGCAGGAGCGGCTGTGCCGGATCGCGGCGCAACTGGCCGGGCTGTCCGGGCTGATCATGATCAATCTTGGCGACCACCGGCTGGCCCGCTCGTTCTTCCGCACCGCGCGCACCGCCGCCGACGAGACCGGAGACCGGCAGTTGCGCGCCTGGGTGACCGTCCGCGAGTCGCTGGTGCCGATGTACTACGGCGACCCGCGCGAGGCGCTGCACCTGGCCCGCAAGGCCCAGGACCTCGCCGGCCGGACCCCCGGCGTCGCCGCCGCCATGGCACCCGCCGTGGAGGCGCGTGCGCTCGGCATGCTCGCGCTGCGCGGACGCGGCGACGCCGCCCCCAGCGCCCGCCGCGCGCTCGTCCGCGGCCGTTCGGTGTTCGACCAGCTGTCCAAGGCCGATACCAGTGACCTGGTGTTCGGGTTCACCGACCGGCAGATGGCCTTCTACGAGGGCGACACCTTCACCAACCTCGGCGACCACAAGCACGGTGACGAGGTGCTCAGCCACGCCCTCACCCTCTACTCGCCCACCGACCGCGTCGACCTGACCCTGGTGCGCCTCGACCGTGCGATGTGCAAACTGCACGCCGGCCACCCGGACGCCGCGCTGGCGGCCGGCCAGGAGGCCATCCTCGACCTGCCGGCCGACCACCGCTCCGACATCCTCGTGCACCGCGCCCGCCAGATCGGCGCGGCCGTCGCGGCCAAGCACGGCGAGATCCCGGCGCTGAAAGAGTTCTACGAGGCGCTCGCAGGCCCCTCGGTGACGAGCCCCGCCCCCATGCCCCCGGCCGAGCAGGTCTGACCCGGCATGGGTCCGCCCGACAGCGCCTCCTGGCAGAGCCACCTCGTCCGCGTCCAGGCCGAACCCCCGATATGGCGGTTCGGGGACCTCTGGCTCCGCCGCTACCGCGCTGCCGACCACGCCACCGTCCTGGCCCTGCACCGCGAGGGCCTCGCACAGGTCGGCCTGCGCCCGGGCGACGGCGTCTACTACGACCACGACTTCTTCCGCATGGAGGACATCTACCTCCGCAACGACGGGGAGTTCCTCGTCGGCGAACTCGGCGACCGGATCGTCGCGATGGGCGGCCTGCGCCGCGCCGACCTCATCCCGGGCGGCCACGCCCGCGCCTTCGGCGCCTACACTCCCGAACCCTCCGCCCTGGACGCCGTGGAGATGGTGCGCCTGCGCGTCCTGCCCGCCGTCCAGCGCCGCGGCTACGGAGCCGCCCTGGTCCAAGCCCTGGAGGAACGCGCCGCCGAATACGGTTACCGCGTCCTCCGCGCGGACACCACCGAACTCCAGACCCCCGCCCTGGCCCTCTACCGCAAGTTCGGCTGGACGGAGACCCGCCGCGAGACCATAGGCGGCATAGTCAACGTCTACCTGGAAAAGTCCCTGCCCTGACCCGCCGGCCGCGGTGCCCCCACCGCGGCCTCCTCCGCCGAAGAGCCGAAGGTCAGGCCGGTCCGGGCGGCCATGAAGGTGAGGGTGTCGGCCATCAGGTCGACCGAGCGGCTCACCGAGCGGGCCGCGTGGCCCACCTCCGCCTCGTTGCGCAGGAGGATCGGCGCGTCGGACGCCGTCGCGTGCTGGAGAGCGGCGCAGAGCTTGCGGGCGTGCAGGGGGTCCACACGGGTGTCGCTGCCGAACGTGGTGAACAGGACGGCCGGGTAGGCGGTGCCGGGGTGGACGTGGTGGTACGGGGAGTAGCCGATGAGCCAGCCGAACTCCTCGGGGTCGGAGGCGGTGCCGTACTCGTCGTTCCAGGTCTGGCCCAGGCCGAACTTCTCATAGCGGACCATGTCCAGCAGCGGAGCCGAGCACACCACCGCCGCGTACAGGTCGGGACGCTGGGTCAGCGCCGCGCCCACGAGCAGGCCGCCGTTGGAGCCGCCGGAGATCGCGAGCCGGGCGGGGGTCGTCAGACCGTCCGCGATCAGTTTCTCGGCGGCGGCGTGGAAGTCGTCGAACACGTTCTGCTTGTGTTCCCGCATGCCCGCGCGGTGCCATTCCTCGCCCTCCTCGGACCCGCCGCGCAGGTTCGCGACCGCGTAGACGCCGCCCGCCTCCACCCAGGCCAGGATGCTCGCCGAGTAGGACGGCGTGAGCGAGACGTTGAAGCCGCCGTACCCGTACAGGACCGTGGGGCGCGGCCCGGACAGGCCGGGACGGGACGCGACCAGCATCCGCACCTCGGTTCCGTCCCGCGAGGTGTAGGTGATCTGGCGTGTCTCGATCTCGGGGACGGAGACCGTGCCCGGAGCCGACGCCCACAGCGTCGTCTCGCCGGTGCGCGCGTCGTAGCGCATCACCGAGGACGGCGTGACGTTGTCGGTGTAGCCGAACCACGCCTCGTGCCCGCCCTCGGGCCGCTCGATGATCCCGCCGATCGAGCCGAGCCCGGGGGTGGGGACGGTTCCGACACGTTCGCCGGTCTCCAGGTCGTGGACGGTGATCTCGCTGATCGCGTGCCGCGTCCAGCCCGCCAGCAGGATGGGGCGGTCCAGGGCGTCCAGGATCGCGAAGTCGGTGAGGACGGCCTCGGGGTCTTCCGGAATGAGGTCCCGCCACCGGTCGTAGGACAGGTCGGAGGGGTCGGCGACGCACAGGCGGGATCGGGGCGCGTCGCGGTCGGTGAAGACGTAGGCGCGGCCGTCGCGTCCCACGTGCAGGCCGGTACCGGCGTCCACACCCTCCTGGACGGCGCGCAGGTCGGGTGCCTCGGGCGAGGAGGCGGACAGGTCGGCCAGCCACAGGTCGTTGCGCGGCGCCGTGCCCTGCGAGGAGGAGATCGTCAGCCAGCGCCCGTCCCGGCTGACCCCGACCCCGTAGTAGTTGGTCTTGTCCAGCCCCTCGCCGAAGATCAGCACGTCGTCGGTGTCGGGCTCGCTGCCGACCTTGTGCAGGTAGACGCGCCGGTGGTACTGCTCCTCGCCCTCCGGGACGTCCCGGGCGGGCAGCCGGCGCGCGTAGTAGTACGCCTCACCTCCGGGCAGCCACGCCACCGACGAGTACCGCACCCGGTCGATCGGCCCCTCGACGCGCTCGCCCGTCGCGACGTCCATGATGTAGAGCAGCGACTCCTCGTCCCCGCCGGTCGAGATCTTGTACGCCAGGAGGCGTCCCTCCTTGTCGGGCTGCCAGCCGTCGAGCGTGGTCGTCCCGCCGGGGTCGAGGGCCATGGGGTCGATCAGGACGCGTTCGGTGCCGTCCGGGCCGGCCGTGTAGAGGACGGGATGCTCCTGGTCGGCGGCGCGGCGGGTGAAGAACCGCCGTTCACCCCGCCACACGGGGGAGCCGACGCTGCCCGCGCCGAGCAGTTCGCCGAGGCGCTCGCGCAGGACGTCCCGCCCGGGCAGCGCGTCCACGGCCTTGTGGAAAAGCGTGTCCTGGGTGGCGAGCCACTCTTTGGTCTCGTCGCCGTCGGCGTCCTCAAGCCAGCGGTACGGGTCCGCGACCCGGTGTCCGTGGATGGTCTCGACGATGTCCTGGCGCGGCGCGGGCGGGTACGGCGTCATGGATGCACTGTATTGGCCCCGCCGCCCTGCCTGTCCCGTACATTCCGACCCGCCCGAACGCGCGGTCGCGTTCGATCCGGCCTCCGATGGGGGAATATTGGGGTAGCGGACGCGCTCCTCAGACGCCACACTGAGGTGGGTCGGTTCGCCCCTGGGGAGGTCCTCATGGCGAGTGCGCAGGAACCGGAGACAATACTCGGGCCTCGGTTCGAGGCGCGGTCGGCCGCGCCCGCCGAGGCGAACGACCGGCAGAACCCGGTGGAGGCCGTCTGATGCGGCAGGTCCTCCTCCTGAACGCGACGTACGAACCACTCACCACGCTGCCGCTGCGGCGGGCGGTCTGCCTCGTGCTCCGGGAGAAGGCGGAGATCGTCCACCATGACACCTCCGGCGCCGAGCTGCATTCGGCCACGATGACGATCGAGGTGCCGTCCGTCATCCGGCTGCGCCGCTACGTCCGCATCCCGTTCCGGACCCGGGTCCCGCTGACCCGCGCGGCCCTGATGCGCCGCGACAACTTCCGCTGCGTCTACTGCGGGCGCCGCGCCGAGACCATCGACCACGTCCATCCGCGCAGCCGGGGCGGCAAGCACGTGTGGGAGAACTGCGTCGCCTCCTGCATGACCTGCAACCACAGCAAGGCCGACCGTCTCCTGTCCGAGCTGGGCTGGACGCTCAGCGTCACGCCCGCCGTCCCGCGCGGGGCGCACTGGCGTCTCATCGGCCTCGTCCACGACGGCGATCCCCAGTGGGCCGCCTACGTCACCGAACCCGCGGCGTGATCGGCGACCCCGTATCCTGGTGACGTGCCTCGTTATGACTACCGCTGCCGCGCGTGCGGGTCGACCTTCGAGGTCTCCCGCCCGATGATCAACGCATCCGATCCGGCCCCGTGCCCGGAGGGCCACGACGACACGGTCAAACTGCTGTCCACGATCGCCGTCACCGGCACGTCCCGCGCCACGGCGCCTCCGCCGAAGCCCGCCGGCGGCGGCTGCTGCGGCGGGGGTTGCTGCTCCTAGCCGGTCTGAGCCTCCTGGGCCGTGCGCATGGCGCGGCCGGTCGCGGCGGCGTCGTAGCTCGTGGGGACGCCTTGCAGGAGGACGGCGGTGCCCTCCATGTTGTCGGTGCGCATGGGCAGGATCGCCCGGTAGGCGTCCGACTCGTACCAGGCGCGGGCCTTTTCCATGTCGGGGAACTCGATCAGGACGTAGCCGCCGTCCACCGGCCCCTCGATGACCTCGGGGGTCGTTCCGTGGACGAGGAAACGGCCGCCGAACGGGTCCATCGTGTCCTGGATGCGCTCGATGTAGGTGAAGACGTCGTCGTGCAGGGGCGGCTGCGGGTGCAGGTGGGCGAGGGCGTAGGCGGTCATCGCGGGCTCCTTCGGCAGGTGTGGGTGCAGGGCGGCCCTGCACCCACCACTCTCGTGCGGAGTGAGAACGAAGGCGATTACCCGCCGGGTAATGCTCAGCCGTTGAGGCGGTCGAGCTGCGACACGTCGCGGGCGGCGCCGGTGGAGGCGGAGGTGGCCATCGCCGCGTAGGCGCGCAGTGCGGCGCTGACGGGGCGGTGCCGGTCGCGGGGGCGGTAGCCGCCGAGGTCGGCGAGCAGCTTCTCCCGGCGGATCCCCAGCTCGTCGGCCGGGACGTCCAGCTCCAGCAGCCGGTTCGGGATGTCGATCACGACGCGGTCGCCGTCCTCGACGAGCGCGATGATGCCGCCGCTCGCGGCCTCGGGAGAGGCGTGCCCGATGGACAGCCCGGACGTCCCGCCGGAGAACCGGCCGTCGGTGATCAGCGCGCACGCCTTGCCGAGCCCGCGGCCCTTGAGGAAGCTCGTCGGGTACAGCATCTCCTGCATGCCGGGGCCGCCCTTCGGGCCCTCGTAGCGGATCACGACGACGTCACCCGCCTTGACCTTGCCGCTGAGGATGCCCTCGACGGCGTCGTCCTGCGACTCGAACACGACGGCGGGGCCGGTGAAGGTCCACAGCTCCTCCTCGACCCCGGCGGTCTTGACGATCGCGCCGTCGGGGGCGATGTTGCCGCGCAGGACGGCGAGGCCGCCGTCGGCGGTGTAGGCGTGCTCGGCGGAGCGGATGCAGCCGTTCTCGCGGTCGAGGTCGAGTTCCTCCCAGCGGGCGCTCTGCGAGAACGCGGAGGTGCTGCGGACGCCGCCCGGCGCCGCGTGGAACAGTTCCACGGCCTCGGGCAGGACGCCGGGGGAGCGGATGTCCCACTTGGCGACGAACTCGTCCAGGGACGCCGAGTGGATCGAGTGGGCGGAGCTGTTCAGCAGCCCGGCCCGGTTCAGTTCGCCGAGCAGGGCGGGGATGCCGCCGGCGCGGTGGCAGTCCTCGACGTGGTACTTGCCGGTCGCCGGGGCCAGCTTGCAGACGCACGGGACGCGGCGGGACAGCGCGTCGATGTCGGCGAGGCCGAAGTCGACGCCGCCCTCGGTCGCGGCGGCGAGCAGGTGCAGGATCGTGTTCGTGGAACCGCCCATGGCGATGTCCAGCACCATGGCGTTCTCGAACGCGTCGCGGGTGGCGATGTTCAGCGGCAGGACGGACTCGTCGTCGCCCTCGTAGTACCTCTTGGCGATCTCGACGACGGTGCGGCCGGCGTCCTCGTAGAGGCGGCGGCGGGCGGTGTGGGTGGCGAGGACGGTGCCGTTGCCCGGCAGCGCCAGCCCGATCGCCTCGGTGAGGCAGTTCATCGAGTTGGCGGTGAACATGCCGGAGCAGGACCCGCAGGTCGGGCAGGCGCTCTCCTCCATCGCCAGCAGCGTGTCGTCGGCGACGGACCCGTCCGCGGACGCGATGATCGGGTCGATCAGGTCGAGCTTGTTGCCGCCCATCACGCCCTCGACGGGCTTGCCGGCCTCCATCGGGCCGCCGGAGACGAACACGGCCGGGATGTTGAGGCGCAGCGCGGCCAGCATCATCCCCGGGGTGATCTTGTCGCAGTTGGAGACGCAGACCAGGGCGTCGGCGCAGTGCGCGTTCACCATGTACTCGATCGCGTCGGCGATCACCTCGCGGGACGGCAGCGAGTACAGCATCCCGTCGTGGCCCATCGCGATGCCGTCGTCCACGGCGATCGTGTTGAACTCGCGGGGCACGCCGCCCGCCTCGCGGACCGCGCCGGCGACGACCTTGCCGACCTCGTTCAGGTGGACGTGGCCGGGCACGAACTGGGTGAAGCTGTTGGCCACCGCGACGATCGGCTTGCCGAAGTCCTCGCGTTCGACGCCGCTGGCCCGCATGAGCGCGCGGGCGCCCGCCATGTTCCTGCCGTGCGTGACCGTGCGTGACCTGAGCGGTGGCATCGAGACCTCTCCAACCTGTGACATGCCGTGCCGGCGAGTTGTTCCGGGAGCGTCGTTCGCAGCGGCGGATCGCGACGCTGCCGCCGGCGCTGCGGAGGTCGCGCATGGGCCGGCCGGTGACCCTCGATGCTACCAACCGCCGGGAGGGCATGGAAAAAGCGCCGGTCTCCGGGGGGCGGACACCGGCGCTGCCGGGGCTCGTCGTTGAGCCTTCGGGTGGGCGGCCCGGGGAAGCAGACCGCCCGCGGCCCTCGCGGTGACTCAGTCGGGGTACTTCGGCGGCAGGGCCTTCTCGGCCGCCTGGAAGATGCGCTGCACGTCGCTGTCGGTGAGGATCTTCGGGCGGCGGCGCAGGTACGCGCGCGCCCGGTTGCCCGCGTAGACGTCGACGTCCCGCACCCGCATGACCTTCCACGGGATGGACGGGCCGTAGATGGCCACGGAGGGCTGCACGGGCACGTCGAAGCCCACACGTTCGGCGAGGATGCTGCTCGCCATCTGGGCCTCCCAGCGCGCCTCGTCCAGCCGGTCCTTCTTGTTGAAGGGGCCGTGGAAGAGCTTGAGGTGGGACATGGTGCGCACGGGGAGACGCTTGTCCCACTTCTCGGAGTCGATGGCGTAGACGCCGCTCGGCCCGATCACCAGGTGGTCGATCCGCCCGTCGCTGACGCCCTCGTCGTCTCGGGGAACGGCCCGCGCGTGCAGCACGAGGTACCCGTTGCGCTCCAGGGACCTCAGTTGCCGCTCGGTGCGCCGTTCGGCGGCCGAGGACTTCTGCCAGGCGGTGACGGAGGAACTCCTGCGGGACGTCCGGACGACGTCGCCGATGACCACCAGGACGGCCACGGCGAGCCCGAGCCGCCAGCCGGTCACGAGCGTGACGGCGATGCCCGCGGCGACGGCCGCGCCGGCGCGCCACAGCCACCGGCGTACCTGGGGGTCGTCGAGCGCGGCCGCGGCGCGCTCGTCGGGCCGTTCCTTCAACGGCGCCGGGTGATGGTGCTCACGTGTTTCCTCCGGCCGTGCCTCGTCCGCCCGCGTCTCCTCGGATTCGGCCTGGGGCCGGCCCCCGGATCCCTGCGTGTTGCCCCGCTCCGTGATCGCCATAAGTGACGCTCCGTATTCCTTTCCTATCGGGGGCATGATCCTCCGTGCGCAGAGTAATCATCCGGCCGGTCGGCGACTAGTCATGCAGGGTTAATAGTTTTGTTGCCATCAGGACAGTGGGTAACTTACGGTACGGAGGGGTACACCGATACTCTTCTCCCTTCCCCCCGCAGTGTCCCTGTCCTTTTGGATACCCGTGTACATGGCGTCTAGCGTTCCGGTTTGTGACACGAACCCATGACCTCAGCGCCACCCGGATGGCCGCCGCCGTCCGCACCGGGGAAGTATCTCCGGTCGAGCTCGCCGAGCACTACCTGGACCGCATCGAACGGCTGAACCCGCAGGTCGGTGCCTATGTGACGGTCACCGCCGAGCGGGCTCTGGAGGAGGCGCGGCAGGCCGAGAAGGCGGTGCTGGGCGCGGCCGACCCGGCGGACCTGCCGCCGCTGCACGGCGTCCCGGTCCCGATCAAGGACCTGAACATGGTGCACGGGGTCCGGATGACCTGCGGCTCGTCCGCCTTCTCCGAACTGACCGGGTTCGCGGACGACCATGTCGTGTCAAAGCTGGCGCAAGCGGGATCTGTGCTCATCGGCAAGACGACGACACCCGAGTTCGGGCTGCCTTGCTACACGGAGAGTGACGTTGCGCCCCCGGCCCGGACGCCCTGGGACCTGTCCAGGTCGGCGGGCGGTTCCAGCGGCGGCGCCGCGGCGGCGGTCGCGTCCGGGCTGGCGCCGGTCGCGCAGGGCAGCGACGGCGGCGGCTCGATCCGCATCCCGAGCAGCGCGTGCGGGCTGTTCGGGATCAAGCCGACCCGCGGCCGCGTCTCGCAGGGCCCGATCTTCCCCGACCTGTTCGGGCTGGCCACGAACGGGCCGATCGCCCGGACCGTCCGCGACGCGGCCCTGCTGCTGGACGTGATGTCCGGTCCCATGCCCGGAGACCTGTACAGGGCGCCCCAGGCCGGTGAACCGTTCTCGTCCTACGCCGACCGGGCGCCGGGCCGGCTGCGGATCGCGCGGAGCGCGGAGCCTCCGGTGCCCGGTGTCGAGGTCCACCCGGACTGTGTCGCCGCCTACGAGGAGGCGTCGGCGCTCCTGGAGGAACTGGGCCACGAGATCGTGGAGCTGCCGCCGGTGCTCGGCTCCGATCTGCTCCCGCACTTCGCGACCCTCTGGGGCGTGATGGCGACGATGACCCCCGTCCCGCAGGAGGACGAGCACCTCCTGCAGCCGCTGACCCGCTGGCTCCGCGGCCTGGGCGAGGCCACTACCGCGCCGCAGCTGCTCCAGGCGCAGGCCGCGCTGCAGGGGGCGCTGCGTGCGGCGTTCCCCGTGATGGACGAGTTCGACGCGATCCTGCATCCGACGCTCGCGATGCCGCCCGTCCCCGTCGGCTACTTCCACGGCCAGGAGCCGGAGGAGAACTTCCGGCGCCAGACGCACTTCACCCCGTTCACGGCGGTGTACAACGTTTCGGGGCAGCCCGCTGTGAACGTTCCGCTGCATTGGAACGATGACGGGCTGCCGATCGGGGTCATGCTCGCCGGGCGTCTCGGCGGCGAGGGCACGCTCATCTCGCTGTCCGCGCAGCTGGAGGAGGCGCGCCCCTGGATCGGCCGCAAGCCGCAGATCTGGACGGCGTGACCCCGCCCGCACCGGGCATGGTGCGGGCGTGGGCGACGACGAACTGATCAGGCTGGCCGAGCGGCACGGGGCCGCGGCCCGGTACACCGACTGGCGCGGGCGGAAGGTGGCCGTCGCACCGGACACGCTGGTCGCCGTACTGTCGGCGCTCGGGGTGGACGCCTCCACCCCGGCCGCCGTCCGGGCGGAACTGGACCGTGCCCGGGAGCCGGGGCTCCCGCCGGTCGTCGTCATCCGCCGCGGCGACGTCCTCCCGGCCGTCCTCCCGAATGCCCTCCCGGAGGACGCGGCCGTCGAACTCGCGACCGGGCGGACCCTCCCGGCGACGGCCGAACTCCCGCTCGGCTGGCACCGCCTGCGCGCCGGGTCGCGGAGCACGCCGCTGCTGGTCGCCCCGCGCAGGCTCCGCACGCCGGAGCGCGGATGGGGGTTCACCGCCCAGCTGTACTCGGTGCGCTCCCGTGCGTCCTGGGGTCTCGGGGACCTGCGCGACCTCGCCGACTTCGCGTCGTGGAGCGCGCGCGAGCTGGGCGCCGGGTTCACGCTGATCAACCCGCTGCACGCGGCCGAACCCGTCCCGCCGGTGACGGCGTCGCCGTACTCGCCGACGAGCCGCCGCTTCGCCGCGCCGATCTACCTGCGCGTCGAGGACCTGCCCGAGTACGCGGCGCTGCCGCCCGGCGACCGCGACCGGCTCGCCGCCCTCGCCGAGCCGCTGCGCGTCCCCGGCGGCGCCCTGGACCGGGACGCGGTGTGGACGGCCAAGCTCCAGGCCCTCGAATCCCTGCACCGGCTGCCGCGCGGCCCCGAGGCGCAGCGCGGGCTCGATGCGTTCCGCGCCCGCGAGGGAGGCGACCTCACCGCGTTCGCCACCTGGTGCGCGCTCACCGAGAAGCACGGCCCGGACTGGCGGCGCTGGCCCGCCGAACTGCGCGACGCCGGGAGCCGGGCCGTCGCGGACGAGGCCGCCCGGCTCGCCGGCCGCGTGGACTTCCACTCCTGGCTGCAATGGCGCCTGGACGGCCAGCTGACGGCCGCGCAGCGGGCCGCCCGCGACGCCGGGATGCCGGTCGGGATCGTCCACGACCTGGCGGTCGGGGTCGCGCACGGCAGCGCCGACACCTGGATCTACCGGGACCTGTTCGCGCCCGGCATGAGCGTCGGGGCGCCGCCGGACGAGTTCAACCAGCGCGGCCAGGACTGGGGGCAGCCGCCCTGGCACCCGCGGCGCCTCGCGGGCGCCGCCTACGCCCCGTTCCGGGAGATGCTCGCCGCCGTGCTCCGGCACGCGGGCGGCCTGCGCCTGGACCACGCCATGCAGGTGTCGCGGCTGTGGTGGGTGCCCGAGGGCGGTTCCCCGGCCGACGGCTGCTACGTCCGCTACGACCGGGACGCGCTTCTCGGCTGCCTCGCCTGGGAGGCCGAACGTGCGGACGCCGTCGTGGTCGGCGAGGACCTTGGCACCGTGGAAGCCGAGTTCCACGACCGGTTGGCCGACCGCGGCATCCTCGGCACGTCCCTCCTCTGGTTCGAACGCGACGCAAAGGGACGCCCCAAGCCCGCGGCCCAGTGGCGGGAACTGTCGCTCGCCACGGTCGGCACCCACGACATGCCGCCGATCACCGGATTCGTCCACGGCGACCACATCGCCCTCCGTGACCGTCTCGGCCTGCTGGCCCGTCCCCGCTCCGAAGAGGAGAACGACCACCGCCGTCAGCTCAACGACTGGCTGGCCCTCCTGCACGACGAAAAACTGCTGGCGGCCCCGCCCGACGAGGTCATGCAGGCGCTCGCGGAGGGCGCGACCACCTATGACGAGCAGATCGTGACGGCGTTGCACACCTTCTTGGCCCGCACCCCGGCCCGGCTCAGGGGCATCTCTCTCACCGACGCCGTCGGCGAACGCCGCACCCAGAACCAGCCCGGGACCATCGACGAGTACCCGAACTGGCGCGTCCCGCTCGCCGACGCCGAAGGACGTCCCGTCCTCCTGGAGGACCTTCAGGCGAGGGTGGACGCGATGCGCTCGGTCACGTCCTGAAGCAGCGTGTCGGGATGCAGATCGGCCCCGGCGATGGCCGAAAAGAGCGCGGGCAGGCCCCGCAGGGGGTAGGGGTCGTCGTCGGCGCCCGCCAGCGCCTTATGGCCGAGCGGGTGGCGGGACAGCGACCTCAGCGCCCGCTTCCACGCCGTCTGCACCTCTTCGGGGGACGGGACGCCGAACCCGTGCCCGACGGGCGCCGCATGGCGGAGCTTGACGAGGGCGCCGTCGGTGAAGTCGCAGGCGAGCCTGCAGCGGTCGGACAGGTCGGCGCGGACGAGGCCGTCCAGGCGGGTCATGACCGTGCACGGCGTCCGGCAGCGGGCCGCGCAGTCGCCGAGTGCGGACGCGACCTGGCTGTGCTGCCGGTCCAGGTAGGCGCGCCAGCCCGGCCCCGGTTCCTTCGCGACGCGGAGCGTCCGCTCGCAGGCGGAACGTTCCGCCCGCGTGTGGTCGCACATCCGGGCCGAGCCGGGCTCCACGGGAACGCCGAACCGGCTGCCCTCCCCGCACACCGACGCGCCGATCAGCGCGGGATCGCCGGCGTGGCCGAGGACGGGCTCCCAGGCCAGCATCGGCAGGTATTCGGCGGCGATGTGGACGGCGGCGACCAGCGCGGCCATGTCGCGGCGATGCCAGCGGATCGCGATGACCTCCAGCAGGAGGGAGTAGGCGGGACGCAGGCTCGCGAGGGCGCCGCGCGGCCGTTCCCACGGTGTCTGCGGCATCCGGCTGGCGCGGGCCCGGTCGAGCAGGTCGCGCGGGACCTCCCCGGCGTCCTCCGGCATGCCGAAGTCCTCGGCGTCCAGGTCCAGGACGCGCTGCCCGAACGCGCACAGCGCCGCGATCCGCGCCGGGCGGCCGTCCGCGGCCAGGGTGCCCTGCGTGATCAGCGCCGCCAGATCCCCGAACGCGTACCGCCGCGCGAGCGCCATCAGCACGTCATGAGCCGTTTCCATACCGTCCCTCCCCGTGGCCGCCCCCTCCCCGTGACCGTGCAACGATCCCACGGTCACGGGGGCCGGGGACAGGGGCGGTCAGGCCGGATCAGGCCGACGCGGCGTCCTTCGCGCGGGCGCGCAGCGCGCGGGCGACGCCGTCGCGTCCCTCCGACAGCAGCCGGGCCAGCGCCGCCGGCGGGTTCTGCTCGGCGATGTAGGACTCGGTCCGGTCGATCGTGGACTGCTCGATCACCAGGAAGGGGTAGGCGACCTCGGCGAACGTCTGCGACATGTCGCTCGACCACTCCTTCCAGATCCGCCCGACCTCGGCGAAGTAGCGGTCGACGTAGGGCGGCAGCAGCTCGGCCTGGTCGGGCTCCACGAAGCCGCCGAGCGTCGCCCGGTACACCGCGTTGGGCAGGTCGCCGGACACGATCCGCTCCCACGCGGCGGCCTTGGCCTCCGCGGTCGGGATCGCGGCCCTGCAGGCGGCGGCGTGCCGCTCGCCGGCCGCGGTGCGGTCCCGCTCGTGCTCGGCGTCGATCTCGGCCTCGCCCGCCCGCCCGGTGACGACCAGGCGGCGCAGCAGCGCCCAGCGCAGGTCGGTGTCGACCGTGAGGCCGTCGAGGACCTGCGAGCCGTCCAGCAGGGCCTGGACGAACGCCAGGTGCTCCTCGCTCACGGCGGACGCGGCGAACGCCTGCGTGTAGGCGAGCTGGAGGTCCGAGCCGGGCTCGGCCTCGCGCGCCAGCCCCGACAGCGTGTCGGCGAGCAGCGCGAGGCCCTCCTCGCGCCAGGCCGGGTCCGCGTACTGCTGGATCGCGGTGCGCGCCTGCCGCAGCAGCGTCTGGGTGACCGAGATGTCGGTGACGCCGCGGATGCCCTTCGCGACCAGCCGGATGTAGTCGCGCGTGGCCATCTCCGCGTCGCGCGTCATGTCCCACGCCGCCGACCAGCACAGCGCGCGCGCCAGGCTCTCCCTGACGTCGCCGATGCTCTCGATCAGGGTGCGCTGCGAGTGCTCGTCCAGCCGGATCTTGGCGTAGGTGAGGTCGTCGTCGTTGACCAGGACGAGGTCGGGCCGCTTCTGGCCGACGAGCTGCGGAACCTCCGTCCGGGCGCCCACCACGTCCAGTTCGACCCGCTCACGCCGGACGAGCCCCTCCGCCGTCCTGTCGTACAGGCCGATCGCGAGGCGGTGCGACCGCAGCGTCGGGTAGTCGGCCTTGGCCTCCTGCAAGACGGCGAACGACGAGAAGTTCCCCTCGCCGTCCAGCTCGTACTCGGGCCGCATGGTGTTGACGCCGGCCGTCTCCAGCCACTCCTTCGACCACGACGCGAGATCGCGCCCGGACGTCTCCTCCAGCGCGCCCAGCAGATCCGTCAGGACGGTGTTGCCCCACGCGTGCCGGTCGAAGTAGCGCCGCACGCCCTCCAGGAAGTTGTCGAGACCGACATAGGCCACGAGCTGCTTCAGGACGGACGCGCCCTTGGCGTAGGTGATCCCGTCGAAGTTCACCTCCACCGCGCGGATGTCGGGAATGTCGGCGGAGATCGGGTGCGTGGACGGCAACTGGTCCTGCCGGTACGCCCACGCCTTCTCCAGGTTCGCGAACGTCGTCCACGAGCCCGTCCACTTGGTGGCCTCGGCCTGGCACAGGACGCTCACGTACGTGGCGAACGACTCGTTCAGCCACAGGTCGTCCCACCAGCGCATGGTGACGAGGTCGCCGAACCACATGTGCGCCATCTCGTGCAGGATCGTCTCCGCCCGCCGCTCGTAGGCGGCGTCGGTGACCCGCGACCGGAAGACGTAGTCCTCCAGGAACGTCACGGCGCCCGCGTTCTCCATCGCGCCCGCGTTGAACTCCGGGACGAACAGCTGGTCGTACTTGGTGAACGGGTACGGGCGCCCGAAGACCTTCTCGAAGTAGGCGAAGCCCTGCCGGGTCACGTCCACGATCGCGTCGGCGTCGAGGTGCTCGGCCAGCGACGCCCGGCAGAACACGCCGAGCGGGATGACCGTGCCGTCGTCGCGGCGGTACTCGTCCCGGACGACGTGGTACGGCCCGGCGACGAGCGCGGTGATGTAGGTGGAGATCTGCGGCGTCGGCAGGAAGTGCCATGTCCCGCCCTCGGCGGATTCGGCCGGCTCGTTCGTGACGACCTGCCAGTCCCCGGGCGCCCTGACGGTGAACTCGAAGGTCGCCTTCAGGTCGGGCTGGTCGAAGCAGGTGAACATGCGGTGCGCGTCCGCCGTCTCGAACTGCGAGTACAGGTACACGCTGCCGTCCACCGGGTCCACGAACCGGTGCAGGCCCTCGCCCGACCGCGTGTACGCGCAGTCGGCCACGACCCGCAGTTCGTTGTCCGCGGCCAGGTCCGGCAGCGGCACCCGGCCCTTCTCGGCGTCATAGGAGGCGGGGTCCAGCGCCTTGCCGTTCAGCGTCACCTCCCGCACGACGGCGTCGTGCAGGTCGATGAACGTGGACGCGCCGGCCTCGGCGCTGCCGAACCTGACCACGGTGGTGGAACCGAACCGCTCCTCACCGGTGGTGAGGTCCAGTTCGACCGCGTATGACTCGACGGTGAGCAGCCGGGCCCGTTCCCGCGCCTCGTCGCGCGTGAGGTTGCCTGCCACATGTACTCCTTGGTCGGCTTATTCGCTTGGTGAAGTCATGTCTACCAACCGGACGCCGTCCCGGTCCGCCCGCCACGGGCTTTGACACCGGCTTCGATCATCTTCCGGCATGGGGAATCGGGGCGGGTACATGCCGGTTGTCGCCTTCAGGCATCCCGTTTCACGCTCTTGGAGGCGATGTTGGCTGAGAACGCCCCGACCCCGGTGGACTTTTGGTTCGACCCCCTGTGCCCCTGGGCGTGGATAACGTCCCGCTGGATCCTGGAAGTGGAGAAGCTGCGCCCCATCCGGGTGCGCTGGCACGTGATGAGCCTGGCCGTTCTCAACGAGGACAAGGACGTCCCGGAGGAGTACCGGCGTGGCCTTGAGGGGTCCTGGGGGCCGGTGCGCGTGTGCATCGCCGCGGAGCAGAAGTACGGCCCCGAGGTACTCGGACGTCTCTACACCGAGCTCGGCACGCGGCGCCACCACGAGGGGCAGAAGTTCGACCGGGCCTACTTCGAGGCGGCGCTGACCGCGGCCGGCCTGGACCCGATGCTTGCGGACGCCGCCGACTCCACCGACTACGACGAGGCCGTGCGCGCGTCCCACAAGGACGGCATCGACCGCGTCGGGCAGGAGGTCGGCACCCCCGTCATCGAGGTCGAGGGCAGCGCGTTCTTCGGCCCCGTCGTGTCCCCGATCCCGCGCGGCGACGCCGCCGCGAAGCTGTGGGACGGCGTCGTCGCCGTGGCCTCGACGGACGGCTTCTTCGAGCTGAAGCGCACTCGCGACCGCGACCCGGTCTTCGACTGAGCCTGCTCACCCTCCGTGACATTCGTCTGTTGCGAATATCTTGCAACTACGAGGATATGGCATCACACTGGTTCTGCCGATACATCCAGGTAGGACGGTGAGTGGGGCGTGCACGTACCGGACGGATTCATCGATGCCCCGGTGTCCATCGCGGCCGGTGCGGTCGCGGTGGCCGGGATCGGGATCGCCCTGCGCGGGGCGAGGCGGGAGCTGGACGACCGGACCGCGCCGCTCGCCGGGCTGACGGCCGCGTTCGTGTTCGCCGCGCAGATGCTCAACTTCCCGGTCGCGGCCGGGACGAGCGGGCATCTGCTCGGCGGGACGCTCGCGGCGATCCTCGTCGGGCCCTACACGGGCGTCCTGTGCGTCTCGGTCGTCCTGCTCATGCAGGCGCTCCTGTTCGCGGACGGCGGCCTGACCGCGCTGGGCGTCAACATCACCACGATGGCGCTCGTCACGGTGCTCGCCGGTTACGGGTTGTTCCGGCTCCTGCTGCGGATGCTGCCCAAGACGCGGGCGTCGGTGGCGGCGGCGTCGTTCGTGGCCGCCCTCGTGTCGGTGCCCGCGGCGGCCGCCGCGTTCACGGTCATCTACGCGGCCGGCGGGACGGCGGACGTCTCGATCGGCAAGGTCGCCACCGCGATGATCGGCGTCCACGTGCTGATCGGCATCGGCGAGGCGCTGATCACCGCCGCGACCGTGTCCAGTGTGCTCGCCGTCCGTCCCGACCTCGTGTACGGGGCGCGCGGGCTGATGAAGCCGCTGGAGCTGCGCGTCGCCGCGCGGAAGGCGGACGGCCCCGCCGAGCCGTCCCGCGCGTGAGAGGGGAACTCACATGACCACCAAGCGCTTCCTCGCCGGGTTCTTGCTCGTGTCGCTCGTCCTCGCCGGGGTCGTCAGCTACTACGCGTCCAGCCACCCCGACGGGCTGGAGAAGATCGCCGCCGACAAGGGCATCAGCGCAAAGGAGAAGGACCACTCGCTCAAGGACTCCCCGCTGGGTGACTACGGGGTCAAGGGCGTCGGCAACGCGCGGCTGTCCGGCGGGCTGTCCGGGGTGATCGGCGTGGGCGCCGTCCTGCTCGTCGGCGGCGGGCTGTTCTGGGGCGTCCGGCGGCGCGGCACCGAGCCGGAGCAGGCCGCCGGGCGGGACGAGCGGGCGCCGTCCGAGCCGGCGCGGAAGGGCTGATGGGCGCGGGGCACGCGCACCGGCTCTACCTGCCGGGCGCGTCACCGGTGCACCGGCTGCCGCCGCAGTGCAAGCTCGTCGCCGTCCTGGCGTTCGTGCTGCTGGTCGTCGCCACGCCGCGCGAGCGGATCTGGGCGTTCGGCGTGTACGCGCTGCTGCTCGCGGCCGTCACGGTGGCCGCGCGGGTGCCGTTCCGGACGGTCGCGCGGCGGATCGTCATCGAGGTGCCGTTCGTCGCGTTCGCCTTCCTCATGCCGTTCGTCGCGGAGGGCGAGAAGATCACCGTGCTGGGGCTGCGGCTGAGCGAGAGCGGGCTGTGGGGCGCCTGGAACATCCTCGCCAAGGGGACCCTCGGCGTGGTCGCCTCGATCCTGCTGGCCGCGACCACCGAGCCCCGGCTGCTGCTGCTCGGCATCGAGCGGCTGCGGATGCCGTCGCTCATCACCCAGATCGCCACGTTCATGCTCCGGTACGGCGACGTCGTCACGGCGGAACTGGGCCGGATGAAGGTGGCGCGCGCGTCCCGTGGTTTCGAGGCACGCGACATCCGCGCGACGGGCGTGCTCGCCAAGTCGGTCGGCGCGCTCTTCCTGCGCTCGTACGAGCGCGGCGAACGCGTCCACCTGGCCATGGTGAGCCGCGGCTACGACGGCCGCATGCCCGTCCTGTACGACGTCGGCGCGACGGCCATGCAGTGGACGCTCGCCGCCGTGCTGCCCTTGGCCGCCGCCCTGGTCGCGTTGGCTGCCTGGATGTCCCCATGAGCCCGTCGCTAGAGGTGGAGGGCCTCGCGTATGGCTATCCGGACGGCACACAGGCCCTCTTCGGCGTTGACCTGACGATCGAGCGCGGTGAGCGTGTCGCGTTGCTCGGGCCGAACGGCGCCGGGAAGACCACGCTCGTCCTGCACCTGAACGGCATCCTGCACGGCGGCCTGGGCGAGGTCAGGGTCGGCGGCCTGGCGGTCGACCCGAAGGACAAGAAGGCGCTGCGCGAGATCCGCCGCCGTGTCGGCATCGTCTTTCAGGACCCCGACGACCAGCTGTTCATGCCGACCGTCCGCGAGGACGTCGCGTTCGGGCCCGCCAACCTCGGGCTGCGCGGCGCCGAACTGGACCGCCGCGTCATGGACGCCCTGGAGCGGGTCGGCATGGCGCATGTCGCGGGCCGCCCGCCGCAGCACCTCAGCTTCGGGCAGCGCCGCCGTGTCGCCGTCGCCACCGTCCTGGCGATGGAGCCGGAGATCCTCGTGCTGGACGAGCCGTCCTCCAACCTGGACCCGGCGAGCCGCCGTGAGCTGGCCGAGATCCTGCTGAGCCTGGACGTGACGGTCCTGATGGTCACGCACGACCTCCCGTACGCGGCGGAGCTGTGCCCGCGCTCGGTGATCCTGTCCGGCGGCGTGATCACGGCGGACCGTCCCACCCGGGACCTGCTCATGGACGCCGACCTGCTGGCGGCCCACCGCCTTGAACTGCCGTTCGGCTTCGACCCGGCCGCCGCAGCCCGCCCCTGATCCACGGCCCTGATCCACGGGCTGTTCGGCCATTCCGCTTGCCTCGCCGGCCACCCTTCGCCAGACTCGGATGTCCCGACACTGGTAACGGTTTTCATATCCGAAATGAGGCATTCGTGAAGGTTGCGTTCGTCGGCAAGGGCGGCAGCGGCAAGACCACCCTGTCGTCGCTGTTCGTCCGGCACCTGGCCGGGCGCGGACTGCCGGTGGTGGCCATCGACGCCGACATCAACCAGCACCTCGGTGTGGCCCTCGGTCTGGACGAGGCCCGCGCCGCCGAGATCCCCGCGCTGGGCGGCCGGCTCCCCGAGATCAAGGAGTACCTGCGCGGCGACAATCCGCGCATCTCGTCCGCGTCCGCGATGGTGAAGACGACCCCGCCGGGACGCGGGTCGCGGCTGCTGCGGTTCCGCGGCGACGACCCGTTCCACGAGGCCGGGCAGGAGGTGGACGGCGTCACGCTGCTCGCCACCGGTCCGTTCAACGACGACGACCTCGGCGTGGCCTGCTACCACTCCAAGACCGGCGCGGTGGAGCTCTACCTCAACCACCTTGTGGACGGTCCGGGGGAGTACGTCGTCGTCGACATGACGGCGGGGGCGGACACCTTCGCCTCCGGGCTGTTCACGCGGTTCGACCTGATGTTCCTGGTCGCCGAACCCACCCGCAAGGGCGTCGGCGTCTACCGGCAGTACACCGAGTACGCCCGCGACTACGAGGTCGCCATCCGCGTCGTCGGCAACAAGGTCCAGAGCGAGGAGGACGTCGCCTACCTGCGCGAGCACGTCGGTGACGACCTGCTGACGTGGCTCGGCCAGTCCGCCGCCGTCCGGGCGCTGGAGCAGGGGCGGCACGGCATCGAACTGGAGGACGGCAACGTCGCCGCCCTCGACCGCATGCGCGCCGAGGTCGACGGACGCGTCAAGGACTGGGACGGGTTCCAGCGGCAGGCCGTTGAATTCCACGTCAAGAACGCGCGCAGCTGGGCGAGCCGCGCGGCGGGGGAGGACCTGGAAGCCCAGGTCGATCCGGACTTCCGCTTCCCGCCCGCCATGGCGGGCGCCTACGCCGGGTAGTCCGGCCCCTACCGGCGGACAACGATCGGCACTACTCTGCCCGCCATGACGATGCGGCGGATGCTGGTCATGGCGGGCGGTGCGGTGCTTCCCATCGCCCTTCTCTCGCTCCTCCTCGACAACCAATGGGTCGTCGACGCGATCAACGACACCGGGCTGCACTATGACGAGGGACTCGCGCCGCCGCTGTGGTGGCTGCAGTTCCCGCACTGGCGGCTGACCGGCGGGCCGGTCGGCTGGAAGTTCACCGTGGCGCTGGACTTCACCACCGTGCTGTTCTTCGTCCTGCTGATCCTGCTCGGGACGGCGGGCGCCCGCGCCGTCGAGCCGAACCGCGGCGGGTTCGGCGCGCTGGTGACCGGCTGGTGGGCCACGACCGTCGCGGGCGGCGTGGCCGGCCTCGTCCAGGGCGCCCTGCTGAACTGGGCGCTGGACCTGCCCAACGGCGGCCCCAACGTCTTCGAGGCGGTCTCCCACGGGGCGTCCTTCGGCCTCGGGTACGGCTGGCTCGCCGGCCTCGGCATGCTGCTGGGCTATCTGATCACCCGGACGCGCGGCGTGGCCGGCCGGCAGCCCGGCCCGTATCCGCCGCAGCAGCCGGGCATGCCGATGCAGCCGCCCTATGGACAGCCGATGGCCCAGCAGCCGATGCAGCCCATGCAGCCGGGCATGCCGATGCAGCCGCCGTACGTTTCGCCGCAGGGACAGCCGCAGCAGCACGCCTGGGCCGGCCCGCCCGTTCCGCAGCAGCCCGGCCCGTACCCGCCGCAGCAGCCCGCGCCGCCGATCCCGCCGCAGCCGTCCGCGCCGCCGCCCGAGCAGGTGCCTCCGGCGGCTCCCGAGGACAAGGACGAGGCCCCGGAGGCCGAGCCCAAGGAGCCCCCGCAGGACGCGGCCCAGGACGCGCCGCAGGACTCACCGCAGGACTCACCGCAGGACTCGGCGGACGATGACCTCGACCTCGCCGACCGGACGGTCATCGACCGCAAGCGGGACGCCGGCGAGAGCTGACCCGCGCGCACACGCCGTCCGCGGGCCTGCGACAATCGGGCACATGCGCGTGTTTCTTGGATCCGACCATGCCGGCTTCGAGCTGAAGGAGCACCTGGTCTCCTGGCTGAAGGAGAACGGGCACGAGGCCGTCGACTGCGGTGCGTTCGAGTACGACGCCGTGGACGACTACCCGCCGTTCGTCCTGCGGGCGGCGCAGCGGACGGTGGCGGAGCCGGGGGCGCTGGGGATCGTGATCGGCGGGTCCGGCAACGGCGAGGCGATCGCCGCCAACAAGGTCAGGGGCGTCCGCGCCGCGCTGGTGTGGAGCGAGGACACCGCCACGCTCGCCCGCGAGCACAACGACGCGAACGTCATGGCGCTGGGCGCGCGGCAGCACGACCTGGACACCGCGACCCGGTTCGTGGAGCTGTTCATCACGACGCCCTACTCCAAGGAGCCCCGGCACACCCGCCGGATCAGGATGCTCAGCGAGTACGAGCACACGGGCGAGCTCCCGCCGCTCCCGCA
>NZ_BCQQ01000074.1 GCF_001552155.1 Actinomadura formosensis NBRC 14204 | reverse complement strand
GCCCGCGCCGATGGGCCCGCCGCCCATGCCAGGCGCCCCGGCGCCCATGGGAGCGCCGCAGGCGCCGCCGGCGCAGAGCCCGTCGTGGCAGGGGGCGCCGCAGTACGGTGCGCCGCCCGCTCCGCCCGCCGCGTCCAATCCGCCTCCGCTCCCGGCCGGATCTCCCGCGCCGCCGTCGCGCGGGGAGAGCAAGCCCGAGCCGTCCATCGACAGCGGCCCGGACGACGACGGGCCCGGCGAGTGGACGCGGGTGTACGGCGGCAAGGAGTAGCCCTCAGACGGCCGCGAGGACGCCGGGGACGTCGTTGACCACCATCGCGTCGAACCCGGCGGCCGCGTAGGCCGGCGCCGCCTGCGCCGACGGGCACCAGGCGACCGTCTCCAGGCCCGCCTTGTGCGCCACGTCCACGCAGCGCTCCAGCGGACGCAGCCGCGTGTCGGGGTGGTCGATGCCGCACGACCCGGTGTGGACGGCGACGACGTCCAGGCCGAGGCCGGCGGCGGCCGGGACGGCGTGCCACAGCGGGAACCGCAGCCACGTCAGCAGCCCCAGCGGGACGCCCGGCAGCTCCTCGCGCAGGAACGTCAGCAGCGACGGGTCGAACGAGGTGACGAGCAGCGGACGCCGCCTCGCCTCCCGTTTCAGCACCGGGACGAGCAGCGCGCCGGTGCGGCGGGACGGCTCGTCCAGCGCGTCCTCCAGGACGGTCTTGACGTCCACGTCCACCGCCACGTCGGCCGGCAGCGCGTCGAAGATCTCGGTGAGCAGGGGCAGGCCGCTCGCCGTGGCGGGCAGGTCGACCAGGTGGTCGCCGGTCGCGGTCGTCGGGTCGTGCCGCAGGACGAGGTGGTCGTCGGCGGTGCGCGTCACGTCGATCTCGACCCACGACAGGCCCGCCTCGACGGCGGCCAGCATGGACGGCAGCGTGTTCTCGGCGACCGGGGCCGCGGCGCCGGGCGGCGTGAGATCGCCCGACCCGTAGCCGCGATGGCCGATGACCGTGGGGGTGTTCGCGAAGATCAAGGGTTCACCTCGGTGGCGAGATGTTCGGCGATGACGGCGTCGAGGGGCTGGGTGACCTTGAGGTTGCGCTCGCTGCCCTCGACGACCCGGATGGGGACGCCCGGCAGGTAGCGGTGCACGATCCCGCAGTCGTCGGTGGCCCGCAGATCCGGGTCGGCGAGCGCCAGCTCGTACGCCTTGCGGATCGTGCCGAGCCGGAAGCCCTGCGGGGTCTGGAAGCGGCTCAGTGCCGCCCGCGGCGGCATCGAGACGACCAGGCCGTCCTCCACCACGACGATCGTGTCGGACGACGGGATGCCCACCGCGACGGCCTCGTGCGCGTCCAGCGCGTCCAGCACGCGGTCGATGGTCGGGCGGTCGACGAACGGGCGGGCCGCGTCGTGGAACAGGACGCGGACGTCGTCCGGACGTCCGTCCAGCACGCGCAGCGCCGCGACCGTGGAGGCGGTGCGGGTGTCGCCGCCTTCGATCACGGCGGCCGTCTTGCGGAACGGCGCGGCGATCGCGGCGGCGTCCCGCAGATGCCCGGCCGCCATCACGACGATGATCTCGTCGATGCCGGGATGCGCGTCGAACGCGCCGATCGCGTGCGCCAGGATGGGCCGCCCGCCGACCTCCACGAGCTGCTTGGGGCGTCCGGCGCCCATGCGTTCGCCGACCCCGCCGGCGAGGACCACCGCCACCGTCCGCGTCGCCATGTCTCTTCGGTCTCCCCGACAATCCGTTCCGGGCACCCGGCCACGCTCAACGTACCGGACGGTTCCCGGGGCGGGCCGCGGGAGCGGCTCGATCCCGCCCCCAGCGCGCGGGATCGAGTATGGTTACCTCGCCGTGCGGGTTCGCACAGGCGGTATCGGCGCCGCTCGGCCACGTGCCGGTCACGGTCCTCGCGCTCCGCCACGACGATGTCGTGCACCGTGCCCGCGAGGGGCTCGGCCCGCTCCCGTTCGCGTACGCCGCGCCGGCCGCCTACGGTGGCGTCCTGCCCGGCGGCGGGAGCGTCGTCGCGCGGGCACGGATCGGTCGCGGTGGCGGCGGCGTGGTAGTCGACCTTGGAGAAAGAGGAAGCATGATCGGCATGGTGCTGGCGGCGGGTGCGGGCCGGAGGCTGCGGCCCTACACCGACACCCTCCCCAAGGCCCTGGTTCCGGTGGACGGCGAGACCACCATCCTGGACATCGCCCTCCGCAACCTCGCCGAGGTCGGGCTGACCGACGTCGTCATCGTCGTCGGCTACTGCGCGGGCGCCGTCGAGGACCGCAAGGCCGCCCTTGAGGAACGGTACGGCGTGAGCATCACGCTGGTTCACAACGACAAGGCCGAGGAGTGGAACAACGCCTACTCCATGTGGCTGGCCCGGGAGCACTTCTCCAAGGGCGTCCTCATGGTCAACGGCGACACGGTCCATCCGGTGAGCGTCGAGAAGACGCTGCTGGCGAACCGCGGACCGGACATCCTCCTTGCCGTGGACGATGTGAAGACCCTTGCCGACGAGGAGATGAAGGTCATCCTCGACGGGGAGGGCCACCTGAAGACCATTACCAAGCTGATGGACCCGTCCACCGCGAACGGCGAGTACATCGGCGCCACCCTGATCGAACCCGCCGTCGCCGGGCCGCTGGCGGACGCCCTCAAGGCCACCTGGGAGCGCGACCCCGACCTGTACTACGAGGACGGCTACCAGGAGCACGTGAACCGCGGCGGACGCATCGGCGTCGCGCCGATCGGCGAGGTCGAGTGGGTCGAGGTCGACAACCACGACGACCTGGAGAAGGCCCGCCGGATCGCCAAGGGCTACTGACGCCGTCCGGGCCGGCAAACGCGGGACGACCCGAGCGAGGAGGCACATGCCCCTGCTGACGCGGATGCTCAACGCGCCGCTCTCCATCGATGTGCGGCGCGGTGCCGTCGCGGCCCTCGGCGAGCTGCTCGCCGACCGGCGCATCGTCACCGAGGGGAGGGTGGCGATCGCGGTCGGTCCCGGCCAGGGCGACCAGATCGCCGAGCATGTCAGGCCGTCGCTGTCGGCCTGCGAGGTGTACCAGGTCGAGGGCGGCACCGTGGACGCGGCCGTCGCGCTGGCGGCCAAGCTGCGCGCCGGGTCGTACGAGGCCGTCGTCGGGATCGGCGGCGGCCGGACGATCGACGCGACCAAGTACGCGGCGACGCTGTCGGGCATCCCGATGGTGTCGGTCGCGACGAACCTGTCCCACGACGGGATCTGCTCGCCGGTCGCCTCGCTCGTCCACGACGGCGGCAAGGGCTCGTTCGGCGTGGTGATGCCGCTCGCGATGATCGTCGACCTCGACTACGTGCGCGCCGCGCCCGAACGGCTCGTCCGCGCCGGGATCGGGGACGTGCTGAGCAACTTCTCCGCCGTGGACGACTGGCTGCTCGCGGCGCAGGAGTGCGGCGAGCGGGTCGACCGGATGGCGCTCACCGTGGCGCGCACCGCCGCCGAGGCGCTGCTGCACCAGCCGGAGTCGATCGAGTCCGACCGGTTCCTGACCGTCCTCGCCGAGAGCCTGGTGCTGTCGGGGATGTCGATGGCGTTCGCGGGCGACTCGCGTCCCGCGAGCGGCGGCGACCACGAGATCCTGCACGCCATCGACCACCTGTACCCGGGCACCGCCAACCACGGCGAGCTGGCCGGGATCGGCACCGCGTTCTGCTACCACCTGCGCGCGACCCGCCTCGGGACGGGTGAGGACCGGCTGCGCGAGGTCCTCACCTGCCTCGGCCGGCACGACCTGCCCCGGCTGCCCGGCGACATCGGGCTGACGGTCGACCAGTTCGCCGAGGCCGTGCTGTACGCGCCGCAGACCCGGCCGGGCCGCTACACGATCTTGGAATATCTCAGCCTCGACAAGGACGAGACCCGCAAGGCGGTGGAAGAGTATGTCCAGGCCCATGGGGGCTGAACTCCCCGGGCAGAGCGACTCCGCGGAACCTCCAGGCGACCACCGTCCGCACCGCAAGGGCGCGAAGGTCGCCGACATCCGCCGGTACGGGCAGCCGCCCGGCCTGAAGGACCGGCGCAACGAGGAGCACTGGGCCGGCCGCCTCTACATGCGGGACCTGTCCCCCTACTTCGCGTGGATCGCGCTGCGGCTCGGCCTCAGCCCGAACCAGCTCACCTACCTGATGATGCTCAGCGGCGTCGTCGCGGGCGTCGTCGTGTCGCTGCCCGTCACCGAGTTGTGGACCGCGATCGGCGGTGCCGTCCTCATCCAGATCTACCTGCTGCTCGACTGCGTGGACGGTGAGGTCGCCCGCTATCTGAGGCAGACGTCGGTGGCGGGGGTGTTCCTCGACCGCATCGGGCACTACCTGTCCGAGGTGTCGCTGCTCGTCGGGCTCGGGTTCATGGCCCAGGGCGGCTGGGAGAACGGCGGCTGGGTGGAGCTCGGTCTCCTCGCCGCGCTCGGTGCCGCGCTGATCAAGGCGGAGACCGACAACGTGGTCGTCGCACGGGCCAAGTCGGGGCTGCCCGCCGACCCGTCCGGCGGCGACCGGGCGCTGCGTCCCCGCTCCACCGGCATCGCGCTCGCCCGGCAGGCCGTGTCCATGCTGCGCTTCCACCGGATCATCGGTGCGGTCGAACTCTCCCTGCTGATCGTCGCGGCGGCCGCGATCGACACCGTGCTCGGCACCGCCACCCCGGCCGCGGTCCGCGTCCTGACGGTCGCGGTGGCCGCCGTCGCGGTGCTGCAGACCCTGCTCCACCTGGTCAGCATCCTGGCCTCCCGGAGGCTGAAGTGAAATCCTTCGTAGACGGGGACGCTGTGGACCCGCGAGAGCAAGATCTTGGGCCCCGCGCAAGCGGGGATGTTCCGCTGTCAGTCGTGGTCTTGACCATGGGCAATCGGCCTGCGGAATTGGCTCGTGCGGTTCGCAGCGTCCTCGACCAGGAACATGTCGACGTCGAGGTCGTGCTCGTCGGTAACGGTGTCGCGGGCGACTGGTCACCAGGGGATGACCCGGTCTTCGAAGACAAGCGCGTGGTACTGATCCGCCTGCCCGCGAACGTCGGCATCCCGGCGGGACGCAACCGGGGTGTGGAGGCGTCCAGCGGCGATGTGATCCTGTTCCTGGACGACGACGGCTGGTACCGCTCCACCCGCCTCGGCGTGCACCTGCGCGACCGGTTCTCCGCCGAACCGGACCTCGGCGTCGTCTCGTTCCGCGTCCGCGACCCCGAGGGCGGGCGCGGTGAACGCCGGCACGTTCCGCGGCTGCGCGCCGGCGACCCGGAACGCTCGTCCGCGGTGACCACGTTCCTGGGGGGCGCCTGCGCGATCCGCCGTACCGCGTTCGATGCCGGCGGCGGCCTCCCGGAGGACTTCTTCTACGCCCACGAGGAGACAGACCTCGCCTGGCAGATCCTCAATGCCGGCTACCGCATCGTCTACGACGCGTCCGCGGTCATGTTCCACCCCGCCGTCCTGCCGACGCGGCACGACATGTTCTACCGCTACAACGCCCGCAACCGCGTCTGGCTGGCCCGCCGCAACCTTCCGTGGCCGCTGGCGCTCACCTACCTCGCCGTGTGGGTCGGCATGACCGTCCTGCGCGAACGCAGGCCGGGCGCCCTCAAGCCGTGGTTCAGGGGCTTCGTGGAGGGCTGGCGCAAACCCGCCGGCCCCCGCCGCCCCATCTCCTACCGCACCGCCTGGCGCATGACCCGCACGGGACGTCCCCCCATCATCTGACCCGCGAAGGGCCCGTGGAGGGAAGGTGTTCTAGGGCCTGACGCCGAGGGAGACGCAGATGAGCCTCGTCAGTTCGGCGGTGATGTCGTCCAGGGGGATGTCCTGGTCGCGGGCGGACCAGTGGTGGACGAGGTTGTTGACCGCGCCGATGATGGCGATCATGGTGAGCCGGTAGTCGCGGTCGATGGCCTCGCCGCGGCCGACGGCCTCGCGGACCATCTCGATCAGGGCGTCCTCCCACCGGGCGCGCCAGCGGAAACGGTGCCGCTCCAGCCCGGCGCTGACGCCGATGACCTCGACGAACGCGATGCGGGCCCAGCGGGGGTCGCTCGCCGTGACGGTGACGAACGCGTGGACGGCGCGTCCGACGCGGGCCCGGAGATCGGCGTCCGCCGCCTCGGCGTAGGCGGCGGCGAGGGCCTGCGCCGCGCGTTCGTTGATGGTGCTGTGCAGGGTGGTGAGGAGTTCCTCGCGTCCGGAGAACTCCTCGTAGAAGTTGCGGGTCGAGACGTTCGCCGTCGCGCACAGCCGCTCGATGGACGTCGCCGCGTAGCCGCGCGTCCCGAACAGTTCGAGCCCGGCGGCCAGCAGCCTTTCCCGCCGCTCGGCCCGGCGTTCCTCCGCCGAGCGGCCGCCGTAACTGCGCTTGGGCGCGGGGTTCCGGCCGCTCATCGGATCTCCGTTCACCCGTGCGTGCGAAAAGGGGCCTCGTCAGCCTAACTCTCGCGGGCGGGCGGCTCTCCCCCTCGTGCGGCGGCTACGCCTTCGGCGGATCAGCCGAGGGTGCAGTTCGGCCGGTGTTCAATCGGCCAGCAGCGTGTCGCGCCACTGCGGGTCGGCGGTGAGGACGGTCAGCCGCTGGGTCGCGCGGGACACCGCCACGTACAGGACGCGCAGCCCGCGCGGTGACTGCGCGGCGACGGTCTCCGGCGCCAGGATCACGGCGGCGTCGAACTCCAGGCCCTTGGCTTCCAGGACGTCCAGTACCTGCACGCGCTCGGGCAGCCCCTCTCCGAGCCGCTCCCGCTCCCGCTCCGTCCACGCCACGGTTCCGCCGGACGCGGCGGTCACGCCGGATTCGTCCGGGGAGAGGGGGACGATCACGCCGATCGTGCCTTCGACCTGGGTGAGGAGCCGTTCGGTCTGCGCGCGGGCGGCGGCGGGGAGGTCGGATTCGGGGACGAGCCGGATGATCGGGTCTATTCCGGAAGTGCGGACGGCGCGGGCGGGGCGGGCGTCGGGCAGGGCGCGGGCGAGCACGCGGGCCGACACCGCGGCGATCTCGGTGGAGTTGCGGTAGTTCGTGGTGAGTTCGTACTCGTGCCGGGTGCGGGGCGCGGGCTTGCGGGTGCGGGTGCGGCGGCGGCCCCGTGCGGGCTTCTCGCCGCCGAGGGCGCTCTCCATGGCCCGCCGGGCGGCGTCGAGGTCCTCCCAGGCGCTCTGGGCCGGGTCCTCCACGATGGTCCAGCTGGCGTGGCGGCCGCGGCGGCCGAGCATCCGCCACTGCATGGGGGAGAGGTCCTGCGCCTCGTCCACCACGATGTGGGCGTATTCGGGACGTTCCTCAACCACCCCGTCGTCCACCCGGCGTGCCCGCTCCAGCCGCTCGATGGAGGTGGTCAGCTCCTGCATCTCCGGCTCCCACGTCTCGTCCACGACCTCCTCGCCGGTGAGGATGTTGACGCCGTCCACGACGAACGGGTCGTCCTCGGACGGGGCCTTGCGGCGGCGGGACGGCCGGGGCGGCGAGCCGAGCAGCGCGTCGAGCTCGTCCAGGAGCGCGACGTCCTGGTAGCTGAGCGGCGCGTCGTCCCCGGCCCAGGACGCGGCGAGCGGCTCGATGTCGGCACGGTCGAGGTCGCGGCCGGCGGCGCGGCGCAGCCGGGACGGGTCGCCGAGCGAGCGCAGCACCTCCAGCGGCCGGCGGATCGGCCACCAGGCGACGAGGAAGTCGGTGAACGAGCGCTGCTCGCGGACCCGGGCGTCGAACTGGGCGCGCTTCGGGTCGCCGTTCTGCCTGCCCTGCCGGGGCTCCTCGTCGAGGGAGGCGAGGCCGTCGGCGGCCAGGATCGCGTTCCACAGGCCCGTCTCGGCGCCCTCCTCGGCCTCGGCCGCCTCCGGTCCGCCGACGTCGTTGAAGCGGGCCCAGAGGGCGTCCAGGAGCATCTCGGCGGCCCGGCCGCGGGCCGCGTTGACGCTGCCGCGGCTGCGCCGGTGGACGTCGTTCCTGATCCGGTCGAGCCGGGTCCGGCCGAGCGTGACGACGACGCCCTTGAACACGACGCGCAGTTCGTCGGGGGCGCCCGGCGCGTGGTCGCCGACGGCGCGCCGCAGGACCGCCGCCATCGCCTCCGCCCCCTTGACGCGGGCCAGCCGGGGCGTGTCGTGGACGGTCGCGGTGCCGCCGTCGACCAGGTCGCCGAGTGAGCGCAGCGTCGCCGAGCCCTCGCCGAGCGACGGCAGCACCCGCTCGATGTAGGCGGTGAAGCGGCGGTTGGGGCCCACCACGAGGACGCCGCGCGACCCGAACCGGCGCCGATGCCGGAACAGCAGGTAGGCGACGCGGTGCAGCGCGACGGCCGTCTTGCCGGTGCCGGGCGCGCCGCGCACCAGGACCGTCCCGTCGGCGGGCGCGCGGATCACCTCGTCCTGCTCCCGCTGGATCGTCGCGACGATGTCGCGCATCGCGCCCTCGCGGGTGCGGGCGAGCGAGGCGAGGAACGCGCCGTCGCCGACGACCGTCATCCCGTCGGCGGCCTCCGGGTCGAGCAGGTCGTCCTCCAGGTCGATCACCGTGTGCCCGCGCGAGTGCAGGACGCGGCGGCGGACGACGCCGCGCGGGTCCTCGGGGGTGGCGCGGTAGAAGTCCTCGGCGGCGGGCGCCCGCCAGTCGATCACGAGGGAGTCGTGCTCGCTGGTCCGCACGCCGATCTTGCCTATGTAGCGGACCTCGCGGGACGCCAGGTCGAGCCGGCCGAACACCAGGCCGTCGTCGGCCACGTCGAGCGCCTGGGCGCGCAGGGCCGCCTGGTGGACCATCGCGTCCCGGTCCACGAGCGAGCCCTTGGTGCCGGCGAGCGACTGCCGGTAGCCCTCGCGGATCATGGCCTGGGCGTCCGCGCGCATCTCCTCCAGGCGCGTGTAGGCCAGGTCGACATAGCGCTGCTCGACGGCGATCTCTTGATCCTTCACCGTGCCGCCGGGGCCGGTCGGCCGCCCGGTGACCTGGGACGACATGCAGGTTGCTCCTCGCACGTGTTCGCGCCGGGGACGTTCCCGGCACCCGAAGGGGCGGAGGAGACAGCTTATGCGCTCCGCCCGGGTTCGGCGCGGAGCGGACATCTGGGCGAAGAGAAGGCGTCCGTGCCGGGCGCCGTCCGCCTCACCGGCGCACCTCCTCGGCGCCTTCGAAGACCATCTCCACGTGCCGGGCCGTGCCGCTGCCCAGCGCCCGCGCCCGATCGAGCCCCAGCCCGCGCAGCTCCTCCGCCACCGGGTGGTCACCCAGGAAGACCTTCGCGCCGCCCGGACGAGCCCGGACGGCGGACGGTGTGAGCGTCCACGGTGTCCGGCGGGTGACACCGTCCATGCACGAGTAGGCCGCGACCTCCGGCGCGGCGGTGACGCCCGGCATCGGCACGCCCGGCCTCACCGCCATCTCGATCGCCGTGCGTCCGCCGAACCGGACCGCGCACCGCTTCACCCGCCCCGCCAGGTTCAGGGGAATGTCGGCGATCTCCTTGGGGAACCCCCAGATCGACCGGCCGGCCTCCAGCGTGAACTCTTGGTCGACCGGCAGCCAGTGGATGAACGCCCCGATGCCGCGCAGCCGCCCGAGCGGCCCGGCGGGCGCCGTACCGGGCGGGCGCACCAGGAACGCGACGGCGAACTCGTGGTACCGGCCGAGGTCCCCGTCGGTGTACCGGACGAACGCCAGCGAGCAGATCGCCCGGCCGGGCAGCGGCTCGGCGACGTCCAGCCCGGAGTAGGCGATGACGGCCTGTGCGGCACGGGCGGGCACGGCGAACATCGCCGACGCCACGGCGGCGTCGCGGATCCGTACCGGCAGCGCGACGCGCCTGCCCTGGATCGCATGCACGGTGCTCGTCACACCACTCAGTAGAACAGGTTCTCGTTTTACTTCCAAGAACCGGTGGTCTCAGCCCTTCTCCACGGCCGTCCGGACGCGGTCGAGCGTGGCGCGCATGCCCGCGCGGTTCACGGCGGCGCGCCCCTGCGCCGGGACGCCGGTGAAGACCTTGCCGAGCAGCGAGACGAACGCGGCGCCGCGGTTGTCGCGGCGCAGGTCCTCCCAGTACTCGGTGAGCCGCGTCCGGGGCGTGGACGGGTCGTCCGAGACGTCCTCCACGCGGTAGCCCCACAGGGCCACCGGCATGCCGAAACTCGACACCCGGAACGCGAACGCCTTGCCCGGCACGGCCGAGGTCACCTGGCATGTGGTGAACCACACACGCCACCCGATCCGGTTGAACCCGATGAACCGCGTCCCCGGCGCGATCGTCCGCCCGCGCACCAGGACGGCGAACACCTCGGGGCTCCACTCGCCCATCCGCCGCAGGTCCGCGACCGCCGCGTAGACCGCCTCGCTTCCGGCGGAGACGGCCACGCTCTCCTCAACGACCCACTCGCGCTCCATGGCCGCATCCTCCCATTCCATGACCGTCCGGTCACAACAGGTGGGCGAAGCGGGTCCGCCAGGAGGCGTACCAGGCGCTGAACCAGGGGTGGGGGTCGGCCAGAGGGATGATGTAGGTCAGGGTCTCGGCGTAGTAGCGGCGCTGGAAGTCCAGGGGCATCCTGTCGAGGGTCTGGACGTTGCTGACGCGGTCGGCGAGTTTCACCAGGATCGCCTCGGGCGGGGCGTCCCCCAGGCGGCGCAGGTAGGCGGCCTTGGCGGCGCGTTTCGCCTGGCGTCCGGCGCCGGGTGCGGGCGGCTTGGTGACCCAGTCGACGAGTTCGGTGACCTTCGGGCCGAACTCGGCCTCCACGTCCGGCAGGGTCGCCGGGGTGTCCTCGACGACGTCGTGCAGGATCGCGGCGGTCAGGACGGCCGGCGCGGTCACCCCGGCCCCGCGGACCAGGACTTCGAGGGCCTCCAGCAGATGTTCCAGGTAGGGGGCGCCCGTGGGACGCTGCTGGTCGCCGTGCCAGCGCCGGGCGGCGGCCACGGCCCTGTCCAGGGCGTCCGCGTCGAGGGGGACGGCGGACGCGGTGATGTCCGCGCGGGCCGTGTCCCAGGTGTGCCAGCGGGTGAAGAGCTCCACGGTTCCTCTCCGTTCTGTCGCGCGGGCGTCCATGCACACGGCATGGTGGGTGTCGTCCAGGTACACGGTATTCAGCGGAGGGGAGGCGGCGCGGTCGTGGTCGGGAGCCGGCAGCGGCCTGGTGGCCGACCGGAGTCCGTGGGCAGGGTCCGCGTCGCGCTCGGGCTGGTCTCCGCGGCGGTCGCCGTGGCGCTGTGCGTCGTGCTCGTCGACAGGTGCGTCCTGCGCGCCGAATGGTGGCAGGTGCGGCACACCGTGACCGGCGAGCCCGTCAGGCCGCAGAGCGAGGTGGGGCCGCCGCCGGGGCCGCTCGCGGTCAGCTGGGAGCGGACGACGCGCACGCACCACGGAGCCGTGGCCGGCTACGACGGCGTCGCCTACGAGGTCGCGCAGGGGCAGGTCGTGACCGCGTCCGGCCGCGGCCTGGAGGTGCGGGACGCGCGGACCGGCGGCGACCGCTGGAGCTACCGCAGGTCCGGCTGGACGCTGCTCGGCTGGACCTCCACCCGGTCCCGGCTCGTCGCCCACTTCGAGCGGGACGGCGACCGCGGTGCCCGGGCGATGGTCGCGTTCGACGCGCTGTCCGGCGGGCTGCTGTGGCGGCGGGAGGGGGAGCGGCCCGCCGCGGTGTCCCGCACGACGCTGCGCTGGCCCGCCGGATCCGACGTCCTGCTCACCACCGACGAGCCCCACCGGACGCTGTTCGGCGTCTCCGCGGTGACCGGGAACCGGGTGTGGCGGCTGGCGCTGCCGCACGGCTGCCGGCTGTTCGAGGGCGGCGCGCACCCCTCCGACGGCCGGGAGACGCTCGCCGCGTTCGGCCTGGACTGCCGGGAGGAGGGGCGGCGGCGCAGCCGGCTGCTCGCGGTCGACCCGGCGAAGGGCACCGTCCGCTGGGACGAGCGCCTCGGCTCCGGGGAGTCGCCCGAGGTGTCGATGCTGGACGGGGTCACGCTCGCCTCCGACGGCACGGCGCTGCGCGCGTTCCGCGAGGACGGCGGCCGGTTCGGCGTCTGGAAGGGCGACGGGGTGTGCGGCGACCTGATGTGCCCGGGTGTGCTGACGCCGGGCCGGCTCGTGATCGTCTACCACCCGGAGGGGTCCCGTTCCGACGCCACCCGCATGGAGGCGGTGGACGTGTCGTCCGGGCGGGTCGAATGGGGCCGCGACGTCCCCGCGTACGCGGCGCTCGCGCAGGCCGGCGGGCAGATCTTCGCGCTGCGCCCCCGGCTGTCGGAGAGCCTGCTGCCGGCCGGCGTCGACATCGTGGCACCGGGCGACGGCGGCACCACGACCGCGCCCGCGCCGTTCCCGATGGACCCGGACCTCCCGGGCGTCCGGCCGTGGCTGGCGGCGGCGGGCGGGCTGCTGTACGTGGCCGTCGCGCAGGCGGCGCCCCGCCCGGACGGCGCGGCGCGGCTGGTCGTGCTGCGCGGCGGGCTCACCGGCACCGGCCCGCCCGAACTCGGCGGCGTGCCCGTCGCGGACTGGCCGGACGCCTGCGCGCTGCTCACCAAACCCGACCTGGCGGCGGCGCGGATGACCGGCTATGCCGCCGAGCCGAGCCGCGCCTCCGCCGGATCGGTCGGGCTGCCGCACCCCGTGTCGTGCACGTACGAGCCGCACCGCAAGGGCCGCGCGTCCGGGGACGGCGATGGCAGGCGCCCGGCGCCGAAGCCGATGGCGTCGGAGTCGGCCGGGGCCGAGCCGCCCGGGAGCACGGAGGAGGACGCCGATCCGCCCGTGCGGGGCCTCACCCTCAGCGTCCGCTGGGTGGCCGAGACGCACGAGGCGGCGTCCCGGATGCTGGACGCCCTGCAGGCCACGCAGGCGCAGGCCCGGCGGCGCCGCGACATCGGCGGCGACGAGGCGTACGAGATCGGCCCGACCGCGGGCATGATCGCGTTGCGGGTCGGCCGGTACGTCCTGGTGGTGGAGGCGAACCGCCCGCCGGGTGCCGCGGCCCGCATCGCCCGGGCCGTCGCGTACCGGCTGCGCCACCCGGCCTGACCGGCGGTCAGCGCTCGGAGACGGGCTCGGGCTCCCGGACGGGGTCGGCGCAGTGGTTCGCCCACGCCTCCAGCTGGGCGACGAAGCGCGCGGCGTGCACGGGCCAGTGGAACCGCGCGCGGGCCGCCTCGTAGCCGCGTTTGCCCAGTTCGGTGCGGTGATGAGGGTCGTCCCGCAGCCGCAGGACGGCCTTGGCGGCGGCCTGCGGGTCGCCGAACGGGACGACGAGGCCGCAGCCGGCCGGCTCGACGATGCCGACCGCGGCCGGGTTCGGCGTGGTGATCACCGGGACGCCGCGGGCCATGTACTCGACGACCTTCGTGGGCATCGAGTGCCGGTAGTTCGGCTCGTCGTGCAGCAGCGCGAGCCCGGCCATCGCGCCCTCGGCGATCCGCAGCGCCCGGTCGTTCGGGACGAACCCGTACCAGCGCACGATGCCCGCGTGCCGCGCGTCCCGCAGCGCGTCCCGGACGTCGGCGTCGGCCGCGCCGATCAGCTCGACCAGGACGCCCTCGGCGGCCAGCCGGCGGGCCATCTCGATCATGTCGAGCGCGCCGCGCGCCCGCGAGAGCTGCCCGACGTAGACGGCGCGCAGGCCGTCCGGCGGCCGGGGCGGCAGGTCGGGGACGTGGGTGGTGTTGGGCACGACCGGGTGCTCCTCGCGGAACCGGGACCGGTAGCCCTCCTCGGCGAGCAGCAGCCGGTGCCGCCGTTCGCTGCGCCGCTCCAGCCGGTGGATGGCCGGACGCAGCACCGGCCGCGCGGGACCGGGCAGCCAGCCCTTGGCGGACAGGGCGGCGGCGGTGTCCTCGTGGACGTCCCACACGACCGTCCGCCGCCGGACCTCGCGGGGCAGGGACACCAGCAGCTCGGGGTCGTGCAGCAGGATCACGTCGGCGTAGGCGGCGTGCTCGGTGAGCGCCCGGTGCGCGGCGCGCAGTGCCCGGAGCCGGCGGCGTCCGGTGGCCCGCGGGACGTCCACCGGGCTGAGCTGCCGCCACGGAGTCGCATTACATGCCCGGAAAGGGGCGATATAGGTGACTTCATGGCCGGCATCGAGCAGCGCGCGGATCTGCCGGTGCAGAATACGTGCGTCCTCGGGATGGTGCACCACCGTGCAAACACAGACCCGCATCACGCTCACTCCGTACGGGAAATCATCGTCTTTGGGCCGAGTCTCCGGTGCCGATGGAAATGGCCGATGAATTCCCGCTGTCCCTGGCATGGACGGTGCCGGGCGACTCGGCCCGCTCCGCTAAAGGAGTTCCACGGTCCCCGTCCGGGCGTTCCGCGTCCGGCCGCGGGTGTCGAACAGCAGCCGGGCGTGCCGGGTCAGGATCCCGGCGTCGTAGGCGGCGTGGTCGGCCAGGATGATCGCGAGGTCGGCCGCCCGCAGCGCGGCCGTGAGGTCGTCCCCCGCGTACGGGACCCGCGCGCCGTCGACCTCCCAGGACGTGACGAACGGGTCGTGGAACGCCAGGTCCGCGCCGAGCCGGGCCAGCCGCCGCGCCACCGGGCGGGCCGGTGACTCGCGCTGGTCGGCGATGTCGGCCTTGTAGGTGACGCCGAGCAGCAGGACCCCGGCGCCCTTCAGCGCGCGGCCCTCCCGGTTGAGGAGCTGCTGCGCGCGTTCCGCGACGTACCGCGGCATACGGTCGTTGATCTCCTGGGCCAGCTCCACGAAGCGGAACGGGTAGCCCAGCGACCTGACCTTGTACGACAGGTAGTTCGGGTCGATCGGGATGCAGTGCCCGCCGACGCCCGGCCCCGGCCGGAACGCCTGGAAGCCGAACGGCTTGGTGGACGCGCAGTCGATCGCGTCCCACAGATCGATGCCGAGTTCGTTGCAGAACACCGCCATCTCGTTGACCAGCGCGATGTTGACGTGCCGGTAGGTGTTCTCCAGCAGCTTCGCCATCTCCGCCTCGCGGGTGCCCTTGGCCTGCACGATCCGGTCGACGAACTTGCCGTAGAACGCCGCCGCCGCCGACGCGCACGCCGGGCTCAGCCCGCCGACGATCTTCGGGGTGTTGCGCACCCCGTAGACCGGGTTGCCGGGGTCGATCCGCTCCGGCGAGAACGCCAGGTGGAACTCCTCCCCGGCGACCAGGCCGGACGTCTCCAGGATCGGCCGGACGACCTCCTCGGTCGTGCCCGGGTAGGTGGTCGACTCCAGCACCACCAGCGTCCCCGGCTCCAGGTGCCGGGCGACCGTCCCGGCCGCGCCGCGCACCGCGCCGAGGTCCGGGCCGCCCTCCGGCGACAGCGGTGTCGGCACGCAGATGACCACCGTGCGGGCGCCGTCGAGGACGCTCTCGCGCAGGCTCGGGACGAACCCGGCCGCCAGCATCTCCTCGACCTCGGCGGCCGAGACGTCGTCGATGTGCGACAGCCCGGCCTTGAGCCCGGCGACCACGCGCGCGTCCCGGTCCAGGCCGCCGACGCGCAGGCCGGCCCGGCAGGCCTCCCGCACGAGCGGCAGCCCCACATAGCCGAGCCCGATGACCACGAGATCCACGCGGCCGGCTCCCTTCGGTCTAGGTGAGTCGGTAGGCGGCCCGGTATCGCCCGGTCACGGCGCGCCAGGTGCGTTCCGCCGCGACCCATTCCCGGGCCGACCGCCCGATCTTCTTTCTCCGTTCCGGACTGTAAGCCAGATCTTCCAGACAATTCGCCCATGCTTCCGGGTCTTCCGGAACTGTTAACTCGCCGGTCACGCCGGGTTCCACGATTTCCCGGAGGGCCATGACATCACTGGCTATAACGGGAATTCCTCCGGCCATCGCCTCGATCGGCTTCAGAGGCGTCACCAATTGGCAGACACGGTCCGCCCGGCGCGGAACCGCGAACACATCGAGGACGGCGTGGAATCGGCGAACGGACTCCATCGGCACCCGGCCGGTGAACACGGCGTGAATCCCGTGCCCGGCCGCGCGCCGTTCCAGCGCGGCGCGCTCCGGGCCGTGCCCGACCAGCAGCAGCGTGACGGGGGTTCCCCGGTCGCGGAGCAGGGCGGCGGCGTCGATGAGCGTGTCGATGCCCTCGTAGCCGTAGAACGAGGAGGTGAGGCCGACGACCGTGGCGCCGTCCGGGATGCCGAGGCGTCCACGCAGGTCACCCGGGTCGGGCAGCGGCCGGAGGAACGTCTCGTCCACACCGTTCGGCACCGTGAGGATCTTCTCGGCGGGGATGCCGCGGGAGGCGATCTCCGCCCGCATCGCCTCGCCGAGCGTCACGACCGCGTCCGCCTCGGCCATGCGGCGCGTCTCCACCTCGCGGGTCAGCCGGTAGAAGTCATCGGTCTCACGGTGGGCGGGGTCGCGGGAGAGCCAGGAATCCTCCGGGAAGCCGCGCACCTCGTAGACGACGGGGATGCCGTGGCGGCGTCCCACCTCCAGCGCGACGGCCGCGTTCCGATGGTCGCTGACCGCGTGCAGGACGGCCGGCCGCAGCTCCGCCACCAGCCGTCCGGCCAGGTCGGCGCTCTTTTCGACGGCGCGGCGCGGATCTCCCGGCGGCAGCCAGGGCAGCAGCCGGTGGTACGGGACGCCGTCGAGGTCCACCCTCGCCCGCGCGTCCCCGGCGCCCCGGCTGAGCGGGTAGCCGAGCCGGGTGACCACGTGCGTGTCGAGTCCCGACTCCCGCTGGGCGAGCGCGATCCGGTGCGTCCGGACGGTGTAGCCGGCGTTCGTGGCCGGCAGCGCGTTCGTCACGAACTGCAGCACGCCGTTCCCGGGCCGGGGCCCGCGCCGCGACGGCGCCGCCGGCCGAGCGAGCAGGGCACGCAGATCCGCGGTCTCGCGCCGGACGTCCCGGGGTCGCGGGACGGCCAGCCGGGACCGCCGCAGCCGGGCACCGAACGGGGTTCGCGCGACCAGCCGGACGGCCAGCCGTGCCGCCCGCCGGGGATCGTCGCGTACCTGCCGCCCGGCGAGCCCGGCCAGGTAGACGGATTTCTTCAGCACCGATTGGTCGACCACGGGGCCGGACGCTAAGCGACCCCGGTGAACAGAAGGGAAATCGTGTTGGCACCCATCGTGCACGTTCTCGGAGCGCGGCCGAACTTCGTCAAGGCCGCCCCGGTGATCGCCGCGCTGCGGGCCGCCGGCGCCGAGCAGGCCGTGGTCCACACCGGCCAGCACTACGACGCGCGGATGTCGGAGATCTTCTTCGCCGAACTGGGCCTCCCCGAACCCGACGTCAACCTCGGCGTCGGCTCCGGCGGGCACGCCGAGCAGACCGCCGCGCTCATGATCGGGCTGGAGGGGGAGTTCACGAGCCGTTCACCCGCACTGGTCATCGTGTACGGCGACGTGAACTCGACCCTCGCCGCCGCCCTCGTCGCGGCCAAACTGCACATCCCGGTCGCCCATGTGGAGGCCGGGCTGCGCAGCTTCGACATGACCATGCCGGAGGAGGTCAACCGGCGGGTCACCGACCAGCTGTCCGCGCTGTGCCTGGTCACGAGCCCGGAGGGGATCGGGCACCTGGCCGCCGAGGGCGTGCCGGTGTCCCGCGCCCACCTCGTCGGCAACCCGATGATCGACACGCTGCTGGCGAACCTGGACTCCTTCGACACCGCCCGGGTGCGGGCCGGACACGGGCTGCCGGAACGGTACGTCCTGGCGACCGTGCACCGGCCCGCGAACGTGGACGCGCCGCAGACCGCGGCCACCCTCGTCCGGCACCTGCACGGCGTCGCCGACCTCGCGGATCTGGTCATCCCCGTCCACCCGCGCGGCCGGGCGAACCTGCTGGCCGCCGGGCTGGACGACCACCCGGGCGTGCACGTCCTGGAGCCGCTCGGGTACACCGACTTCCTCGCCGCCGTGCGGGGGGCGGCGGCGGTCGTCACGGACTCGGGCGGGCTCCAGGAGGAGACGACGATCCTCGGCGTGCCGTGCCTGACCGTCCGCCCGAACACCGAACGGCCGATCACCATCACCCACGGCACGAACCGCCTCGTCACGTTCGAGGAACTGGTGCCCTCCGCGCGCAAGGCGCTGGAGGCGGGCGTGCCGGCGGGCGACCGGAGACCACCCCTGTGGGACGGCCACGCCGGCCCCCGCATCGCCGAAGTGATCATGGAGTATCTGGGTGAGTGACACCACGGAAACCGCCAGGGAAGCCAAGGCGTATCAGCAGCTCGGACGGCTGAAGGCCACGCTGCGGGAACGCGAGGCGCGGCTGGCGGAGCTGGAGCGGCGGCTCGCCGCGCTGGAGACCTCGACGGCCGTTCAGTTCGGGCGCCTGGTCGCCGGCGCCGCGCGCAACCCGAAGCGCGGCCGGCGGCTGCCCAAGGACCTGTACCGGCTGTGGCGCAGGAGGAACGCCCCCGTGCCGGCGTCCGGTCCGCCCGCCGGCGGCGGTGTCCAGCCCGACCGCGTCGACCGTCCGGAGAACCGGCTGCTCGTCGCGGGACCCTGCGACGGCCTGATCATCGCGGGGGTGCTGAGCCCGGCCACGGCGGCGCTGCTCGCCGGGCACGCGAAGGTCGTCCCGCTGTACCCGCACGACGCCGCGATCGTCCTCGGCTCGGCCGACGTGGACCTGCTCGTCGTGGACGCGGCGGCCGGTGAACCCGGCGGACCCTGGGCGTACCTGGGCGTACCCGGCATGTACGACCGGGATCGCGCGCTGCACGAGATCCGCGAGATCGCCGCCGCCCGCTCGCTCCCGCGCGTCCTGTGGGGCCGGACACCGCCCGCGACCCTGGCGGCCCTCACCTGGGACGCCACCGCCACCGTCCCCGGCCGGCTCGCCGAACTGCTCGCCTCAATGCGGTTGCCGGGGGGTGCGGGGGGTCGTCCCCCCACCGGGAACTCTGCGCGCTTGGCGGGGGCAGCCCGTTGAAAGGAATCACTGTGCGTCCACGCGCCCTCGTCTACGGTGACGTCGACCTCAACATGATCGACGGATCGGCGATCTGGGTCCAGGGGATGGTCCAGGCCCTCGCCCGCGCCGGCTGCGAGGTGACCCTGGTCCTCAAGGCGCCCGTTCAGACCGGACGGCTCGTCGACCCGCTGCGCGCCCTGCCCGGCGTGACCGTCCGCAGCCCGCACGCCGAGGGGCTGTTCGACGGTCCCGGCGCCATGGTGCCGCGGCACGCCGCCACGATCCTCGCCCGCATCGACGCCGGGGACCCGCACGACCTGATCGTCGTCCGGGGCCGCCAGGTCGCCGGCAGGGTCGCCATGGGCCCCCTCGCCGGACGCCTCTGGACCTATCTGACCGACGTCCCCCAATCGGCGGCCGAGTTCGGCGCCTCCGCCAAGGGTGAACTCCGCCGCATCGCCGACGCCTCCCACGTCCTGCTCTGCCAGACCGAGGAACTGCGCGGCTTCCTGGAGAGCGCCGTCCCCGCCACGTCGGGCAAGAGCGTTCTGTTCCCGCCGGTGGTCGTGCTGCCGGCCGGCCTGGAGGCCCGCCCTCCCGGCGCCCCCGGCGGCCCGCTCCGGCTGGTCTACACGGGCAAGTTCGCGCCCCGCTGGAACACCTACGAGATGACCTCGCTTCCGCGCCTGCTCGCCGTGCGCGGCGTGGACGCCGAACTCCACATGATCGGCGACAAGGTGCACGACGACCCGGCCGACGCGGGCTTCGCGACTCGGATGCGGGCCGCACTGGAGACGGGCGAGGGCGTCGTCTGGCACGGTGGCCATCCCCGCGCCGAGGCGATGCGGCTCACCGCGTCCTGCGACGTGGGGCTCTCGTGGCGCGCCCCGTCCATGGACGCGAGCCTGGAACTGTCGACGAAGGTCCTGGAGTGCGGCGCGCTCGGCGTCCCCGTCGTCCTGAACCGGACACCCATGCACGAAGGGCTCCTCGGCACCGACTACCCGCTCTTCGCCGCCACCGAGGACGACGTCCTGGACGCCCTGACCCTCGTCGGCAAGAGCCCGGACGTCTACCTTCTGGCCGCCGGCCGCTGCCGCACGGCGGCCGCCGGGTTCACCCTGGACGCCGCCGCCGGCCGCCTCCGCGGCCACCTGTCCCAAGCCTTCCCCGAACCCTCCGAGAAGGTCCTGGCGGTCAAGGGCCGCCGCCTCCGCGTGGGCGTCGCGGGCCACGACCTGAAGTTCTTCACCCGCCTGCTCGACCACCTGCGCTCCCGCCCCGACATGGAGGTCCGCGTGGACCACTGGGCGGCGCTGAAGGCCCACGACGAGGAACGCAGCCGGGACCTGGCCGAGTGGGCGGACGTCGTCATCTGCGAATGGTGCGGCCCCAACGCCCTCTGGTTCGCCGAGCACAAACGTCCCGGCCAGCGCCTGGTCGTGCGGCTCCACCGCTTCGAGTTGTACGCGCCCTGGCCGAAGCAGCTCGACATCGACGCGGTCGACCACGTCATCTGCGTAAGCCCCCACTACAACCGGCTCACCCGCGAGGCGACCGGCTGGCCGGCCTCGAAGGTCGTCACCATCCCGAACTGGGTGGACGACGCCCAGCTCGACCGCGCCAAGCTTCCCGGCGCCGAACACCACCTCGGCATGATCGGCATGGCGCCGTCCCGCAAACGCCTCGACCTCGCCCTGGACGTCCTGGAAGACCTCCGCCGCGACGACCCGCGCTTCACCCTCTTCGTCAAATCCAAACTCCCCTGGGAGTACTGGTGGATCTGGCAGAAAGAAGAGGAGCGGGCCCACTACGAAAAGGTCTTCCGCCGCATCCGGCGCTCCCGCCTCCTCTCCGGCGGCGTCGTCTTCGACGACTACGGCCGCGACGTGGCCTCCTGGCTGCGCCGCATAGGTTTCGTCCTCTCCACCAGCGACGACGAGAGCTTCCACCTGGCCCCCGCCGAAGGCATGGCCTCCGGCGCCGTCCCGGCCCTCCTCGGCTGGCCCGGCGCCGACACCATCTACAACCCCCGCTGGATCCACGAATCCCCGTCCGCCATGGCCGCGTCGATAGCGGCGACCGTCTCCCTCGGCCGCTGGGAACAAGACGGCGACCTGGCCCGGACCCAGCTGCGAACCGCCTACGCCCTCCCCGAGGTCTGCCGCCAATGGACCGACCTCCTCACCGGAGCCCCATGAGGAGGTGAGCCCTACGTGGCGGGGCGGGGAACGGCGGCGAAGGGGGAGAGGCTGAACAGGTCCGGGACCCGGCGGAGGGGTTCGGGCCCTGGACCTCCAGCGCTCCTGTCGTACCCGACACATAAATCTTAAACCCATCGTGTTGATATGGGTACAGGGTGTTATGGTGCGGGTGTGAAGCTGGTGGTGCAGGTGAAACTACTCCCCGACGCCGCCACCGAGGCGGCGTTGCGGGAGACGCTGAAGCTGTGCAACCAGGCTGCCGGGCACGCCTCCCGCCGGGCGTTTGCGACCGGTGTGAAAGACAGGACCGCGTTGCAGCGGCTGGTGTACGGTGAGTTGAAGGCGATGGGCCTGTCGGCCCAGCCGGCGATCCACTGCATCCGCAAAGCCGCCGGGGCCTACGCCACCCTCGCCCAGAACCTGAAGGCCGGCAACTACGGGCCGGTCGGCTCGTGGCGCCGCACCCAGGTGGAGAACACGCCGGTCCGGTTCCGCAAGGACGCCGCCCAGCCCTTCGACGACCGCTCCTTGTCCTGGCGGATCGATGCCCGCACCGTCAGCATCTGGACCGTGCGCGGCAGGCGCAAAGGCATCGGCTTCGCCTGTTCGCCCGAGCAGGCCAAGATGCTGGCCGCGCATCGGCGGGGCGAGTCGGACCTGGTGTGGCGCGGCGGCTGCTTCTACCTGTACGCCACCTGCGACGTCCCCCAGGCTCCCGAGTACGTGCCGGACGGGTTCTGCGGGGTGGACCTGGGCATTGTCAACATTGCCACCACCTCCGGCGGCACCGTGCACTCCGGCAGGCGGATCAACCAGGTCCGGCACCGCAACCGCCGGCTTCGCGCACGGCTGCAGGGCAAGGGCACCAAGTCCGCCAAGCGGCTGCTGCGCAAGCTGTCGGGCCGCGAGGCTCGTTTTGTGGCCGACACCAACCACCGCATCTCCAAGCAGGTCGTGACCGAGGCTCAACGCACCGCGCAAGGGATCGCCCTGGAGGATCTGGGCGGTATCCGGGCGCGGGTCCGGCTACGCAAGCCCCAGCGGGTCGCGCTGCATTCGTGGAGTTTCGCCCAGCTGGGCGCGTTCATCGCCTACAAGGCGATGCGCGCCGGGGTACCGGTGGTATTCGTGGACCCGCGCCACACCTCGCAGGGGTGCTCGGCGTGTGGCCACATCCACAAGCAGAACCGGCCCGCCCAGGCCACCTTCGCATGCACGTCATGCGGCTTCGCTGAGCACGCCGACGTGAACGCAGCCCGCAACATCGCCGCACGCGGCGCGGCGGGCTGGGCAGTGAGTCACGCTGCCGACGACGCGGCCTGACCCGTGCCACCCAGGTGCGGCGGTCAGAGCTGCAAGCCCGGCCCCTCCAGGGTCGAGAAGTTGACGACCAACTACGGGCCGACCATCGCCGTCTACCGGCACATCGCGGACGATCCCGAGAAGGTCGCCGCGCTCGACCACGCGCTCACCGATCTGGCCCACCGGCACAACGGGGGAGCGCCGGCCATGGAGTGGGAGTACCTCCTGGTCACCGCCCGCAGGCGCTGACCGAAGCGAAGGCCCCCGGCATACGTGCCGGGGGCCTTGGAGATGAAGGGCGCGGTGATCGGGTCAGCCGGAGCTGCCGACCGTGATCCCGGCCTGCTCGGCGGGCAGCCCGGCACGGTAGGTCTCGATCTTGGCGTTGAGCTTGGTGAGGCTGCGGCTGTAGTCGCGGCTGGACAGCCAGAACTTGTAGATGATGACGAGTTCGAAGGCCAGCAGGCCGGCGGCGCTCACCGCGACGACCGGGATGATGGCGCCGGAGACGATCGCGGCGGCGATGGGGCCGACGATGAAGACGCCCATCTGGAACTCGATGCCGCTGATCAGGTGCGGGCGGATACGGCCCGCCGTCAGCACGTTCCGAATGCGGGCGTACCAGGGGAAACGCTGGTTGAAGCCCTGCTGGAGCGCCGCGATGGTCGGGTCGTCGCCGACGACGCGGTTCTCCATGTCGACGTCGGGGTCCACGGTGAGCGCCTCGGCGGAGCGGAGGTCCTCGTCGGCGTCGGGGATCTCGCCGTTGGCGCGGCGGGCGGCGCGTTCGAGCGCCGTGGCCTCCTCGCGCGCCGCGTCCAGCGTGGTCCGCATCTGGGTGCGGACCTTGTAGATCTCCAAGGCGTCCATGTAGCGGAGCATGTCGAGGAACACGACCGCGACGGCCGTCCAGACGTAGGCGACGTTGCCGGTCGCGGCGTACTGGCCGCCCATCAGGGCGATCGCGCAGGCCAGGACGCGGACGCGGTCGAAGATGTAGTCGAGCCAGGCGCCGAACACCGAGCCGGTGCCCTTGAGCCGGGCGATCTTGCCGTCCATGCAGTCGAGCGTGAACGACAGGTGGTACAGCGCCGCGCCGGCGAGCAGCCAGGGCCAGGACGCCACCGCGAAGCAGGCGCCGGCGGCGAGGCCGAGGACGAGGGCCCCGACGGTCAGCTGGTTCGGGGTCACGCGCGTCCGGTTGGCCGTGAACCTGACCAGCCGGGACGCGAGCGGATCGACCAGCAGGACGGTCCACCAGGCGTCACGCGCCTTGTACGTCCGTTGCCGAACGTCGTCGAGCGTGAAGTTCGCCATGGAGGTTCCCTTTCATCGTGATGAGCGGTCCGATGTTATCGGCTGTCCGGTTCAGGGCACCGGCATTGTCGCGGATCCGTGATCGGGACCTCGGCACATGGTGATCATTTTCATGGGTACGCTGGGGCGAGTGCGCGTCCGACTTATCGCCCATGTACCGTTCGCCGGCGTTCTCGCGGCGGCGATCTGGATCCGGGTCATCGTGGTCCTGGGGTATCCGGCGCCATCGTGGTCCGGCGACTCGCCGAGCTACCTGAAGGACGCGATGAACCTGCGTCCCGGCGAGACGCGTCCGAGTGGATACCCGTTTCTGCTCCGGCTGATCGAACCGTTCCACAGCTTTACCGTCGTGGTGGCCGTGCAGCACGCCATCGGCGTTCTCACGGGTGTCCTGGTGTACGTCCTGGTGCTGCGCGCGGGGCGGGCGGCCTGGCCGCCGGACAGGCCCGGACGGTGGGCGTGGCGCGTCTGGCCGCCCGCCCTGCTCGCCGCGGCGCTGGCCGTTCCGGTGCTGATGCCCGTCCACCAGATCGCCCTTGAGCACATGCTCCTGTCGGACTCGCTGTTCACGTTCCTGCTGCTCGTGGCGGTGGCGGCGGTGCTGTGGCGGCGCCGGTCGACCTGGTGGCTCGGCGCGCTGGCCGGGATGTTCGCGGCGTTCGCCGCGCTGACCAGGTCGGCGGGCCTGCCGCTGATCGCGGTGATCCTCGTCGCGATGCTGCTGCGCCGGGCGGGCTGGCGGGCCTGCGTCTCGGCGGCCGTGATGTTCGCGCTGCCGGTCGTCGGCTACATGTTCTGGTTCCAGGCGCATTACGGCCAGTTCCAGATGAGCAAGTCGAGCGGGATCTGGCTCTACGGGCGCACCGCCTCGTTCGCCGACTGCCAGATCATCAAGCCCCGCCCCGAACTCCGCATCATGTGCCCGAGGCGCACCAATCCGAACATCTCCCCGGCCTTCGCCGTCATGTGGACGGAGGACTCCCCGTTCCGCGATATCCCCGGATGGGTCACCGGTGAGGAGGGCAACCGGCTTGCCAGTGAGTTCGCGTGGGCGGCCATCAAGAAACAGCCCGGCGACTACGCGAGGATGGTCGTCCACGACACGTTCATGGCGTTCGAATGGGACCGCAAGCCGTACCCCACGCCGTGGACCTATCTGGAGTACGAATTCCACAAGGGTGAGTCGTGGAGTGACAAGCAGGCGCTCGTCGCCGCGGGTTACGGCCCGAACGGCGAGCCCAGGGTCGTCCAGCCGTGGGCCGGGAAGGTGCTCGCCTACCAGCACCGGGTGTGGATGCCGGGCACGTTCGTCGGCGTCCTGCTGCTCGCCGGGCTCGCCGGGGCGTTCCTGCACGTCCGGTGCGGGGGCAGGTGGCGACCGCTGCGTCCCTTCACGCACTGGGGGACGGGCGCGCTCCTGCCCTGGGGGACGAGCCTGGCGCTGCTGGTCATCCCGGCGGCGACCGCCGACTTCGACTACCGCTATGTCCTGCCCGCCGTCCCGTTCGCGTGCGTGGCGCTCGCCCTGGCCCTCCTCCCCCCCGGCCCGGCCCGCCTCCGGCCAGGACGAACCGGCGCTTCGGCAGACCCGCGCCAAGATCGACGTGGGCACCTAGCGGCGTCCTGAGGCGCGGCGGGGGGCGGCGCGCAGTTCGGTGAGCATCTTCTCCCACCGCTCCGCCACGACGGAGATGTCGAAGCGCTCCGCCGACGCCAGCGCGTGCCCGGCCATCCGCAGCCGCAGCTCCTCGTCGCCGATCAGCCGGATCAGCGCCTCGGCGAACGCGTCGGGGTCCTCCGGCGGGACGAGCAGCCCGTCATGGCCGGCGGTGATGATCTCGCGGGGACCGCGCGGGCAGTCGAAGCCGACCACGGGCAGCCCGCACGCGAACGCCTCGATGATCGTCATGCCGAACGGCTCGGCCCGCGACGACATCGCGAGGACGGACGCCTTGGCGAACTCGCCCTCCATGTCGTCGGTGGGCTCCATCATCAGGACGTTGTTGTACAGCCCGAGCCGGGTGGCCTTGCGGCGCAGCTCCTCGCGCCGGGGGCCGTCCCCGTAGATCCGCAGTTTCCACTCCGGATACTTCTCCACGACCTTCGCGAACGCACTGATCAGCAGGTCGTAGCCCTTGATCCACACGATCCGGCCGGCCGCGACGACGACCCTGTTCTCCTGCCGCGAGCGCGGATACAGCCGGTGGGGCAGCCCGTTGCCGATCGTGTGGACCGGGCACGAGCCGGCCGGGAGCGCGGCCTCGTAGTCCGCGCCGTCGGCGGCCGTGAGGGTGGTGAGCGCGTCGAGCCGCGGGTACCACTCCTTGAACTCGTCGATGATCTCCGGCTCGTTGATGCCGAGCTGCAGATGCTCCTGCCCGATGACCACGACCCTGCGGGGGGCGAAGCGCGCCGCCAGCAGGTTGAGCCCGGCCCGGGTCGTGACCAGCACGTCGGTGCGCGGACGCCGCAGGAAACGGCCGATCCTGTCGTCCGTCCAGGCGCTGAACTTGTTGTAGCTGCGCTCTTGCGGCGGGATCAGCGCGGACGGCTCGGGCATCAGCCGCTCGGCGCGCCCGGCGTTCGGCCACGCGATCTTGGCCTCCGGCCGCAGGTCGACCAGCGAGCGCAGCCGGACACGGTCCGACAGCGGCAGGAGCGGCCGGTCCCGGTCCCGCAGCACGCTGACGATCTCGACGTCGTGCCGCCGGGACAGCTCCTCGGCGAGCGTGAACGTGCAGCGGACGGTGCCGTCGATGGAGAAGGCCTCCAGCAGCAGGAAAGTGATCTTCATGGGGCCTCCGCCCCGACGAGGCGGCACGAGATCGCCAGCTGGTCCCTGTCGGTGTAGTAGGGCCGGACGGCCATCTCCCGCCCGCCCGACTCGGCGACCTGCCGGGGATAGGAGAGCATGCCGCGTTTGCCGGGCGCGTCGTCCAGCCGGGTCACGAGCCGGGCGTGAACGTCGCCCACGTCCAGCCAGAGGTCCCACAGCGCGGGCTCCGCCGCCGCGAGGTCGCGGACGGCGAGGGAGGCTTGGAACGCGGTCCCGCCGAGCCGGACGTCCCGGACCAGCCGGGCCTCGCTCTCGCGCGCCGCCGCGACCAGCCGCGCGCTCTCCCCGGGCCGCGGGCCCGTGTAGGCGAGCCGCCCGATGATCCTGATCTCGCCGTCGCGCGGATGGACCGCCTCCACCTCGGCGTGCGGGGTGACCTTGCGGACCCTGAGCTTGACGCGCCCCTCCGGCGTCCGCACCACGCCGACGGCCCTCTCGCGGGGCCGGTCGGCGTAGGCGCGCAGCCCGTCCAGGGAGAAGCCGGGGTCATCGGTCAGCAGCGGACGGTCCAGCCCGCCCGCCTCGATCACCAATGTCCAGGTGCCGGACGCCAGATCACCGACGTCCAGTTCCACCGAGTGCCGACCGCCCGTGATGGGTTCCGTCCGCGTCTCGCCGGACGCGCGGTGCCGCAGGACGAGCCGGTGCCCGTCCGGCACGGGGGCGGGCCAGCGGACGAGCAGGCGGTCGTCGGCGCCCACCCGGCAATGGTTCGCTACAGCGTCCACGGTGCCCGGCCTCCCGTGCTCAGTCCGCCGGCCCGAAGACGCGGTCGACGGTCCGGGCGGCGGCGTGGCCGTCGTCCAGCGGGCAGAAGCGGTCGACGAAGGCGTCGTAGCGCTCCTTGTGGCCGGCGACGGCGGCGTCGACGTCGCGGATCGCGTCGATCAGGTCGTCGGAGGTCTCCACGAGCGGCCCCGGCGCCTCGGCCTCGAAGTCGAAGTAGAAGCCGCGGAGCCGGTCCCGGTAGTCGGCCATGTCGTAGGTGAAGAACAGCATGGGGCGGCGGGTGTTGGCGTAGTCGAACATCACCGACGAGTAGTCGCTGATCATCATGTCGGAGATCAGGTACAGCTCGGTGATGTCGGGGTACAGCGACACGTCGCGGACGAACCCGTCCGGGTCCTCGGGGACGCCGTCCACCACATTGCTGTGCAGCCGGACGAGCAGGACGTGGTCATCACCGAGGACGGCGCGCGCGCGGTCCAGGTCGAGGCGCATGTCGTGCTTGTACCGGCCGCGGCTGTAGTACTGGTCGTCGCGCCACGTCGGCGCGTACAGCACGACCCGCTTGCCCTCCGGGATGCCGAGCCGCGCCCGGACGGACCGCGCGACCGCGTCCGTGTCCGGGCTGTACAGCAGGTCGTTGCGCGGGTAGCCGACCTCCAGCATCTCACCCTTGAAGGCGAACGCGCGCCGGAAGATCTCCGTGCTGAACGGGTTCGGCGACAGCAGGTGGCTCCACTCGGGGACGGCGGGGCCGGCCTGCTTGTCCTTGCTCTGCAGCGCCGACTTCATCCCCGGCGCGTACGCGAAGTGGACCTCCTTGACGTCCCTGCCGATCTTCTTCAGCGGGGTGCCGTGCCAGGTCTGCAGGACGATCTGGTCCGGGTGCCGCTGGAACCAGTCGCCGAGCCGGTGGTTGGTGACGATGTAGCGGGACGTCGTCACCGCCTCCTGCCACTCCTTGCCGTTCAGCCGGACGGCCTGCAGCGTGTCCGGCAGCTCCACCTGCGCGTCGTTGACGACCCACAGCTGCTCCAGGTCCGAGCCGCGCCGCAGCAGCTCCTGGTGGATCGCCTTCGGGCTGTCGGAGAACTGCCGCCCGTTGAAGCAGGAGAACAGCACCGCGTCGCGCAGCCCCTCGCGGGCCACGCCGCGCCGCGCCTCCTCCCGGTACTTCACGCCGGCGCTCTTCTCCTCGCTGGACACGTCCCCGGTGACGGCGACGACGAGCCGGCCGTCCTTGGTCTCCAGCGCGTAGCCGCGCCGCGCCACCTCCAGCGGGCCCGGCAGCGCGCGCTGCGCGGCGTCCGTCAGCCGGACGGTCAGCGCCTGCTCGCCCGGCGGGCGGAACAGCACGTCCCAGCGGCCGGGGCGCAGCGGCAGGACGCCCGCGACGCTCGGCACGGCCGCGACCGGGACCTCGGCGCGCAGCCTGCCCGAACCGTCCGGGAGGAGGTCGAACGCGTACTCCTTGCGGCGCCCGCGGCCGCGCACCACGATCTGCCCGGACGCGTGCGCCGGGTGCGTCGCCGTCAGCGACAGGGTCCCGTCGGGACGCAGCACGCAGTCGTCCACCGACAGGCGCACCGTCGTCCGCCGCACCCGCACGTACCCGCTCGCGTCGCGGCCCGTGCTCACCTCCAGCGCGCCGAACGTGCGCCGTGCCTCCTCGACTCCCTCCGCGAGGACGAGCGGCCGGCCGTCCGCGGACAGCGTCCAGTCACGGGTGTCGTCGATCGAGTCGGGCTCGATGTCCACGTCGAGCGCGGCCGGGTCGATGCGGGCCGTCCAGCCGCCGGCCCGGGCCGCCACCGGGACGGGCACCCGCGAGTCGCCCAGCGTCAGCAGCAGCTCCGCGGGCGGGACACCGGCCGACTCGACCTCGATGAGCAGCGCGCCGTCCTCCCAGCGCAGCTCCGTCGCCCGCTCCCTGACACGTTCCACCTGCACGACCAGAAGCCCGTCCACGACCTTCGGGACGATGCGCACATCGTCGGCCACGTACCGGTAGGGCGGGTGCGCGCCCGTCCCCGAGCCGCCGCCGCGCACCGGGCCCTGCCGGAACACGCCCGCGTTCAGCACCGAGGCGTGCACCTCCCAGGTGCCCTCGGTCCAGTCGCCGTGCTCCTTCAGCTTCCCGGCGTCGAGCGAGAACTCGAAGCCGGTCCAGCCGCCGGACGACTTGCCCGGCTTCGGGGTCTGCCGCGCCTTCATGACGATCTTGCGGCGGCCGTTGCGCAGCGTCACCGTCTTGATCGACGTCCAGCGGCGGCGCGAGCTGACCGAGTTGATGTACGCCTCGCCGGTGACGACGAGCCGGTCGCCCTCCCAGCGCACCGCGTGCACCCGGCCCCGCATCTTGACCTCGTCGCGCGCCCGGTACACGTCCCGGGGGACGTCGAGCTTGGCGTCCTTCCAGTACGGGTAGACGACGTAGCGGCGCAGCGGGTCCCGGACGATCGACGGCGAGGACTTGCCGCGCTCGTACCGGACGACCTTCACCAGCTCCATCGTGTGACCGGCCTGGGCGAGGTGCCACTTCAGCCGGGTCAGCGCGGGCGCCTCGGCGAACACCTTCGGCGAGACGCCCTTGGCGTACGCCGCCGCCTGCGCCACGACCTGCTCGCGCTCGTCGCCGGACAGGTCGGGCATGACGTCCAGGAACATCTTCAGCTCGGTCGAGACGAGCGCGAGCTGAAGCCGGCGCAGGTCCTTGGCATCGCCGCGCTCGGCGACCCACGTCGTCGCGAGGGTCGCCGCGCCGAAGCCGTCCGCGATCTCCTGCGGCTCGGTGGTCGGCTCATGGCGCTTCGACTGGCGGTGCAGGACGACGTCCGGCACCACGTCGACGGACTTCGCCAGATGCAGCGCCCGCACCATGACCGGCAGGTCGTCGTGGCGGGTCAGGTCGGGGAACTCCAGCCCGGCGCTCTCCCAGAACGAGCGGCGCAGCAGCGTCCCGGTGATCCTGCGGTCGCTCAGCAGGTCCGGGCTGCGGCGCAGGTCGGTGCCCGTCGCGGGGGCCGCGGTGTCGCTCCACGCCTTCCACTGCGACACCTGGCCGGTCCACTTGCGGAACGCGTCCGGGCCCTTCGCCAGCTCCGACCCGGACTTCTCCAGCGTGGTGAGGAGCGTCTCGATCGCCTCCGGGGGCATCGGGTCGCCGTCGTCGGCGAACAGCAGGAACTCGCCTCCGCTCTCGGCCACCCCGAGGTTGCGGGCCGCACCGCGGCTCAGCGCGCCCTGCCGGACGATCCGGAACCGGTCGTCGGGCAGGGGTGCCTGCGCGGCCGCGCCGGTGCCGTCGTCCATGACCAGGACCTCCAGGTCCCGGAACGTCTGGGCCGCGAGTGACTCCAGGGCGTCGCCGAGGCCCTCCCCGGCGCCATGCGCGAGCACGATGACACTGATCCTGCGGGGGGCCATGCCCACTCCTTCGAGCACTGGCGAACCGGAAACGGCGGTCCGGTCGCGGGATGGTAGGGGGTAGGGGAGAAGGTGATGTGCGTCCGGTACGCCGCCGCTACGGCGTGCCGGACGCCCCGGAGCCGGACGCCACCGGCGCGAGCGTCTCACCGAGGAACACGCGGCGCACGGCCCGCTCGGCCGCGTGCCCGTCGTCCCACGGGCAGAACCGCGCCCGGAACGCCGCGAGGTTCTTCTCCGCGGCGCTCCCCCAGGGGGCCCGGGACACGAACGCTTCGATGAGGTCGGGCTCGGTGTAGGTGACCACGCCGGGCGGGAACTCCGTGAGGTCGAAGTTCACCCCCCGGGTGAGCTTGTAGGTCTCCCAGTCGTTGGCGTAGATCACGATCGGCCTGCCGAGGTTGGCGTAGTCGAACATGATCGAGGAGTAGTCGGTGAGCAGCGCGTCCGAGGCGATCATGAGGTCTTCGACGGACGGGTGCTTGGACACGTCGAGGACCCGGCCCTCCGGCCAGCCCAGGTCCGCCGCCATGTTCTTGATCTTGTAGTAGTAGTGCGCCCGCAGCAGCAGGACGTGGTTCTCGCCGAGCTGGTCGACGAACCGCCCGATGTCGAACATCGGGTTGTAGTGGCGCTGGTAGTCACGGTGCGTCGGCGCGTACAGGATCGCCGTCTTGCCCTCGGGGATGCCGAGTTCGTCGCGCAGCCGCGCCTGCTCCTGCTCGGTGGCGCGCACCAGCCGGTCGTTGCGCGGGTAGCCGATCTCCAGCATCTCGTAGTGGCACGGGAAGCCCCGCTCCCACGCCTCACTGGACAGCGGGTTGGCCGAGACGAGGAAGTCCCAGCGGTCCGACCGCTCGATCAGGGCCTTGAAGTCCATGTCGTTCGCGCCGACCGGGTACTCCATCTGGTCGAGGCCCATCTTCTTCAGCGGCGTGCCGTGCTGGGTCTCCAGGTGGATCTGCCCCGGCCGCTTGACCAGGTAGTCGGGGAAGTTGACGTTGTTGACGAAGTACTTCGCGGCGGCGATCGTCCGGTAGTAGTCGGCCGACCCGGCCACCACGTAGTCCACGCCCTCGGGCATCGTCTTGCGCGCGCCCGGCTTCACGATCCACACGCAGCGGATGTGCGGGGCCAGCTCGCGGACCTTCTCGTAGATCGCGGCCGGGTTGCAGGCGTACCCCCGGTACCAGTAGGCGGCGAAGACGGCGAGGTCCTCCTCGATCGGCATCCGCCGCCGCAGCCGGTAGTAGCGCTCCTTGGCGAGCTCCTTGGAGCGGACGACGCTGCGCTTCTGCAGCTTGCGGACCTTGCGCCCGCTCTTCTTCGCCTTGGCGGTGAGCGTCGGGGAGTTGATGCGCTCCCAGGCCTTGAAGTCGTTCCGCTCGATCGCGCGGTGCTTTTCGGCGAGGTTCGGCTCGTCGTCCGGCGGGACGTGCCCCGCCGGCTTGTACCGGTTGTAGGTCTTGGACATCTCGGCGAAGAAGCGCGGCTTCTCCGACGGGTACACGCGGTCGGCGCGCTCGAGGATGACCAGCAGATGCCAGATCGTCCGGTTGAACATCAGCGGCCGGAACGGATCCATCTTCGGGCCCAGCCGGTCCATGAACGCGAAGATGCGGTCGTACTGGTCGAAGGCGTCGAAGTGCTTGGCGCTCGCCGTCTTGGTGATCGCGCCGCGGCGGCGCTGCCGGTAGATGTAGCAGACCCGGTCGAGGAAGCTGACCCGCTCGGCCGCCATGAGGACCGGGTAGGTGATGCTGACGTCCTCGTAGTAGCCGCTGTTGAAGCGCAACCCGTGCTCGATCATGAACTCGCGGCGGATCGCCCGGTTCCAGATCGAGGTGAACATCTCCAGCAGGCTCGGCCGGTCCGCGAGCGTGAAGACCTCCGGCGCGGGCGGCTCCCGGAACAGGTGGTTGATGATGCTGCGCTTGACCCGCCCGTTCCAGTAGGAGCGCGCGTAGTCGAACATCAGCACGTCCGGGCGCGTCTCGGCGAGCCGGTCGAGGATCGCCCGGACGGCGCCCTCGGTCGCGTGGTCGTCGCTGTCGAAGAACCACACGTAGTCGCCGGTCGCCATGTCGAAGCCGACATTGCGCGCCTCCCCCAGACCGACGTTCTCGGTGAGGTGCCGCACCCGGACGCGGTGGTCGCGCTCGGCGTACTCATCGAGGATCTCCCCGCAGCCGTCCGGTGAGGCGTCGTCGATCGCGATGACCTCAAGGTTCGGCAGGTCCGGATCGAGGATCGAGTCCAGACATTGGCGGAGGTACCCCTGCACTTTGTGCACGGGCACGATGATGCTCAAGGAGATGTCGTCATCAATGCTCACGCGTGGGCCAATCAGCTATTCGGTGAATCTGGACTATACCCGCAGATCTTAGGTAGATCTTATGTCCCGCCATGTGAGGGCTTGAGCAGCCAGCGCCCCTTGGGCTCGACGGCCCAGTGGGTGAGGCGCTGCACCGGGACGGTGGCGAGCAGGAGGCCGAGCGCGAGGGCGCCGGCCGTGACTGAGACCAGGCCGAGCGGAGTCTGGAAGAAGTGACCGTTGAAGAAGCCGCCATAGTCCAGCGTCTTCACCACGAGGCCGTGCATCAGATAGACGTACATGGTCCGCGTTCCGAGCTTGGTGTACCAGGCCCGGCCACGCGGGACGGCGGCGAGGAACGCCATGCCGAGGACGACGGCGATGCCGAGCGCGGCAAGCCGGTACGCCATGCCCTCGACGGCGTTGAAGCCCATGTGCTCGTAGCCGCGGTTCCACAGCAGGACACCGCGCTCCACCTTCGGGAGGACGCTGCCGAGCTGCCACACGTAGGCGATCGGCAGCGCCGCCACCAGCACGGCCGTGCCGGCCCAGCGGGTCCATCCCGGGCCGCGCAGCGCCTCGACGCGGTCGCGCCGGATCGTCAGGCCGAGGACGAAGAACGGCAGCAGCCCCGCGGCCCGGCACAGCGTCGAGTCGGAGTTGAAGCTCCAGCTGCCGGCGATCAGGCTCAGCGCCATCGCGACGGCGACCGGGTGCCGCAGGTGCGTCCACAGCGGGGCGCTCAGCCGCCACAGCACGAGGGCGACCAGGAACCACATCAGGAACTGCGGGCGAAATAGCTCGTGCAGCCGGAAGTCATTGCCGTTGATGAACACCAGCTGCAAGCGGTAGAGCACGTTGAAAATCACATACGGCACGACCAGTGTCGGGAAAATGCCCCGGAATTTTTCTGGCGACCGCATGAATCCGCGGGAGAAGTAGCCGGAGACGAAAACGAATACCGGCATGTGGAAGCCGTAGACGAAGGTGTAGACCGCGTTCGCCGCATGGCTGTCGTTCCGGAACACCTCCCAGAAGTGCCCGAGCACGACCAGCATGATCAGGAAGAACTTGACGTTGTCGAAGTACGCGTCGCGGCCGCGGGGCGCCCGCGCCCCGCCCGCCGGTGTCGTGCCGTCGGGGACGGTGCCGCCGGGGTGGGCGGCGGACGGCGGGGTGGCGCCCGGCGCCGAGGCGGACTCGGGGGTGCGCGGGGGCGGGATGAGGTCGGTCATGGTGGAGAACGCCGTTCTAGCCCGGTCGGCCCGGCCGCCGGAGGGGGGTGAAGGCCCAGGTCATCTTTGGTTCCAGCGCCCAGCTCATCGACCGGACGACGGGCTTGGAGCACAGTGCCGTCCCGACGACCAGGGCACCGCAGATCACGATGATGACGCCGGGCGGGGTGTGCATCCAGTCCGCGCCCCACCAGCCGGTGAAGTTCAGCAGCCGGGTGACGAACCCGTGCAGCAGGTAGGCGTAGAGGGTGTAGGCGCCGAGCTGGGTGAACCAGTACTGCCGCCGGGGGACCAGGCTGAGGAACGCCGCCACGAACACGGTCGCGCAGACGAACATCGTGAGCCGCATCACGGTGCCGTAGAAGTTGCCGACGCCGAGCTCGAAGTGCGCGTGCTTCCAGTAGATCCAGTTCCGCGACATGTGGTCCATGACGAGGTAGGTCCCGCCGAGGCCGGCGGCGAGCACCACCGCCCCGATCGGCCGCGCGATCGGCTTCTTCAGCAGCTCGAAGTGCTCCGGCCGCAGCGTGAGCCCGAGGACGTAGAACGGCAGCAGCCCGAAGACGCGGTGGATGTCGAACGTCCCGCCGAGGTCGCTCATGTACGACAGCAGCGCGAACAGCACCGCCACCGCGAGCGGCCAGCGGATCTGCTGCCAGACCGGGGTGGACAGCCGCCACATGAACAGCGCGATCAGGAACCACGTCAGGTAGTACGGGTTCAGCAGGCTGATCTCCAGCTCGTTGCGGCCGGCGAGCCAGTCGTACAGCGAGTAGGCGACCTCGAACACCACGTACGGGACGCCGACGTTGATGATGAGCTTGCGCGCCTTGCCGCCGGAGAACGTCCAGTTCCGCGAGAAGTAGCCGGTGATCACGATGAACAGCGGCATGTGGAACGTGTAGATGAAGATGTACAGGCCCTTGGCCATCGGGACGTTCAGCAGGTTGGCCAGGGAGTGGCCCGCCACCACCAGCAGGATCGCGAAGTACTTGGCGTTGTCGAAGAACGGGTCGCGCTGCCTGCGCGGGCGCGCCGCCTGCGCGGCCGCCGCGGCGCCGATGGCGGCCGGCGTGC
>NZ_BCQQ01000073.1 GCF_001552155.1 Actinomadura formosensis NBRC 14204 | reverse complement strand
AGAGCGGGCACGCGCGACACGCCCGGCTCGCCGGCTCACAGGCCGTTCTCCGGGGGTTTGCGGGCGCCGCCGCGCTTGCCCTGGCGGCGCCGCTCGTTCTTGGCGGCCTTCGTCCGCCGGGCGGGTTCGGCGGATCCGCCCTGCGCCGGGCGGGCGGCCGGCGGTTCCCCGCCCTCGGGCCGGGGCCGGGAGACGTCCCGCGCGCGCATCGCCGCGTCCACCGTGATCCGCATGCCGGACTGGACCATCCGCCGCTCCTCTCATCCGGAGGCTCTCCCCGCAGCTCATCCTTACCGGCGCGCCAGGTGTCCTCCCGGTGACATGTACCCGTATGAAACGGTCCTGGACCGTTGCAAGGAGTTTCCGGCGCCCGGGATACCGACCGTCCGGTGTGATTGCTCGATACAGTGCCGGGGTCATGCTTCAACGACTTGTGCAGCTCCTTCCGCCGCGGGTCCGCGCCGTGTTGCGCCGGATCCCGCTGCTCGTTGCGCTGTACCGATGGGCGCGGCAGGGGAAGCTGACGCGGGAGCGCCACGTCTTCGCGGTGCTGGCGCTCCTCGCGATCGCGATCGGGCTCGCCACCACCGGCGACTCGCGCGGGCTGGCCCCGTCCGGCGCGCTGGTGCTGATCGTGCTGGGCGGCGGGCTGCTGCTGAAGGTGCGCAGCCTGGTCCTGCTGCTCGGCGTCGTGGTCGCGATGGCCGCCTACAACGCCTCCCAGGACGTGCCCACGATCGGCCCCGGCATGGTCGCCACGCTGACGATCACCGCGGTGCTCGCGCTCACCCTGGCCCGGACGCGCCAGCAGCTCGGCGTGCAGGGCCTGCGCGGCGACTCGATGCTGCTGGAGCTGCGCGACCGGCTGCGCCGCCAGAGCGAGATGCCCGAGCTGCCGGAGGGCTGGAGATCGCAGGTCGTGATGCTCCAGGCCGGCGGGTCGTCGTTCGGCGGCGACTTCGTGGTGTCGTCCTGCGACGGTGACACGCTGGAGGTGGCGCTCGTCGACGTCTCCGGCAAGGGCACCGACGCCGGAACCCGCGCGCTGATGCTGTCGGGCGCGTTCGGTGGCCTTCTTGGATCGGTCCAGCCTGATCGTTTCCTGCCCGCCTGCAACGCTTACCTGCACCGGCAGGGCTGGGACGAGGGGTTCGTCACGGCCGTGCACGTCGTGGTCGACCTCAAGACTGGGGAGTACACGGTCGAGTCTGCCGGGCATCCGCCCGCCGTCCAGTTCGACGCGGGCAGCGGGGTCTGGCGGGTCGGTTCCGCCAAGGGCGTGGTGCTGGGCGTGGTACCCGACCTGAACTGCGTCCCGGAGCAGGGGAAGCTGCGGTCCGGCGACGCGCTGCTCCTCTACACCGACGGGCTGGTGGAGTCTCCCGGCTCCGATCTGGACGCGGGGATCGACCGGCTGCTCGGGGAGGCCGAGCGGCTCGTCCCGCAGGGTTTCGGCACCGGGGCGCGGAAACTGGTCGAGACGATGGCGGCGGCCCGCGACGACGACTGCGCGCTCGTGCTGATCTGGCGCACCTGACGGGCCGCGTCTGCGAGGGCGGGCTCAGCCGCGCTTGTGCTTGCCCTTGTTCTTGCCGTGCTTCGGCTGAGGTTTCTGCTGGTACTTGGGGGTGTACTTGGGTTTTTGCTGGGACTTGTGTGCCTTGGGCGGCTGCCGCTTGGACGTTCCCGGTCTGATGGCACTCGCCTTCTTCGTCGGCGTGGCCGAGACCGCGGGCGCCGATGGCGCGGGAACGGACGGCGCCGACCGCGTCTCGTCCTCGCCCTGCGCGAGCCCCATGATGATGGCCCCGATCAGGACGGTGCCGAGGGCGGCACCGAGGCCCGCCAGCAGCCGGGTGCGCGTGGACGGCGCGGTGCCGGCCATGCCGGGCGGCGTGAACGCCTGGGTGTCGGTCTCCTCCCAGCCCGCTGGCTCGGCCCGCGCCGAGCGCGCCGGGACCGCCGGCCGTCCCCCGGCGTGCGGCTGCTGCTGCTCGACGAGCGCGAGCAGCAGTTCGGACGCGGTCGGGCGGTCGGCGGGGTCCGGCGCGAGCGCGGACCGGACCGCGGGCACCAGCGAATCCGGCAGCCCGGACAGGTCGGGGTCCCCGATGCGAAGCGTCGCCGGGTCGCCGCCGATCGGCATCTGGCCCGTCCCGGCGTGCGCGACGAGGCAGCCCCAGGCGAAGATGTCGGCGGCCGGGGTCGCGGGCCCGCCGAGGAGGACCTCCGGCGCCATCCAGCCGGGCGTGCCGAGGACCTGGCCGGACGCGCCCGCCGCGTCCGGGGAGTCCTGTCCGCTGGCGATGCCGAAGTCGATGACACGGCAGCCGGACAGGGTGAGCATCACGTTGGCGGGCTTGATGTCGCGGTGCACGAGCCCCGCGGCGTGGATCGCGGCGAGCGCGGACGCGACCCCGACGGCGACGCCGTGCAGGTCGGCGGGCGGCAGCGGCCCCTCGGCCACCAGCCGGTTGTGCAGCGAGATGCCGCCGACGTAGTCGGTGACGAGGTAGGGCCGGCCGTCCTCCTCGCCGTGCGCGATGACCCGGGCGGTGCAGAACGACGCGACCCGGCTCGCGAGGTGCGCCTCCTCGGTGAACCGCCGCCGGTAGAGCGGATCGCCGGCCAGGTGCGGATGGATGGTCTTCACCGCGACGCGCCCGCCGGACACCGGGTCGGCGCCGAGATAGACCGTCCCCATGCCGCCCGACCCGAGGCGGCCCAGCAGCCGGTGCCCGGCGACCTGGCGCGGGTCGGCGGGTTCGAGCGGTCTGATGTCTCCGTCCATGCGGTGTTCCTGGCTCCCTCGGATCTCTCCCGTCCGTCCATCCCCGTTCGGCGGCGGATTATGGCCGGTTCGCCGAGGAAGTGCGGAAACGCGATCCAGGGCGGCCGATGCGACACTCCGGCAGCCTGGCGCGGCGAGGTTTCGCAGGGCAATGACCAGGTAACAACCCTTTCTGCGCCAACCCCCCGGCGCCGGACGGCGCGCGTGCCGGACGGCCCGCATGCGAGCCGGAAAGGGGGAGGGCCGCCGCAGTGCGGAGACTCGGGGGTTTGCTGTCACCGTCGTGCTGGTCGGTGCGGACCCGCGTGACCGTCGCCGCGACCCTCATCGTGGCGCTGCTCCTCACGGCCGGCGCCGTCTTCTTCTACGCGGCCGTCCGGCAGACGGTGTACAGCGAGCTGCACGACCGCGGGGCCTTCGTCACCGCCGACCTGGCCACCATCGTCCGCGAGACCGACCCGCGCGGGACGCTGCACGCCCAGGACCCCGACTTCACGCTGCTCCAGGTCATCAGCGGCGACCGGGAGGTCCTGGCGTCGAGCGAGTCCCTGTACGGCCACGGCCCGCTGCAGGCGCCGCTCCCGCACGTGCCGAACCGGCCGGAGTACCGCGTCGTCCATGTGAAGGGGGAGAGGGACGTCTATCTCATCTCGGAGAAGCTGAACACCCGCGCGGGCGTGCGGATCGTGTACGCCGGTGCGCCCGTCACCCGGTACACCCGGTACAAGGGCCTGCTGGTCGGCCTGCTCGTGATGTCGGTGCTGGCCGCGGTCGGCGCGCTCGCGGTGGCCGTGTCGCTGTCGGTGCGCTGGGCGCTGCGGCCGGTACGGGTGATGAGCGCCGAGCTGGCGGAGATCACCGGCGGGGCGGACCGCCGGGTCACCGTTCCGAGCCCGAACGACGAGGTCTCCGAGCTGGCCGAGTCGGTGAACGTGACCCTGAACCGGCTGGAGGACGTCCTGAACCGCCAGCGCGCGTTCGTCGCCGACGTCTCGCACGAGCTGCGCAGCCCGCTGACCGGGCTGCGCGCCCAGCTGGAGGTCGCGCTGGAGCATCCGGAGGACGAGGACTGGCCGGCGGTCGCGCAGGCGGCGCTCGCGGACGCCGACCGGCTGCAGGGCATCGTCAGCGACCTGCTGATCCTGGCGAAACTGGGCGCGGGCGTGTACGCCGAGCGGGAGCGGGTCGACCTCGGCGAGCTGGTGCGCGCGGAGACGTCCCGGCGGGTCCGGCGTATCCCGATCGAGATCGACGCGGCCGCGGGCGTGATGGTGCGGATCGCCCCGCACCATCTGGTGCGGGTGCTGACGAACCTGCTGGACAACGCCGAGCGGCACGCGAAGTCGCGGGTCTGGGTGACGGTGGCGGCGCAGGGGCGGGAGGCCGTGCTGGAGGTCCTCGACGACGGCGCGGGCATCGCCCCCGAGGACCGCGAGCGGATCTTCTGGCGGTTCCAGCGGCTGCCCGAGGCCCGGGCGCGGGACGCGGGCGGCACCGGGCTCGGGCTGACGATCTCCCGCGACATCGCCCGCGCGCACGGCGGGACGCTCGTCGCGGCGGACAGCGACCGGGGTGCCCGGTTCGTCCTGCGGATCCCGCTCGCCGAGCCGTAGCCCTTCAGGGCCCGTAGTCCCGCAGGGCGAGCGGCGGGCGCCGGGTCGCGTGCCGGGTCGCCTGCTCGAAGGCGTACCCGATCCGCAGGACGGCGAGGTCCGCGTGGTGGGGGCCGACGATCTGCAGGCCGACCGGCAGCCCGTCCCGGGTGAATCCGGCGGGCACCGACAGCGCCGGGCACCCGGTCGCCGAGATGAGGAAGCACGACCGCATCCACTCCAGATAGTCCGGCATCGGCCGCCCCGCGACCTGCTCGGGATACTCGATGCCGGCGTCGAACGGCGGGACCTGGCTGACCGGCAGGAGCAGCGCGTCGTACCGCTCGAAGAACTCCCGGACCCGGTGGAAGAGCGCGGTGTGCAGGGTTTCGGCGCGGCCGAGGTCGGCGCCGGTGAGGGTGCGGCCCGCGTCGATGTTCTCGGCGAGGGACGGCTTGAAATCGCCGCGGCGCTCGTCGAGGAGGGGGCGCAGGGCGATGTCCCAGTGCCAGGCGCGCAGCGTCCGGAACACCTCGTCGGCGCCCGCCAGGTCGGGGCACGCCTCCTCGACCGCGCAGCCCAGTTCCCCGAAGACCCGCACGGCGGGTTCGAGGACGCCGGTGACGGCCGGATCGACCGGGACCGTCCCGCCGAGGTCGGGGGACCAGGCCAGGCGGAGCCCGCCGGGCTCGCGGTGGAGCGGCCCGGCGAACGCCGAGCCGGGCGTCTCCAGCGCGATCGGGCTGCGCGGGTCGGGGCCGGCGAGGACCGACAGCAGCAGCGCCACGTCCGCGACCTCGCGGGCCATCGGGCCCTGCACGCCCATCGTGGCCCAGCCCGCCGGCACCGGCCAGGACGGCACCCGTCCCGGCGATGGGCGGAACCCGACGACGTTGCAGAACGACGCGGGGTTGCGCAGCGAGCCGCCCATGTCGCTGCCGTCCGCGAGCGGGTGCATCCCGCACGCGAGCGCGGCGGCCGCGCCGCCGCTGCTGCCGCCCGCCGACCGGGAGAGGTCGTAGGGGTTGCGGGTGAGGCCGAAGACCGGGTTGAACGTGTGCGACCCGGCGGCGAACTCCGGCACGTTAGTCTTGCCGAGCGTGATGACGCCCGCGGCCCGCATCCGCTCGATGATCAGTTCGTCCTGGTCCGGGACGTGGTCGGCGAAGATCGGCGATCCGGACGTGGTGCGGACGCCCTCGGTGGCGTGCGTGTCCTTGTGCGCGACGGGCAGGCCGTGCAGCGGGCCGGGCCGCTCCCCGGCCACCAGCCGCTCGTCGGCATCGCGCGCCTGCTCCAGCGCGCGCTCCGCGACCAGGGTGACGATCGCGTTGACCTGCGGATCAGTCCGCTCGATCTGGTCGAGATGCGCCTGCACGACCTCGCGGGCAGACAGTTCGCGGGCGCGGATCCGGCGCGCCAGGTCACGGGCGGACGCGAAGCAGATCTCCTCGGACACGTGCGTTCCCCTTTCTCCGGGTTCCCCCAGGGGCCACCCCCGGATGCCGGATGGCCCCGCCTTGAGGTCATCATGCTGGGAAGACCGGTGGAAGGGGCGGCGTGGCGGAACGGGTCGGGGCGCGGGAACTGCTGCGCCGCGTGCTGGACGAGGGCGGCCGGGCGTCCTGGGACACGCCGCCTCGCGGGGGACCCGCCCCGGACTCCGCCTACGGCCGGGAACTGGCCGCCGCCGGGGAGCGCAGCGGATGCGACGAGGCCGTCCTCACCGGGGAGGGGCTGCTGCGGGGCCGCCGGGTCGCGTTCGTGGTGTCGGAGTTCGGTTTCCTCGCGGGCTCGATCGGGCTCGCCACCGCCGACCGGATCGTCGCGGCCGTGGAACGCGCCACCGCCGAACGCCTGCCGCTGCTGGCGGCGCCGGCCTCGGGCGGTACCCGGATGCAGGAGGGGACGGCCGCGTTCGTGCAGATGGCCCGGATCACCGCGGCGGTCACGGCGCACCGCGCGGCCGGGCTGCCCTATCTGGTCTACCTGCGGCATCCGACGACCGGCGGGGTGTTCGCCTCGTGGGGGTCGCTCGGCCACGTCACGGCCGCCGAGCCGGGCGCGCTGATCGGTTTCCTCGGCCCGCGCGTCTACGCGGGGCTGTACGGGGAGCCGTTCCCGCCCGGCGTGCAGGTCGCCGAGAACCTCGCGGCCAAGGGGCTGCTGGACGCCGTGGTGGGCATCGACGACCTCGCCGAGGTGGCGTCGCGGGCACTGAACGTGCTGTGCGGGAAACCGCCGCCGGCGACGGCGGCTCGGCTCCCCGCGGGCACGCCCGCGTCCGGGACGGCATGGGAGTCGATCGAACGGTCCCGGCGCGCCGATCGTCCGGGCGTCCGTGACCTGCTCAGGCACGGCGCGTCGGACGTCACCCTCCTCTCCGGCACCGGCCAGGGCGAGGCGGATCCCGGGCTCATGCTCGCGCTCGCCCGGTTCGGTGCGGCGCCCTGCGTCCTCGTGGGCCAGGACCGGCACAGCCAGCGCACCGGCCATCCCCTCGGCCCGGCCGGGCTGCGGGTCGCGCGGCGCGGTATGCGGCTGGCCGCCCAGCTCGGCCTGCCGCTGGTCACCGTGGTCGACACGCCCGGCGCGGTCCTGTCGGCGGAGGCGGAGGAGGGCGGGCTGGCCGGCGAGATCGCCCGCTGCCTCGCCGACCTGATCACGCTGCCCGCGCCGACGCTGTGCCTGCTCCTCGGGGAGGGGACGGGCGGCGCGGCCCTCGCCCTGCTGCCCGCCGACCGCGTCCTTGTGGCCCGGCACGCCTGGCTCTCACCGCTGCCGCCCGAGGGTGCGTCGGTGATCGTCCACCGCGTCCCCTCCCGGGCGGACGAGATGGCGGCCTCCCAGGGCGTCCGGTCGGCCGACCTCCTGCGCGACGGCGTGGCCGACGCGCTGGTGGACGAGCGCCCCGACGCGGCCGACGAGCCGGAGGAGTTCTGCCGCCGCGCCGCCGCCGCGATCGAGGCGGGCCTGTCCGGGCTGGCACCGGGCGGACCGGCCGCCCGCCAGGCCCGGTACCGGTGACCCGTTCGGCCGCGGCGCCGCCGGAGGAGCACTACCGTCGTCTCCCGTGACCGAAACCGCCACCCGCACGGCCTATGACGCCGTCGCCGTCCTCTACGCCGACACCTTCCGCAACGTGCTGGACGACTTGCCGCTCGACCGTTCCCTGCTCACCGCGTTCGCCGAACTCGTCCGTCCCGGCCCGGTCGCCGACCTGGGCTGCGGCCCCGGCCACCTGACGGCGTTCCTGCACGCCCTCGGCGTGGACGTGTCCGGCATCGACCTGTCGTCCGGGATGATCGCCCAGGCCCGCGCCGACCACCCGCACCTGCGCTTCGCCGAGGGCTCCATGAGGTCCCTGGACCTTCCCGATGCCGCCCTCGCCGGCGTCCTGGCCTGGTATTCGATCATTCACATGGCCCCGCCGGAACTCCCGGCGGTCTTCACCGAACTCCACCGGGTCCTGGCCCCCGGCGGCCACCTGTTCCTCGCCTTCCAGTCGTCCGGCGAAGGCGGGCCGGAGGCGTTCGACCACAAGGTCGCCCTCGCCTATCGCTGGCCCATCGACGACATCGCCGCCCTCACCCGCGAGGCGGGATTCACCGAGGTCGCGCGCTTCCTGCGCCGCCCGAGCGAGATCGAACGCTTCCCGGCGGGCAACCTCATCGTCCGCAAACCCTGACCGCCCTCAGGCGTCCGCTGCCTTCCCGCCCTCAAATCCGCCGGTCTCCGTGCCGTCTGTCTCTTTGAGGACGACATGGTTGCGCTGGGCCCAATTCCGGATTTCGGAGAGCTTCCCCCGCCGACGGCGTCTCGACGTCACCTCCACTTCGCTGACGGTGACGCCGTAGTCGCCGAGTAGATCGATGACGGCGCTGGCCGGCACCGCGGGCTCTCTGTCGGCCGCGTCGCGTCCGGCGGGAGCCAAGTAGGCGACGGTGGCCCTGCGGATCAGCTCTGACACGCTGACCCCCGCGGCCTTCGCCGCCGCCTTCACCTGCTCCAGTTCGTCGGAGGCGAATCGGGTGGAGACCACCCGGTCGAGCTGGACCGGCTCGGCGGTCTCCATGTACTCGGCGTACCGGTCGGCGTTGGCCCGGTGGTACTCGGCCTCTTCCGCCGATGTCATGCCCCGGAAGGACTTGACCTCGTTCTTCTCCGCCATGGTGCTCACTCCTTTCGCGGATTGTCGTAGGCCGTGATCGGTCGCGCCATGTCCAGTTCCTGCACGCCCCAGTCATGCCGGACGAAGACCGGATAGGCGAAGATCACGATGATCCGCCGCCCGCCGTCCGTCGTGCCGCGCAGAAGGTAGCGGTCCTCGTCATGGCCGCCGCCGGGTAACCGAAAGATCTCATGGTCGTTGCGTGCCGCCTGTTCGACCTCGGTGCGGGTGATTCCGTGACCGCCCGAATGCCAGGTGTTGGACTCGTCCCAGTCGAGCGGAAGCTCGAACTTCATGCCTCCATCACGTCATACATCGTAGGCACGATGTATGACACAGATTACCCAGTCGACCGGGTGGTCACTCGGGATGTGATGGGTGAGTCGCGATCGACCGGCGGTGATGGCAGGTCATGCGCCTCCTGTGCGGCTACCGGGGAGTACGGTGGCCGGAATCGCAGGGTTGGAGGGTTGTGTGGCGTCGATCGTCGAGAGGGTGCCGCCTTCGGTGGCGGGGCGGGTGCTGCGGGGGCTGTTCACGCTGCCGGAGCCGGTCAAGCGGCTGATCGCGGGTGCGCCGGTGCGGCGGGACGGGCAGGAGCTGGCGCTGGACGCGCAGCTGCTGCTGCTCATGACGCGGCTGGAGGGGCAGCGCCTCGGCGGGAGCACGGCCGAGGAGGCACGGCGGGGGCTCGCCAGGGCGAAGGTGTATCTGCCGAAGGTGCCCGCGCGGCCGGTGGCGACACGGAACGTCGACGCGGACGGCGTGCCGGCGCGGCTCTACACGCCGAAGGGGCTCGCGGACGGGTCGCCGCTGCTCGTCTTCTACCACGGTGGCGGATGGGTGATCGGCGACCTCGACACGCACGACACGGTGTGCCGGTATCTGGCGGTGCATGCCGAGGTGCGGGTGCTGTCGGTGGACTACCGGCTCGCCCCGGAGCATCCGTATCCGGCGGCGGCGGACGACGCGCTCACGGCGTACGGGTACGCGGTCGCGCGTGCCCGGGAGCTGGGCGCCGATCCGTCGGCCATCGCGGTCGGCGGCGACAGCGCGGGCGGCAACCTCGCGGCGGTCGTGGGGAGGTTCGCCGAGCGCACACCGGATTTCGCCCTGCTGTTCTACCCGGTGACCGACATATCCGTCCGGCGGCGGTCGCGGGAGCTGTTCGCGGCGGGGTTCTACCTCACCGACGAGGACATGACCTGGTTCAGCGACCACTACTGCCCGCTGGATCGCCGCGCGGAGCCGAAGGCGTCGCCGCTGCTCGCCGGTGACCTGCGCGGCTTCCCGGCGACGTACCTGGTCACCGCGGGGTTCGATCCGCTGCGGGACGAGGGGGAGGAGTTCGCGAGGCGGCTGGCGGAGGCCGGGGTGCGCGTCGCGCTGCGGCGGCAGGAGGACCTCATCCACGGATTCGCGAACATGTGGTCGCTGGGCGGGCGCTTCCGGGAGGCGCTGTCCGAGGCGGCCGGGGCCCTGCGCACCGGGCTGTACGCAGGGCCCGGAAGGTGAGGGTCAGAGCGGCAGGCCCGTGAAGATCATGACCTTCTCCTCGGTGTAGTCGGCCATCGCCGACCGCAGGCCCTCGCGGCCGACGCCCGAGTCCTTCACGCCGCCGTACGGCATCTGGTCGGCGCGGTAGGACGGAACGTCGCCGATCACGACACCGCCGACGTCCAGTTCGCGGTAGGCGCGGAACGCGATGTCGAGGTTCCGGGTGAACACGCCCGCCTGCAGGCCGAACTTGGAGTCGTTGACCAGGGCGAACGCCTCGTCGACACCGTCCACGGGCTGGACGAGCATGACCGGGCCGAAGACCTCCTCGCAAGAGATCTTGGCGTCGGACGGGACGTCGGCCAGCACCGTGGGCGCGTACGCGGCGCCCTCCCGGGTGCCGCCGGTGAGGACCTTCGCGCCCGCCGCGACGGCCTCGTCCACCCAGGACTCGATGCGCTCGGCGGCCTCCTGGCTGACGAGCGGGCCGACCTGCGTCTTGTCGTCCCACGGGTCGCCGGTGACGAGCGAGGAGACGGTGTCGACCAGCTTCGGCACGAACTCCTCGTACACCGACCGGTCGATGTAGACGCGCTGGACGGCGATGCAACTCTGCCCGGCCTGGTAGTTGGAGAACAGCCCGATGCGCTTGGCGGCCCAGTCGAGGTCGGTGTCCGGCAGGACGACGGCCGCGCCGTTCCCGCCGAGTTCGAGCGTGACGTGCTTGCGCGGCGCCCGGTCGTTGATCGCCCAGCCGACCGGAACCGAGCCGGTGAACGACACGATCGGCAGGCGCGGGTCGTCCACGAGGGCCGAGGCGCGCTCGTTCGGCACCGGCAGGATCGAGAACATGCCGGCGGGCAGGTCGGTCTCGGCGAGCAGTTCGCCGAGCAGCAGCGCCGACAGCGGCGTCGCGGGTGCGGGCTTGAGGATGATCGGGGTGCCCGCCGCGATCGCCGGCGCGACCTTGTGCGCGGCGAGGTTCAGCGGGAAGTTGAACGGCGAGATGCCGAGCACCGGGCCCTTCGGCACGCGGGTGATGTAGGCCATCCGGCCCTCGGCGGCCGGGTCGGTGTCGAGCCGCTGCGTGGTGGCGCTGAAGCGGCGGGCCTCCTCGGCGGCGAACCGGAACGTGGAGACCGCGCGGGCGACCTCGCCGCGCGCCCACAGCAGCGGCTTGCCGTTCTCCGCCGTGATCAGCCGGGCGATCTCCGCGGACCGCTCGGCGATCCGCGCGGACACGTGCGCGAGCGCCTCGGCCCGCACGTGCAGCGGCAGCGCGGCGGCCTCCTTGCGGATCGCGTCCGCGGCGGCGATCGCCTCCTCCACCTGCGCGGGCGTCGGGACGGCCGCCGTCCCGACCACACGGCCGTCGTAGGGATGCGTAACGGTCAGCTCACCGTCACCGGTCTCGGGCCGGCCGGCCAGCCAGAATGGGGTCACGTTCATGGCGCTCACGCTAGCCCCGGCGGCCCCGATTGCGAGTCTCCACGGTGTCCAATCCCGTCGCCCTGTTTGGACGTGATGGCGAGCGCGAACCACAGTTCGGCGCGGACGGCCGGGTCGTCCGGGTCGCGTCCCAGAAGACCGGCGACCTTGCGCATCCGGGTCCGGAGGGTGTGCCGGTGGACGCCCAGCGCCCGCGCCGCCGCCTCACCCTGCCCGTTGGCCGCGACATAGGCCCGGGCGGTCTCCACCAGACCTTCCTGGCGGAGTGGTGCGAGAAGTGTGTCGGCGAAGGCGTGCGCGAGGCCGGGTTCCAGCAGCCCGAGAACGCCCTGTCCCGGGAGTTCGGAGTAGTGGAGGACGTCGCGTTTCGCCCGCCCGGCCGCCGCGAGGGCCTCCTCGGCCTGCCGCAGCGCGGCCGCCAGGTCGCCCGACGCCAGGTCGCCCGATGCCGGGTCGCTGACGCCGACCGGGCCGGTCAGCAGCGCCGCGACCGTCCCGCTCAGCTCGGCCGGGACGATCACGGCGCTGTGCCCGCCCAGCGGCAGGGCCAGGCAGCGCGCCCCCGCCGGATCGGACTCCAGTGCGTCCAGCACCGCGGTCCCGCCCGTGCAGGCCAGTACCCGGACCGGCCCGCGCGGCGCCGAAGGCGCCTCGCCCGGCCGTCCGAGCAGCAGCGCCGCGAGCGAGGCGCGCAGTTCACGGCCGGTGCGCGGCGTCTCCGACTGCAGCGTCAGCAGCGCGACCGCCGCGCCCACGATGGTGTGCGCGGCCGGGGGGAGCGGCGTGTCCGTTCCCACCGCGAGGAACCCGCGCGGCCGTCCGCCGAGCCCGATCCGCTGCACCGCGATGTGGTCGTCCGGGCCGGCCAGCGCCACGCTCGCCGCCGGGCCGCCCCTCCCCGGCCGGCGCCGCAGCCGGGCCAGCTCGGGCGCCAGGGCATCGGCCCGGCCGCCTGCCCCGGCGGGTTCGGCGTGCTGGACGGCCCCGGAGGCGTCCAGCAGCAGCGCCCACCCGCCGAGCAGCCGCGCCAGCCGGGTGACCAGGGCGCCGGGCCCGGCGAGCGCGGCACGGGTCAGCTCCCGCTGGGCCTGGAACGCGCGGGTGACGTCCTCGTACCACTCGGCGGCGAGCATCCGCGACACCGCCTTGCCGATGGCGATGAACGGGGTCGGGCGCGGTACCTCCAGCAGCACGAGCCCCTGGCCGCGGGCGGCGGCGAGCAGCTCCGCCGGGACGTCCTCATGGATGACCCCGACCGCGAAACCGAGCCCGGCGACACCTCGTCCGACCAGCCGGGACACATACGCGGCGGCGTTCGCCGGGGTCAGCCGCATCCCGGTGGTCAGCACCAGCTCGCCGCCTTCGAGGAACGGTGTCGGGTCTTCCAGCTCGCTGACGGCGACCCACACGACCGGCGCGTCCGGCAGCGGCCCGGTGAGCGACCGCAGGCCGAGCTGGGGGAGGGCGGCCACGGTGGCCAGCGTCGGCGGCATCGCAATCCTTGTGCAAAGTGTCTACCTCGCTGGGCGGATTTCGCCGCCCCGTACGGTTCATCGTAGGCGGGACCCGGCTTATGTTCAGGCCATGACCAGCCAGGACACTGCCCTTGGGGCAAGCGGCGGACGTCTGCCGCAGGAACGCCGTGTCGTCACCGAGATTCCCGGCCCCCGCTCCCGGGAGCTGCAAGCACGGCGCGTCGCGGCGGTACCGCCGGGCGTCGGCAGCGTCCTCCCGGTATACGTGACGGACGCCGGCGGCGGAGTGATCGTCGACGCGGACGGCAACTCGCTGATCGACTTCGGCTCCGGTATCGCGGTCACGAACGTGGGCAACGCCAACCCGCGGGTCGCCGCGCGGGTGAAGGCGCAGGCCGACCGCTTCACCCACACCTGCTTCATGGTCGCGCCCTACGAGTCGTACGTGGCGGTGTGCGAGCACCTCAACCGGCTCACGCCCGGCGATCACGAGAAGCGGTCCTTCCTGGTCAACAGCGGCGCGGAGGCCGTGGAGAACGCCGTCAAGATCGCCCGCTACGCGACGGGCCGGGACGCGGTCGTGGTGTTCGACCACGGCTACCACGGCCGGACGCTGCTGACGATGACGCTGACCGCCAAGAACATGCCCTACAAGCACGGGTTCGGCCCGTTCGCGCCCGAGGTGTACCGGGCGCCGCTGGCGTATCCGTTCCGCTGGCCGACCGGCCCGGACAACTGCGGCCCGGAGGCGGCGGCGCAGGTCATCGACCAGATCACCAAGCAGATCGGCCCGACGAACGTCGCGGCCGTGCTGATCGAGCCGATCCAGGGCGAGGGGGGCTTCATCGAGCCCGCGCCCGGCTTCCTGCCCGCGCTCGCCGAGTTCTGCCGCGCCAACGGCATTCTGTTCATCGCCGACGAGGTGCAGACCGGCTTCGCGCGGACGGGCGACCTGTTCGCCTGCGAGCACGAGGGGATCGTCCCTGACCTGGTCGCGACCGCGAAGGGCATCGCGGGCGGGCTGCCGCTCGCGGCCGTCACCGGACGCGCGGACATCATGGACAAGGTGCACGGCGGCGGGCTCGGCGGCACCTACGGCGGCAACCCGCTGGCCTGCGAGGCGGCGCTGGCCGTCCTGGAGGAGATCGAGGACGGCAAGCTCACCCAGTGCGCCCGCCGGATCGGGGAGATCATGCTGCCCCGGCTGCGGGCGCTCGCCGGGCGGCACCCCTCGATCGGGGACGTCCGGGGGCGCGGCGCGATGATCGCGATCGAGCTGGTCCGGCCCGGCACGAAGGACCCCGATCCCGAGCTGACCGCGCGGGTGGCGCGCCGCTGCCACGAGCGGGGCCTGCTCGTCCTGACGACCGGTACGTACGGGAACGTGCTGCGCTTCCTGCCCCCGCTGGTCATCCCGGAGGAGTTGCTGTCCGAGGGGCTGGACGTCCTGGAGGAGGCGTTCGCCGACTGACCCGGCCCGGCCGCGAAGCGCGTCACTCCGTCGTCGGCCCTGCCGCGAAGTCGTCCTTGTAGAGGTCGGCGAGGATGTCGTAGGACCGCAGCCGGTCGGCGTGGTCGAACACCTGCGTCACCACCATGACCTCATCGACGCCCGACCGCTCGATGAGGGTGTCCATCTGCGCGCGGACGGTCTGCGGGCCGCCCACCACCTGGTCCGCCAGCCGCTCGTCGATCATCTGCCGTTCCAGCGGCGTGTACGGGTGGGCGGCGGTCTCCGCCGGCGTCGGCAGGGGCCCGGGACGGCCCTGCCGCAGCCGCAGGAACGCCAGCGCCTGGGGCGCGGCCAGCTCGCGCGCCCGCTCGTCGGTGTCCGCGGCGGTGACGGACACGCCGATCATCGAGTACGGCTCGTCCAGCGCGCCCGGACGGAACGACTCGCGGTACAGCGTCAGCGCGGGCACGGTGTTCGCGGCGCTGAAGTGGTGCGCGAACGCGAACGGCAGCCCGAGCAGCCCGGCGAGCCGCGCGCTGTAGCCGCTGGACCCGAGCAGCCACACCGGCGGCTCGTTGCCGGCGGCCGGGGTCACCTTGCCGTCCGCGCCGAAGTAGCTCCGCAGCTCGATGACCTGCTCGGGGAAGTCGTCCACCGACAGTGCGTCCGGGGAGCGGCGCAGCGCGAGCGCGGTGGCCTGGTCGGTGCCGGGCGCGCGGCCGAGGCCGAGGTCGATGCGGCCCGGATACAGCGCCTCCAGCGTGCCGAACTGCTCGGCGACGACCATCGGCGCGTGGTTCGGCAGCATGATCCCGCCGGACCCGATCCGCATCGTGGCGGTGACCGCCGCGACCTGCCCGATCAGCACCGCCGTCGCCGAACTCGCGATGCCGGGCATCGCGTGGTGCTCGGCGAGCCAGTACCGGTGGTAGCCGAGCCGCTCGGCGTGCCGGGCCAGGTCGAGGGTGTTGCGCAGGGCCTGGGCGGATGTGGAGCCGCTGACGACGGGGGCGAGGTCGAGGACGGAGAAGCGCACGCTCATACCGTGTGCCAACCCGCCCGGTGCGGGTCCTCTTCCCGTCAGCCCTTCAGCGCGAGGAGGGCGGCGATGACGACGGCGGCGATCACGATGGGGGCCGTGACGCAGAGCCAGGACCAGTTCACGAGCGCGCGGGCCCGCGCCGGGTCCTCGGCGAACCGGGTCTCGGCCCGGGTGTACAGCAGCGCGGCGACCACGACCAGAGGCAGGAACACGAACGTCGTGAGGAGCCCGAGGACGAACGCGGCGACCTGCCCGAACCGGGTGTAGGTTCCGTCCGGGCCGATGCCGAAGGCGAGCGGGGGAGCAGCGACGGTTCCGGTCATCTCAGCACCGATCTCTAGAAATGTGACCCGGATCATACGCTTCGTGCCCGCAGTGCGCGAGGGGCCGGCCGCCATTCTCCGGCGGCCGGCCCGGCACGGGTCAGCGCAGATCGAGACCCAGCAGGACGGGGTCGTGGTCGGACGAGCGGAACGCGTCCGGCCGGTAGAACCGCGGCGGGTTGTACTCGGTGTTGTAGTCGAGGAACACGGGCTCGTCGCTGTTGACGTGCCAGATCGTCGCGCCCGTCACGCGCCGCGACAGGGACCCTCCGGCCAGCGCGTGGTCCAGCTCGCCCGACTGCCCGTCGAACACGTAGCTGTACCGCTCACCGGGACGGACGAACCGCTGCGTCTGCGACACGAGCCCCGCGCCGGTGAGCACCTTCACCGGGTCCTCGGCCGTGTAGGCGTTGAGGTCGCCGACGACGAGCGGGTTCTCCGACTCCGCCGCGAGCGCGCCGATCGCCTCCGCCTGGGCGACGCGGCGGGCGTTGTAGCAGCCCTGGCCGTCGCCCTGGTCCCGGTCGGGCCCGGTGGCGCCGCCGCAGCCCTTCGACTTGAAATGATTGACGATCATGGTGAACGCCGTCCCGCCGGACGCGGGCCGGAACGTCTGCACCAGCGGCGGGCGGTCGAAGACCGGGTCCTGCGCCGAGCGTGCCGCGCCGACCGGGGTGACCTTCGCCGGCCGGTAGATGAGCGCGACGTGGATCTCGTCCGTTCCCGGGTACGGGTGCCGCACCCACGCGTACGTCGCGGCGCCCGCGTCCCGGTTCAGCCGGTCCACGATGGCCCGCACGGCGGTGTCGCCGTTGTTCTCGACCTCCATGAGCCCGACGACGTCGGCGTCCAGCCCCTTGAGCGCGGCGGCCAGCTTGGTGAGCTGCCGCTCCTGCTCCTCCGCCGTGTCGGCACCGCGCCTGTTCAGCGTCGTGAACCAGTTGAGCGTGTTGAAGCTCGCGACGCGCACGTCCCCGCCGACATGCCGGGGCTTCTCCGGTCGCGGGTCGGTGGCGGCGAAACGCACCGTCCTGGTGGGCTCCAGCCGGTATTCGCCGAACCCGTGACCGAGGACGCCCGTCAGCCCGTACGCCGAGTCGCCGATCCGCAGGACGCGCGGGTCGGTGTACGGGATCGTGTCCGGGTTCTGGACGTTCGAGCCGTCGTCGACGAGCAGCCTGCGCGCGTCGTTGCCCGCCTGCGTCGAGCCGTGGCCGTCGGTCGGCTGGAAGAGCCGGCCGCCCGCCGAGACCGTGACCTCCCCGTACCGTCCGAGCCGGTAGACCTCGGTGGCGGTGAGCCGCTGCCCGAACCGCAGCAGCATGCCCTCGTACCGCTCCAGGGGCGGGACGCCTGGAGCGTCCACGCCGTCGCGCAGCGGAAGCCGGACGCGGGCCGGGGCGATCCGCCCCGTGCCGCACACGTCGACGGCGGACACGGGCGACAGTTCGGTGAGCCCGTTGTACTCGACGGCCGTGCCGGTCACGAGCACCCGGTCACCGGGCGCGACCTCCTCGGTGGAGTAGACGAACAACCCGTCGGACGTCCGGGGGTCGCGGTCGGGCGTCGGGTCCTGGATGAAGAAGCCCTTGAGCTGGTCGGGCCGCTGGAAGTCGGCGGTGACGATGCCTTCGACCCGGACGGTCCGCCCGGTGAGAGGGCTCGCGGTCCCGCTGCCCTGGACGTCGGCGATCTGGTGGTCGGCGGGGGTGCCGCAGGTGGACGGCTCCGCCGCGGCGGCCGGCGGCACGCCGGCGGCGAGGCCGGCGGTCAGGACGGTCGCGAGTGCTGCTGCTGTTCGGCGCATGGCGGGAGGGTAGGGCGGCGCGTCGCCGGCCCGGCGAACCATTAATGAAGACTCCACCAATTTGCAACGGCTTGTCAGATTCGAGCATCACCCCCCGCGGCCGCCACTACCTGGAGACCTCCGGCCTCCTCCCCGCCGCTCCGGCCGCCAGCGGGAGCGCGAGGACCATGACCGCGGAGGTCAGGGCGAACGCCCAGGGGTAGCCGGTATGGGTGGCGGCCAGGCCGAAGGCGGCGCTGCCCACGCCCATGCCTCCGTCGTAGCCGACGTTCCACAGGGCGCTGACCGTGCCGTAGCCCGAGGCGGGCACCCGTTCGTACATGATGGGCAGGGTCGCGCTCTGGGTGGCGCCGAAACCGGCGCCGAACAGGAGCATCGAGGCGAAGACGGCGGCCGGGTGCGGGACGAGGCACAGCAGGGCGATGCCGGCCGCCGCCATGGCCATGGCGGGCATCAGCAGGCGCGCGGTGCCGTGCCGGTCGCCGATCCGTCCCGCCCACCAGCGGGTGAGCGTGGTCACGGCCGCCTGGACGAACAGTGCCGCCGCGGCGACGCCCCCGGCCGGGACCGCCGTCGGCAGGAACGTGATCAGGATGCCCGCCGCCATCGCGGTCGCGGCGAACGCCGCCGCCGGGCGGAGCAGCGCCGGTGACCGCAGCCCCGCGACGATGCCGAAGGACTCCTGGGCGGACGCCGGCGCGGGACGGCGCGGCAGGCCGGGGAGCGTGGCCAGCGCGGCGAGCGGGATCACCGAGGCGGCGATGAACACGGGCGGGTAGCCGACGCGTTCGGCGAGCCACACCCCGAACGGCAGCGCGAGCACCGCCGGCAGGCCGGCCGTGATGCCGAACACGCCGAGCGCCTCGCCGCGCCGCCCCGCCGGGGCCAGCGCCGCCACCAGCGCGTTCGGGACGACCACGACGACCCCGAAGCCGAGCCCGCGCACCAGGCTCACCAAGGTGATCGCCGCCATGCCGGACGAGGCGGTCAGCACGAGCGGCGGAAGCCCGAGCAGCAGCAGCCCCGCCGCGAGCACCGGCACGTACCCGAACCGGGTGAGCAGGCGGGGGAGGGCGAGTTCGGCGAGCACCGTCGTCAGCATCAGCGCGCCCGTGGCGACACCGGCGCCGGTACGGCCCGCCCCGCCTGCCACCGCGTACATCGGGACGACCGACATCAGCAGGAACACACCCGACAGGCTCGTGAAGGTGGCCGCGAACACCTGCGCCACGGGCCGCGTGACCAGGCGCGGCCGTTCGGCTCGGGGGTGCTCGGCGTGCCGGAGTGACTCGCTCATGACCGCGACACTAGGCGACCGACCAGACATTCCGGCCTTCGAGTCCGCCGCCGGCTACGCGAAGGATCACGCCGCCACGGCCGGCCGTTTGCGTGCGATGCTGACGGGTAGCGGTGTCTCCCGGAGGTCGCCTGATGGATCGTGAAGCCGTGCCCGTCGTGGGGAAGGACGGGCGGCGGCGGATCGCCCGCACCGACACGCTGCTCGCCGACCCGCGGCTCGCCGAGGCCGCCGGGCGGCTCGGCCGCGGCGTGGTGAAGGCGGCCGTCGTCGCGGCACAGCGGCGGGCCCGGGCGGGGGAGATCGCGCCGGACGCGGTGGCGGACGCGGCCGCCGCGGCGCTGCCGGTGACCGCGTCGGGGCTGCGCCCCGTGATCAACGCGACCGGTGTCCTGCTGCACACCAACCTCGGGCGGGCGCCGCTGTCGGACGCCGCGCGGGACGCGGTCGCGGTGGCGTCCGGTGCGACCGACGTCGAACTCGACCTGGAGACGGGCCGGCGGGCGAGACGCGGACGGTCCGTGCTGGCGGCCCTGGTGGAGCGGGTCCCGCAGGCGGAGGCCGCGCACGTCGTCAACAACGGCGCGGCGGCGCTCGTGCTGGCCGCGGCCACGCTCGCGCCCGGCCGGGAGATCGTCATCAGCCGCGGCGAGATGGTGGAGATCGGGGACGGCTTCCGGATCCCGGAACTGCTCGCCGCGACGGGCGCCCGGCTGCGCGAGGTCGGCACCACGAACCGGACGTCGCCGGACGACTACGCGGCGGCCGTCGGCGCCGGCACGGGCTTCATCCTCAAGGTGCATCCGTCGAACTTCCGCATGACCGGCTTCACACGGGCCGCGGACGTCGCCGAGCTGACCGGCCTCGGGGTCCCGGTCGTCGCCGACATCGGCTCCGGTCTCCTCGCGCCCGAACCGCTGCTGCCGGACGAGCCCGACGCCGCGTCCATGCTCAAGGCGGGCGCGCACCTGGTCACCGCCAGCGGCGACAAGCTGCTCGGCGGCCCGCAGTGCGGGCTCGTCCTCGGGCGGCGGGACCTGGTGCGGCGGCTGGCCCGCCATCCGCTGGCGCGGGCGCTGCGCGTCGACAAGATGACGCTCGCCGCGCTGGAGGCCACCGTCCGGGGCCCGCGCACCCCGACGGAACAGGCCCTGCACGCCGCCGCCGGGACGCTGCGGGAGCGTGCCGGGCGCCTGGCCGCGCTCCTGCGCGGCGAGGGGATCGACGCGAGGGCCGTGGAGAGCGAGGCGGCGGTCGGGGGCGGCGGCGCGCCCGGTGTCGTCCTGCCGAGCGCGGCCGTGGCGGTGCCCGAGGCGTTCGCGGCGCGGCTGCGGCGCGGCGTCCCGGCCGTGATGGGGCGGGTCGAGGACGGGCGATGCCTGCTCGACCTGCGCTCGGTACCGCCCGGCCAGGACGACGACCTGGCCGAAGCCGTCCGGGAGGCGGCGCGATGATGCACGTCGTCGCGACCGCCGGGCATGTGGACCACGGCAAGTCCACGCTGGTCCGCGCCCTCACCGGGATGGAACCCGACCGGCTGGAGGAGGAGCGGCGGCGCGGCCTGACGATCGAGCTGGGCTTCGCCTGGACCACCCTCCCCGGCGGGGATCGCCTCGCGTTCGTCGACGTCCCCGGGCATGAGCGCCTCGTCGCCACGATGCTGGCCGGTGTCGGGCCCGTCCCGGCCGTCATGTTCGTGGTCGCGGCGGACCAGGGCTGGCAGCGGCAGTCGGAGGAGCACCTGGCGGTGCTGGACGCGCTCGGCGTGCGGCACGGGCTCCTCGTCGTGACGCGCCGCGACCTCGCGGGCGCCGGCATGGCGGACCTGGCGCGGGAGGAGGCACTCTCCCGCATCGCGGCCACCTCGCTCGGCGAAGTCGAGTCCGTCATGGTGAGCGGCACCACCGGCGAGGGCCTGGACGACCTGCGCGCCGCCCTGGAACGGCTCACCGCGTCCCTTCCCGCCCCGGACGCGGACGCCGACGTGCGGCTCTGGATCGACCGGGTCTTCACGATCCGGGGCAGGGGCACGGTCGTGACCGGGACGCTCGGCGCCGGGACGATCAGCGTCGGCGACCGCCTGGCCTGCGGCGGCGACCTCGTGCGCGTGCGCGGCCTGCAAAGCCTCAAGGAGGACCGCGACCGGGTCGGCGCGGTCGCCCGCGTCGCGGTGAACCTGCACGGAGGCGCGGGCGGGGCGGGCCGCGGCGAAGCCCTGCTCACCCCGGGACGCTGGCTCACCGCCGACGTCGTCGACGTGCGGCTGCGCGGCGAACCGGCGCGCGACCTGCCGTGCGAGCTGATCCTGCACGTGGGCTCGGCGGCGGTGCCGGTCCATGTGCGTCCGCTCGGCGACGACACCGCGCGGCTGGCTCTGCGGCGGACGCTGCCGCTGCGGATCGGTGACGGCGCGCTGCTCCGCGACCCCGGGCGGCATCGCGTCCCGGCCGGGGTCACTGTGCTGGACGTCCGCCCCGAGCCGTTCACGCGGCGCGGTGCGGCGGCGGCGCGGGCCCGCGAACTCGCCTCGATCACCGGACGCCCCGACGGTGCCGGCGAACTCCGCCGCCGCAGGCTGATCACGCGCACGGACCTGGTCGCGATGGGCGTGCCCGTCCCGGCCGAGCCGGTCGCGGGGGACTGGCTCGCCGACCCCGGCCACTGGGCGGACCTCCGCGAACGCCTCATCGCGGCCGTCGAGGAGCACGCCGCCGCCCACCCGGCCGACCCCGGCCTTTCCGCCGACGCCGCCCGCCGCGCCCTCGGCCTGCCCGACCGCGCGCTCGTCGAGGCCCTCGCCGCCGGCCTGCGGCGGCGCGACGGCCGCATCTACGGCCGGACGACCGCCCCCGAACTGCCGCCGGCCGTCCGGCGGGCCGTCGACGCCGTCCGCCGCGACCTGACCGGCGCCCCGTTCCAGGCCCCGGACGCGGGCCGCCTCGCCGAACTCGGCCTGACCCCGAAGATGCTCGCCGCCGCCGCGGCGACCGGCGCGCTCCTCAAGGTCGGCGCCGGCATCGTCCTGCTGCCCGGCGACGACGCCCGCGCCGCCGCGCTCCTGGCGAAGCTGGGCGGCCCGTTCACGCTGAGCGAGGCGCGCCGCGCGCTTGGCACCACCCGCCGCGTCGCCGTCCCGCTCCTGGAGCACCTCGACGAGCGGGGCTACACGGTCAGGGTGGACGACCTCCGCCGCCGCTGCACCGAAAGGACGACATGATGAAGAGGCTGACCCAGTACGCGCACGGCGGCGGCTGCGCCTGCAAGATCCCGCCAGGTGAGCTGGAGGACGTCGTCGCCGGCCTGAACACCGCCCCCGCGCAGCCCAACGCCGAACTGCTCGTCGGGCTGGACACCGGTGACGACGCCGCCGTCGTCCGCCTCCGCGACGGCCTGGCCACCGTCGCCACCGCCGACTTCTTCACCCCCGTCGTCGACGACCCCTACGACTGGGGACGCATCGCCGCCGCCAACGCGCTCTCCGACGTCTACGCGGTCGGCGGCCGGCCCATCGTCGCGGTGAACCTGCTCGCGTGGCCCCGCGAGGTGCTGCCGTTCGACCTGGCGCGCGAGGTCCTGCGCGGCGGCCTGGACGTCGCCGCGCAGGCGGGCTGCCATGTCGGCGGCGGCCACAGCGTGGACGACCCCGAACCCAAGTACGGCATGGCCGTCACCGGTGTCGCCGACCCCGCCGCGCTCCTGCGCAACGACACCGGCAAGCCCGGCGTGCCGCTCACCCTCACCAAACCGCTCGGCCTCGGGGTGCTGAACAACCGGCACAAGGCGACCGGCGAGGTGTTCGACCACGCCGTCGCCACCATGGTCGAGCTGAACCGGGACGCGTCCGCCGCCGCGCTCGACGCGGGCGCCGTCTGCGCCACCGACGTCACCGGCTTCGGGCTGCTCGGCCATCTCTACAAACTGGCCCGCGCGTCCGGGGTCACCGCCGTGGTCGACGCCGCCGCCGTCCCCTACCTGGACGGCGCCCGCGCGTCCCTCCGCGACGGGTACGTCAGCGGCGGCACCCGCCGCAACCTCGCCTGGGTCGCCCCGCACACCGACTTCGGCGCGACACCGCAGGAGGACCGGCTGCTGCTCGCCGACGCGCAGACCTCCGGCGGCCTCCTCATCGCCGGCGAGATCCCCGGCGCCCCCGTCATCGGCGAACTGGTCCCCGCCGGCGACACCCCCCTCGTCGTCCGTTAGAGCGTCGTCCGCTAGATCTCGGTGCCCGTTTCGGCGGTGATGCCGGCCCGCTCCCGGTAGCGGCGGACCAGCGCGCCGGCGGCGGCGCCGCGCGGGCGGCGGCCGGGGCGGATGTCGCAGGAGATGGCCTTGGCCTCCTGGATGTGCGTGTTCGGGTCGAGGGCGAGGTGCAGCAGCTCGTTCGCGGCGTCACCGCGGCTGTAGCCGTTCGGCCCCCAGTGGTAGGGCAGGCCGATCTGGTGGACGGTCCGGCCGTCCACGACGAGGGGCCGCATCCGGTCGGTGACCAGGACGCGGGCCTCGATCACGGCGCGCGGGCTGACGATCGTCGCCCAGCCGCCGTGCTCCAGGCTCCGCTCGGCCGCCAGCTCCGGCGACACCTCGCAGAAGAACTCCGGCTGCAGCTCGGCGAGGTACGGCTGCCAGCGCGACATGCCGCCCGCCGTGTGGTGCTCGGTGAGCCGGTACGTCGTCACCACGAACGGGTACACCTCCGCGCCCGGCGCGTCGCCGCTCGGCCCGTACCGGTTGTCGGGATGCGGCGGCAGCAGATGCCGGACGGGGTTGCGCTGCTGCTTGTACAGCGGGTTGGTGAACGGCGACTCCTGCGGCTCGTAGTGCGCCGGTAGCGGGCCGTCCGTCAGCCCGGCCGGGACGAACAGCCATGCCTTCCCGTCCGCCTGCATGATGAACGGGTCGGTGCCGGCGAGCGCGTCCGGGCCCCTCGCGTCCCGCGGCGGCTTGTAGTCCGGCGGCCGGTCGGCGATGAAGTCGGGCACGTCGTGGCCCGTCCATCGGCCTTTCCCGGCGTCCCACCAGACGTAGGCCTTGCGGTCGCTCCACGGGTTGCCGTCCGGGTCGGCGGACGCCCGGTTGTAGAGGATGCGGCGGTTCGCGGGCCACGCCCAGCCCCACTCGGGGGCGACCCAGTGCTGGTCCTTGCCGGGCTTGCGGCGGGCGGGCTGGTTGACGCCGTCGGCGTAGCAGCCACAGTAGATCCAGCAGCCGCACCTTGTGGACCCGTCGTCCTTCAGCTGCGTATAGGACGACAGCGGGTTCCCGTCGGCGTCGAAGCCGTTGATCTCGGCGAGCACCGCCTCGGCGTCCGGTTCGTCCAGCTCGCCGTGCGTCGGATAGTCCCACGTCAGGTCGAGGATCGGGCGGTTCATCTCGTCGCTGGACGCGGCGAGCTTCGCCCGGATGATGCGGCCCAGGTGGTAGGTGAACCACAGGTCGCTGCGCGCGTCCCCGGCGGGCTCCACCGCCTTGTGGTGCCACTGCAGCATGCGCTGGGTGTTGGTGAAGCTGCCGTCCTTCTCGGTGTGCGCGGCGGCCGGGAGGAAGAACACCTCGGTGCCGATGTCCTCGGTGCGCATCTCACCCGACTCGATCTCCGGGCCGTCCTTCCACCACGTCGCCGACTCGATCAGCGAGAAGTCGCGGACGACGAGCCAGTCGAGGTTCGCCATCCCGAGCCGCTGGATCTTGGCGTTCGCGGACCCGACGGCCGGGTTCTCGCCCATCAGGAAGTAGCCCTTGCACACGCCGTTGATCTGCGCCATCGCCGTCTCGTACGTGCTGTGCGAGCCGGTCAGCCGCGGCAGATAGTCGAAGCAGTACTCGTTGTCCTCGGTCGCCGCGTCACCCCAGTACGACTTCAGCAGGCTGACGAGGTAGGCGCGCATGTCGCCCCAGAAGCCCTTGCGCGCGGCCTCGGCCTGGATGAACGAGTCCAGGTCCTGGTTGGTGTGCGCGTGCGGCATCGGGATGTAGCCGGGCAGCAGGTTGAACAGCGTCGGGATGTCGGTCGACCCCTGGATGGACGCGTGCCCGCGCAGCGCCATGATGCCGCCGCCCGGCCGCCCGATGTTGCCGAGCAGCCCCTGCAGGATCGCCGCCGTCCGGATGTACTGGACGCCGACCGAGTGCTGCGTCCAGCCCACCGCGTACACGAACGCGGACGTCCGGTCCCGGCCGGAGTTCTCGGTGAGCGTCTCGCACACCCGGAGGAACCGGTCGCGCGGGACGCCGCAGATCCGCTCGACCATCTCCGGCGTGTACCGCGAGAAGTGCCGCTTGAGCACCTGGAACACGCAGCGCGGATGCTCCAGCGTCGGGTCGCGCCGCGGGTCGCCCTCGCCGAGCGCCGCGCCGCCCGAACCGTGCGCCTCACCGCGGGCCGCCTCCGCGAGGGAGGTGACGCGCTCGCCGTACTCCATGTCGCGCCGGCCGGCGGCCGACTGGACCTCCAGGCCCTCGTACTGCCATGTCGTGTGGTCGTAGCTGCGCTTCTGCGGGTCCAGGCCGGAGAACACGCCGTCGAGGTCCTCGGTGTCGCGGAAGTCCTCGGTGAGGATCACCGGCGCGTTGGTGTAGGCCACCACGTAGTCGCGGAAGTACTTCTCGTTCTCCAGGACGTAGTTGATGATCCCGCCGAGGAACGCGATGTCGCTGCCCGCGCGCAGCGGGACGTGCGCGTCCGCGAGCGCGCTCGTCCGCGTGAACCGCGGATCGACGTGGATCAGCTTCGCGCCGCGCGCCTTCGCCTCCATCACCCACTGGAACCCGACCGGATGGCACTCGGCCATGTTCGAGCCCTGGATGACGATGCAGTCCGAGTTCTGCAGGTCCTGCTGGAAGGTGGTCGCGCCGCCGCGTCCGAACGAGGTTCCCAGACCGGGAACGGTGGAGGAGTGTCAAACGCGCGCCTGATTTTCGATCTGCACCGCGCCGAGCGCGGTGAACAGCTTCTTGATCAGGTAGTTCTCCTCGTTGTCGAGGGTGGCGCCGCCGAGGCTCGCGATGCCCAGCGTGCGCCGCACCCGCAGGCCCTGCTCCTCCCACTGCCAGCCGCGCCGGCGCGTCTCGATCACCCGGTCGGCGATCATGTCCATCGCCGTGTCGAGGTCGAGGCGCTCCCAGCCGGTGCCGTGCGGGCGCCGGTAGAGCACCTGGTGCTCGCGGGCCGACCCGGTGGTCAGCTGGAGGCTGGCCGAGCCCTTCGGGCACAGCCGGCCCCGGCTGATCGGCGAGTCCGGGTCGCCCTCGATCTGGACGACCTTGCCGTCCTTGACGTACACGTCCTGCCCGCAGCCGACCGCGCAGTACGGGCAGACGGACTTCACGACCTGGTCGGCCGTGCTCACCCTCGCCCTGATCCGCTCGGTCCCCGCGCTCTTGGCCGCGGCTCCGCGGCCGAGCGGGTCATCGCCGGTGAACTGGCGGTAGACGGGCCATGACCCGATCCATGTACGGACGCCCACGCCCCACCGCCCTTCACCTTGGCGCGCCGTCCACCTACCCGCCGCGCGGCCCGTGAAACAAGGCGCTCAGCCGAGGACGGCGGCGCCCGCCTTCGCGACCAGGCCGGCGAACTCGGCGCGTTCGGACGGGGACAGCGCCCGCTCGTACACCGCGGCGGCGAGGCTGTCGGTGATCTCCTCGGCCTCCGCGCGGCGGGGCTTCAGCGCCGCGCAGTCGGGGAAGTCGCCCCGCCAGCCGAGGAACTTCGCGGTGCCCTCCCCGTCCCCGGTCAAGATCGCCTCCACCGGCGCCAGGCCGACGGCCGTCGTGGCGACCAGGTGCAGGCCGCCCCGCAGTTCCCGCAGCACCTGCAGCACCTGCAGCAGCCGGCCGGGGCCGCTGTCCGGCAGCGGCTCGGCGCGCCAGCCGCAGAACAGCGGCAGGCCCGAGCCCTCGGTGGCGCCGGCGACCCGCTCGGCCAGCTCGCACAGGCGCGGGTCGTCCGGGAGGCGCTCCTCGCCCCAGGCGGTGAACGCCCGCGCGTAGCGCCGCGCGGCCTCCCTGGCCCCGGCGACCGCGACGCCCTCGTCCCACATGGCCCGGACGGTTCGCGGCTCGAACCAGCCCAGCGCGGCCGAGACCACGCTGCCGTCGACATCGCCGAGCACGCCGCCGCGGCCGGCGAAGTAGAACGCGAACGGGTTGGCGTACCCCAGTTCCTTCCCGCGCTCCGAAATCACCGGGTCCAGCATCCACTTCGATCCGATGTCGTGGATGGTCTTGTCGGTGGCGCGCACGGTCTCCGCGGCACTCAGTTCCGGCATGGGGGGCTCCTCGGTTCGCCGGGTGATCTGATAGCCGGAGGTTACCCGCCGGTCGGCGGCGGCCCCGCGGCGGCCTCCGCTACGGCTCCGGCTCGTCGCGGAGGCGCTGCACAGAGGCCGTGCCGTCGTCCGGGGAGGGGTGCCAGTCGAGGCACACCACGACCGCGTCGTCCTCCAGGCCGGTGCCATCGTGGTAGTCGATCAGCTCGTTGATGATGGTGAGCGGCACCTCCGCCGCGTCCTGCAGGCGGCTGCGGCGGGTCGCCTGCTCCAGCGCGTGCGCGCCGAACTCGCCGCGCGCGGTCCGCGCGGCGAAGACCCCGTCGCTGACGATGACCATCCGGTCGCCGGGTTCGAGGCGGAACCGCTGGGGCCGGTACTCGGTGTCGGGGAACATGCCGAGCGGAAGCTGCTGCTCCAGCGGCACCCGCGTCACCTCGGCGCCGCGCAGCAGCAGGATGCGCGGCGAGCCCGCGTCGATGATGTGGACGGTCCCGTCCGCGAAGTCGATCCGCATGACGAGGGTCTCGGTGAACTCCCGGCCCCCGTACCGGACGTGGACCATGTCGTTCGCCAGGCTCGCCTGCTCGCCGAGATCGGCGCCGGAGCGGCGCGCGTTGCGCAGTGCGCCGACGGTCAGCGAGGTCAGCAGTGCCGCGCTGATGCCGGTGCCCGCCCCGTTGGTGACGGTCAACGCCAGATGGTCGTGCTCGGCGGACCAGTCGAAGTTGTCCCCGCCGATCGAGTAGGCGGGCTCCAGATGACCGGCGAGGCTGAACCCCCGGTCGGTGCAGGCGTGGCCGGGGAGCAGCTGCCACTGCAGTTCGGCGGCGAGCGTGAGGCGCTGCCGGCGCCGGGCCCGCTCGTACCGGTCGGTCCAGTTCCAGGCGACCTTCAGCGCGGTGCCGAGCAGTTCACCGATCTCCGCCAGCGCGTCCGCGTCGCCCCAGGCGCCGGACGAGTTCACTTCGAGGACGCCGAGCCGTTCGCCCCGCGCGGTGATCGGTATGTAGGTCGTCGTCGCGCTCGGGAGGTCGCCGTCCTCGGACGCCGAGAGCAGCACGCGGCGGGACAGGTACGCCCGCCCGGCGTTGCTCTGCCGGATGGCGAGCGCGCCGGTGGCCGGCCCCTCGCCGTCCGCGGGCCCGGCGGTGAGCGGCTCGACCGGCAGCAGGACGCGGGAGTGGTAGTCGCACACCAGCAGCCGGGCGCCGGAGACCTGCGGGTACGCGCGGCGGAGCGCGGCGGCCAGCGCCTCGGGCACCGCGTGCGCGGGAGCGGCCCGCAGCGCCCGCTCGACCCGCAGCGGACGGTCGTCACCGGCGTCCCTGGACGGCTCGCCCCCGGACGGGCGGCCCTGTCCGGCCCCGGCCGGGCGGCCCTGCGTTCTCATCGCGACCCCATCTCGTTACTGCCCCCCGATACCGGACGCGGCCACGCCCCGTTCCGGTCCGTCCCGCCTTTGTTCGTGGGCGCGGACGGAGGACCGCAGGGGAAGACTGCCAAAGAGTTTGCCCTATGGCAAATACTTGATGTCGAGTCGGATCGGCGGTGTCAGGCCGTCCGGGACCCGACCACCCTGGCCTCGCCGGAGTCCCGCCGCTCGCACGCCTGGCCGAACTCCGTCAGCGCGTCGATCAGCCGGGCCCGCGACGTGGGCGACATGTGCGCGAGGACGTCCCGCACCGCCGTGCGCCGCCGGCGCACCAGCTGGGTGTGCAGCCGCTCGCCCTGGTCGGTGAGCCGGACGATGATCTCCCGCCGGTCCTCGCGGGCGGGCTCGCGCACGATCAGCCCGGCGGCCTCAAGCCGGTCGCACAGCCGGCTCGCGGACGAGGGGATCGCCCCGAGCTCCTCGGCCAGCCCGCCGAGGTTCAGCCGCCCGAACCGCGAGATCGCCTCCACGGCGCGCAGCTGGATCGGCGAGATGGCGGGTTCGAGGCCCTGCTCCGCGCGGCTCCACAGCAACGCCGTCGTGCTCAGCACCCGTTCCACGGCGGCCGCGACGTCGTCGGGGACGCCGCCCGCCCCATCGTCCGCCGGTTCGCCGCCTGACGGCCGCGGTCGTCGCTGACTCACACCCCAGCCTTTCGGACGATACGGTCGCGAGCGATTCCCCACGATAGACGTTCCACGCGTCACGGCGCGACGGTGCATGCCCGCGCGGTGCGCGGGCCGCCCGCGACCGTGTCGTGCGAGCCGACCTCGCCGTCCGGGAGGGCACCGGCGTGTGCCGCCGGTCATCTCCTGGCGCGCGGCCGGGGAGGGGCGGTCAGCCTCGCCCCCGTCCGGTCAGCTTGTCGCGGAGTTTGTCGGCGGCGGCCACCGCGGGACCGGTGGCCTTGAGGATGCCCGGTTTGGGAGGTGTATGCGGGTGCGGGCGGGTGGGGGCCATCTTCTTGCCCTGGTCCAGCTTGCGCCCCAGGTCCTCGGCGCGTTCGGCGGTGAGGACCGTGCGGAGCTTGGGCCAGACCTGGACCTCCTCGAACTCGATGTGCTCGCGGCCGTCGGTGATGAAGGTCGAGAGCAGGTCCTCGAAGCCTTCGTCCGCCGGGTCCTTGCCGAGGAGATCGTTCAGGACGTACTTGCCCGCCTGCTCCTGCTCGATGGCCTTGTCGGCGAGCCGGTCCCCGTCGGGGACCAGCTCCCGGACGGCCGGCCAGAAGTACTCCTCTTCCACCGCTTCGTGCTTGGACTCCTCGATGATGAGCTCTTCCACCATCTTCTTGCGCAGTTGGAGGCGGCTCTTGCCTTCGGGCGTGCCCGCCTCCAGTTCGGTCAGTATCCGCCTGACCTCGGCGTGGTCACGTCCGAGAACCTCGAAGACGTCGGCCATGGGGTCCCCCCTCGATGATGTGCATCGCCGGATGCCCCGACACCGGGTCGTCCGGCCATCGCGCTACGGGCTACCCGGCGAAATGTCCGTTATGCCTGCTGGACCATGCCTGCCGGGCGGGGACGGCTCACCGGGTGGGACGCGAGCCACGCCGGTGGCCCAGCCGTATCCCGCTCAGCACGAGATCGAGCAGCAACAGCACGATGCCGATGATCAGCAGGTAGAACAGGCCGTGCACGACGACGCCGACGATGCCGAGCGCCACCGCGATGAGCAGGAGGAACAGGAACAGTGCCACGGGACGATCCCTTCAGCGGCGCGCCAGCCGGCGCTCGTCGGGCGCGGCCTCGTAGCCCAGGCCGTAGTGGGCGAAGACGGCGTGCTCGTCGGCGGCGAGGAGCTCCCCGTCGGTGTGGATCGCGGGGGCGTTCCTGACCTCCTTCTTCGGGCGCGCGACCCGGAGGTGCTCCGGCCCGACCGTCGCCCCGGCGAGCGGCGCGAACACCAGCCGCCGCCGGGTGGGCAGGCCGGTCCTGACGGTGGCGAAGGCCGGCTGGTCGGTGGCGGTGTCGACGTAGACGGCCTCCAGCTCACCGATCCTGTTGCCGGACTCGTCGATCACCGCGCGGCCACGCCACTGCCGAATGTCCTCGATCTCGAACATGTCCATCATCCAGCCGTTGGAGTGGGAAGCCTTCTTCGAGTCTTCATCTACCCAGCTCACGGCGGATATGTCCCGGATGTGGCCCCGGCCGGGGTCAGCAGGTGGGCGCCGGGACCACGACGAGACCGGGGGCGCCGCCGCCCGGAATGGCCGGCGAGGCGTGCTCCAGTGCGGCCGCCAGCGCGCGGGTCGTCTCGGTCAGCTCCGCGACCTGCCGTTCCAGGACGGCGATGCGGTGCTCCAACTCCTGTACCGAGGGACCGGCGCCGGTGACGATCTGCCTTGCCATCGTGAAGCTCCTTCGTCCTCGTCACGCCGCCCCACGGTGGCGGGTGTCGAATCCAGGGTTCGCTTCGCAGCCGCCTCGCCCGTAGGGACCTTCGTCCCGAAGTCCGCGGCGTCCGTCCTCACTCGTACGCGAGCGCGCCGTAGGCGCCGAGTTCGTCCTGGTACGGGAAGGAACCGGGCGTGTAGGAACACCAGGGTTCCTCCGCGTACGGGTCGCCGGACGTGGCCAGGGCGCGCGAGCGGGAGCCGCCGCAGATCGTCCGGAACTCGCAGGCGCCGCACCGTCCGGTCAGCCTGCCGGGGTCGCGCAGCCCGACGAACAGCGGCGAGTTCCGGTAGATGTCGGTCAGCCGTTCGCGCCGGACGCTGCCCGCCGGGGTCGGCAGGAAGCCGCTCGGATGCACGGTGCCCCGGTGCGAGACGAACACGAACCCGCGCGCGGAGTTGACGTCCATGGGTGGACGCCGGGCCCGCCGGACCGGCAGCTCCAGCTCCTCCAGCCGGTGCCGTAGCTCCTTGTAGAGCGGCCCCAGGCCCAGCGCGGCGACGTGGTCGGCGTCGTGCCGCCGCAGGATCTCCCGCTGGACGGCGATCCGGCGGAAGTGGTGGGCCTCGGTGGTGCGGGCCGGGATGTGCGCCCCCGCGTCGTAGACGAAGTTGAGGACGTCCTCCACCTGATGCGGGTCCAGCCCGGGCAGCAGCTTGCCCCGGCCGGTCGGGACGAGCAGGAACGCGCTCCAGGTCAGCGCGCCCATCTCGTGCACGACACGCACGATCTCCGGCAGGTCGGTCAGGTTGTGCCCGGCGACCGTCGTGTTGATCTGCACCTTCAGCCCGAGTTCGCGGGCGTCCCGCCAGGCGTCCAGCGTCCAGCCGTAGACGCCGCGCGTGGCGCGGAAGTCGTCGTGGATGCGCGCGTTCGAACCGTCCAGGCTCAGCGAGATCGCCCGCGCGCCCGCCTCCGTCAACCCGGTGAGGTTCTCCGAGGTCAGCGTCGGCGTGCCGGACGGGGAGACCGCGACGGGCAGGCCGACGCGGGCACCGTGCCGGACGAGGGCGAACAGGTCCGGCCGCTGGAACGGGTCGCCGCCGGTGATGACGAACAGCGGCGGCGGACTGCCGAACGCGGCCACCTGCTCGATGAGGTCGAACGCCTCGGAGGTGGACAGCTCGCCCGGGTCGCGGTCGGGTCTGGCCTCGGCGCGGCAGTGCCGGCAGGCCAGCGGGCACGCCTGGGTGGCCTCCCAGATCACGATGAACGGGCGGTCGGCGGGATCATGGCGAGGAGCGCGGATCTGTCTCATGTTCCCAGCAGGTAGTCGACGGCGTCGGCGGCGGAGTAGTCGCCGCCCCTCGTGCGGACGAGGTCGGGCAGGAACCCGAGGTCCTGGCCGAGCGTGAGCATGGGCGGCTCGACATAGCCGTCCGGACGGTGCTGGCCGTACCCGATGTTGGAGACGAGCGCGTTGCACAGGCACCGGCGTCCGGTCGTGTCCTCGATGTCCCCGCCCTTGCGGACGTAGGCGTCGATGGGCTCGGCCGGGCAGCGGTAGCCGACGGTTCCGTTCGCCTTCAGGTACGGGGTGCGCAGGTAGCTCAGGTCGCACAACCGGGGACGCTTCACGTAGACGTCCGGCTCCGACAGCGTGTCCGGCAGCGCGGCGACCTTGAACGGGAACCCGGTCGGCGAGGCCCGGGGATCGTTGCGGACCCGGAGCGTGCCGTCCAGCGCCCGCTTGACGAGCTGCTGCCGCAACCCGGGATCGAGCCCCGATTCCCGGCACAGCGCGAAGACGCTGCCGGCCTGGATCCCGGCGGCGCCGGCGGAGCGCGCCTCGGCCAGCGTGCCGGGCCGGGCGAAGCCGCCCGCCACCCAGAACGGCAGGCCGAGCGCGGCGACCTTCGCCGGGTCGATCCGGTCCCGCTTGCCGTAGACCGGCTCGCCGTCGTCGTCGAGGTGCAGCTTTCCGCGCGGCGGCGCGCTGTGCCCGCCCGCGACCGCCGTCTCCAGCACGAAACCGTCCGGCCGGGTGACCGGCGACTGGTTCAGGTACATGGCGAGGACGGACGAGGACACGATCGCCAGGAACCGCGGCCGCTTCGCCTTGATCGCGGGCTCGGCCAGCGACGCCGGGTCGAACGCGAACGGGCGGCCCTCCTCGGCGCCGGCGACCGTCACCGTCAGCCGCCCGGGGGACCCGTCGGCCAGCGCGTTCAGCAGCGCGGGGATCTCGCTCGGAATCCCCGCGCCCATCAGGACGTAGTCCACGCCGGCGAGCATCGCCCCGTAGGCGGCGGACGGGGTGGCGAGCTGGATCTTCTCCAGGTAGTTGATCCCGACCAGCCCGTCATGTCCCTGTTTTGCGAGCCAGACCTCGGCGAAGTTCCCCGCGATGGTCAGCTCGTCGCGCGTCTTGTTCGGCCGCAGGCCGAGCTTCGGGACCGGCCGGTACCGCTCACCGGGCTCGATGCCGCCGGGCACGAAGTAGCGCTCCAGGATCCGCTCGCCCACCCCCGGCAGCGGGAGATGCGCGAGCGCGCGGCGCAGGTGGCCGCCCTCGTCCCCGTCCTGGAGGCCGCGGGCGAGCAGGGCGTCCAGCGCGACCCCGGAGACCACGCCGAGCTGTCCCGTCCGGGAGACGGCGCGCGCCAGCCGCCACCCCGAGACGCCCGCGCCCATGCCGCCCTGGACGATGCGGGGCCGGTCCGGCTCAGACATCCCGGTTCCGCGTGGTCATCGCCCAGGTCAGCAGGGGCAGGCCGGCGGCGCGCGCGGTGCGCCGGGTCGACAGGATGTCGCCGACCGTGGCCTCGGGGAACGTCTCCACCATGATGGACAGCCCGTCGCAGTCGCTGACGTGCGGAAGGATCTGCCGGGTCAGCTCGATCCCGCGCTCGGCCTGCAGCGGCGTCAGCTCGTCGTGCCCGGCGAGCTCGTGGAGCAGCCGGACGTTGCGGATCGCGCCGTCGTGGTCGGTGAGCAGCTTGTCCACGTACTCGTCCCCGAAGATGGCGACGAGCTGCGGGTACATCGACTCCTCCTCGTACCGGAAGTGCGGGCCGGTGGCGGCGTCGACGGCGCCGACCAGCTCCCGCACCCGTTCGGTGTCGCCGAGCCGGAACGCCTGCACCAGGTCGAGCAGGAGGTCGCGCACACCGCGATGCTCGGTCCGGAAGACCTCGGTGAACTCTTGGACGAGTGTGGGCATCGGTCGCCTTTCTTCATGGAGTGATACGTGGAAATCCGTGGTCAGGCGCGTTCCAGCACCTCGGGGAACGGCCGGCGCGGCGTGCCGGGCACGAGCGGCCCGTAGCCGAACCGGATGATCGCCTGGATGTGGCCGTGCGGCCGCCGCCCGTCCGGCCCGCGGCGGCGCATGTCCAGCAGCTGGGACAGCATCGAGGTCGACACCCCGCGCCGCGCGGCGGTGAGCAGGACACGCTGCAGCGCCTGCCCGGCCTGCAGCCAGTCCCGCGGCTCGTCGCCCTTGGTGAGCAGGACGCCGAGCTGCGGGCGGGCGGCGAAGTCGGCCACCTCCCGCCCCTCCCGGGAACCGGCCAGGCCGAAGTCGCGCAGCGGCAGGCCCCGTCCGCTCGGCCGCGGTCCGAACGCATACCAGGGGATGCCGTCGCTGCCGGTGCGGTCCGGCGTCCAGCGGGCCAGCTCGGCGAGGTAGTCCGGGTCGGCGGCGAGCTTCGCGTCCGCCGCGGCGATCAGGCTGAGCAGGTACGCGGTGGTCTGCGGGCCGGGAAGGCTCAGGACCAGCCCCTCCTCCCGGGCCGCGGTCGTCAGCTCCTCCCAGACGACCTGCGGCAGCCGCCGTTTGCTGAACGGACTGCGGTTGGTGCGCCGGTGCGGGATCGCCGCGTACAGCTCCGACTGCCTCGGCGACGGCATCGTCGCGTCCTCGGCGCGGACGGACGCCAGCAGCGCCGGCCGGTCCGCGGCGTCCGGGAAAGGCTCGACCAGGGGCCGGTGCCCGGTCACCCGGATCGCCAGCCGCAGGTTGAACAGGGCGGCCCCGCAGCTGATGTGCAGGGCCCTGCCGCGCGGGTCGATGACGCCCAGCCTCCGATCCAGGTCCGCGTGCAGCTCCATGACCGCGGCGTCCGCGAGCCGGAAACGCCACGGCTGGGTGTTGTGCACCGACGGCGCCGCGATGGCCGCGGTCACCAGCCGCCGGACCCCGACATGCGTCGCGAATGGGTGAGGCATGGCCACCTCCACGGGCTGTGCCCCCACAGGCTCCCGGTCACCGGTGCGGGCCCCCCAGGGCCGAAAGTCCTGCAACGGAGGGGACCAAGGACGGTACGTCCGGCGGTCCCTACGTGAGGTTCCGGGCCTTTCGGACCGTGGTCCCGGGACCTTGGACCCTCCTGCCCGCCGGGCCCGGCCGGGACCCTGGGGTCGTGATCGTTCTCCGCGCGGGTGATGTGCCGTGACCGGCGGATCGCCGGTGCGGGCACCGTCGCGCCCGCGGGCGGCCTGGCACGCCGTCGCCGCCATCGTCCGGTCGCTCGGCCGGCGCCCGTCCCCCGCCGTCGCCGGAGTGGTGGTCGGCGCCCTGCTGACGGCCGTCGCGGTGGTGTTCGCGTCGAGCGGCCAGACCGGGCCGTCCTCGAACACGAGCGTTGC
>NZ_BCQQ01000072.1 GCF_001552155.1 Actinomadura formosensis NBRC 14204 | reverse complement strand
GTGGACGCCCCGCGCCCTGGCGGCGCGCTGCCGGTGGCCGCTGCGCCGGCGCCGGCTCCGGCCCGGCGCCGTCGTCGGCGTCGTGCTGCTCGCCGCGCTCGCCGCCGGTGCGGGCACCTGGGCGGCCCGCTGGACGTCGATCGGCAAGAGCGACGCGGTCGTGCTGCGTCCGGCGGCGGGCGTCACGGTGAAGACGACGAGGTACCGCGAGGCGGGCGCCTACTCGGTGCGCGTGCCGGCGGGCTGGCAGGCCGAGCGGAGCGGCTCCGTCATGACGTGGAAGGACACCGGTGCGGGACTCGGCCTGCGCATCTCCCCGGCACCGGGCGACCCGCTCACGGGGTTGCGCGCCGAGGAGCGCGGGGCGGTCGCCGAGCACCGCTATCCGGGGTATCGGCGGTTGCGGCTCGAACCCGTCCCGGAGGTCATCGCGGGGGCCGCCGAGTGGGAGTTCACCTGGCGGGAGCGCGGCCACGGCGGCGTCCGGCACGGGCTGTGCGGCCGGGCGGCCGGGTACGAGTTCTGCTTCTACGCGCCCGATTCCGGCTGGACACCGGGCCAGCGCCTCTACGACAAGATCGTCAAGTCGTTCAGGCCGGAAACGGCCGAATGATCGGGGGGCGGCCTCCGGGATGACTCGCGATCCGAACGGCTAGGTCGTCTGCCGGAGGCGGAGCAGGAACTCGGCGTTGGACGAGGTGCCCTTCATCTTCTCCAGGAGCTGCTCGACGGCCTGCTGCTTCTCCAGACCCTGGAGTGCGCGGCGGAGGCGCCAGGAGAGGGCGAGTTCCTCGGGGGACATGAGCAGTTCGTCGCGGCGCGTCCCGGACGCCTCGATGTCGACGGCGGGGAAGACGCGGCGGTCGGCGAGGCTCCGGTCGAGCTTCAGCTCCATGTTGCCGGTGCCCTTGTACTCCTCGAAGAAGACGTCGTCCATCCGGGAGCCGGTCTCCACCAGCGCGGTCGCGAGGATCGTCAGCGAGCCGCCGTTCTCGATGTTGCGGGCGGCGCCGAAGAACTTCTTCGGCGGGTAGATCGCGGTCGTGGCGACCCCGCCCGCGAGGATGCGGCTGCTGGAGGGCGCCGCGAGGTTGTAGGCGCGGCCGAGCCGGGTGATCGAGTCGAGCAGCATGACGACGTCGTGGCCCTGCTCGACGAGCCGCTTGGCGCGCTCGACGGCGAGTTCGGCGAGCGCGGTGTGGTCCTGCGCGGGACGGTCGAACGTCGAGTGGATCACCTCGCCGCGCACGGACCGCTGCAGGTCGGTGACCTCCTCCGGCCGCTCGTCGATGAGCACGACCATGAGGTGGACCTCGGGGTTGTTCTGCGCGATCGCGCCCGCGAGGGCCTGCAGGACCATCGTCTTGCCGACCTTCGGCGGCGACACGATGAGCCCGCGCTGGCCCTTGCCGATCGGCGCGACCAGGTCGATGACGCGGGTGGCGAGCGGGCCGGTGTCGAGGCGGAGCCGCTCGTCCGGGAACAGCGGGGTGAGCTTGCCGAACTCGGGGCGGTTCGCCGCCTGCGCGGGCGGCAGCCCGTTCACCGCCTCCAGGTGGGCGAGGGAGGGGAACTTCTCCCGGCCCGACTTGGGCGCCTTCGCGGTGCCCGCGACGACGTCGCCGTGCCGCAGGTGGTGCGCCCTGACCTGGGTGAGGGAGACGTGCACGTCGTCCGGCCCGGGGAGGTAGCCGGAGGTGCGGACGAACGCGTGCTTGTCCTGGACGGCGAGGATGCCGTGGAACGGGACGGTCGGCGTCTCGTCGGCGGGACGCCGGGTCTGCTGCCGGCCGGCCTTGCGCCCGCTCTGCGCGGACACGGTGTGCGCCTGTGTCTTGCGGGCGGTGGCAGGGGGTTCGGATGTGAGGGTGGAAGTGGACATGTGGGCCCCTTCTCAGGCCGGCGCGGAACGGTCCGCGCCGCCTGGGGTCGATTCCCGGGTACGGCGGCGGACTCCGCGGCGCGTACGCGAGAGGAATGCGAGGAATTCAGCTCGGTTCACCGGGCTGACGGCGGCTCCCTTGTGCGGCGGCCCGGACGCCGACCTGCGCGTACCGGACCGGGAAGATCACCGGGCGCTCAGATGGCCCGGGCGGGGAAGAAACAACTTCGGTGCGAGTCGCGGAACCGAAGCCGCTGCTTTGACAGTACAGCACTCGGCGCCGGTTTCGCATTCCCCGATCGGCGGTGATTGCTTTCATGCAGGTCGATCCCCCCGTGACGGCGTGACGCGGCGCGGCGTCCCCCGGCCGCGCCGCCGTCCGATCGTTCGGTATGACTCTCCGGCGGGCGCCGGGGTTCCGATCGGATCGGGTGCCCCCGGAACCGCCGGGCGGAATCGGCTCCGTACGATGAGCCGCGTCAGGGCAGAGGGAGGACCATGGACACCGGGCTCCACTTCGAGGTGGCCGGGGGTGTCGGGACGATCACGATCGACCGGCCGGCCAAGCGGAACGCCATGTCGGCGGACATGTGGCGGGCGCTCCCCGGCATCCTGGACGCCCTCGCCGGCGACCCGTCCGTCCGGGTGGTGGTGCTGACGGGCGCGGGCGGGAACTTCTGCGCGGGCGCCGACATCGCCGAGCTCGGCGACATCCACCGCGACGACGACTCGCACCTGTCGACGGTCGCCGAGCGGGCGCTCGCCGCGTTCCCCAAGCCGGTGCTCGCCGCGATCGAGGGCTACTGCGTGGGCGGCGGCTGCCAGCTCGCGGCGGCCTGCGACCTGCGGTTCGCCACCGAGGACGCCCGGTTCGGGATCACCCCGGCCAAGCTCGGCATCGTGTATCCGGCCGCCGCGACGACGCGGCTCGTTCGGCTGGTGGGCCCGGCCGCCGCGAAGTACCTGCTGTTCTCGGCGGACCTGATCGGCGCCGGGCACGCGCTGCGGATCGGGCTGCTGGACGAGGTCGTCCCGTCCGGCGGCCTGCGCGACCGGGTCGCCGCGTTCACCGCGACCCTCGCGTCCCGCTCGCTGCTCACCCAGCAGGCGACCAAGGACATCGTGGACGCCATCGCCGCCGCCGGCCCGGTTCAGGAGAAGACCGCCCGGTGGTTCGCGGAGGTCGCCGCGAGCGGCGAGGTCGAGGAGGGCGTCGCCGCGTTCCTCGAACGCCGCCCACCCGCCTTCACCTGGACGTCCGCCACGCGCTGACGCCGGATCTCACGCGCGAAATATCGTGAAAATCTCTCGAACTCCTCCGACATATCGGTCATCTCATCCAGCGATCAGGAAAGATTGCAAAGGGGTTCGAACCATGACGCAGGGTGCAAACCGTCGATCGCTGCTCGCGCTGGCCGGGGCGGGCCTCGCGCTCGCGCTCTCCGTCACCGGCTGCCGTGTCAGCGCCCACGTGGGCGGCACGGGGCCGACGTCCGGTTCGAGCACCGGCACGGGCACAGACACAGACACAGGCACGGGCAGCGGCACGGGGACGGGGACGGGCAGCGGCACCTCGCCGAGCACGCCCCCCACCGCGCAGGCGCCGGTCGCGGCCGTGGCGAAATGCACGGCGGCGCAGTTGCGGGCGGAGATGCAGGAGCAGCAGTCCGACTCCGAGGAGAAGGTGCTCGCGACCCTGATGCTCACCAACAAGTCGGGGCAGACCTGCCTGATCCCGGCGGGCTGGGCGCCGTTGGGGCTCGGCGGCGCCGGCGGCGCGTACTACAGCGCGGTGCAGGGCGAGCGCGAGAACTACCCGGGCCCCGGTGTGAACATCACCCTGCGCCCCGGCCGGACGGCCTTCGCCGGGCTCAGGTGGGGGACGAGCCCCGACTGCCCGAGCGCGGGCGGCTGGGCGGTCTCCTGGCAGGGAAGCTGGCTGTTCATCGACGCCACCTGGCAGAACGGCCCGCGCGACATGTGCCCCGGCACCCTCTCCCAGGGCACCCTCCAGCCCACCATGAACGGCGTCAACTACAGCTGACCGGTCACCGGTTCAGATAGGCGAGGACGGCGCGGACGCGGCGGTTGTCGTCCCCGGTCACCGGCAGGTCGAGCTTGGTGAAGATGTTGGCGGTGTGCTTGGTGACGGCCCGTTCGGTGACGACGAGCCGCTCCGCGATCGCCGCGTTGGACCGTCCCTGCGCCATCAGCTCCAGGACCTCGGTCTCGCGCGGGGTGAGGCGGCTCAGCGGGGTGTCGCGGGTGCTGCCGGCGACGAGCCGGGAGATGACCTCCGGGTCCATCGCGGTGCCGCCGCCGGCGACGCGGCGCACCGCGTCCACGAACTGGGCCGCGTCGAACACCCGGTCCTTCAGCAGGTAGCCGATGGCTCCGGCGCCGTCCGCGAGCAGTTCCCGCGCGTACAGCTGCTCGACGTACTGGGACAGCACGAGCACGGGCAGGCCGGGGACCCGGCGGCGCGCCTCCAGCGCCGCCTGCAGCCCCTCGTCGGTGAAGGACGGGGGCAGCCGCACGTCGACCACCGCCACGTCCGGGCGGTGGTCGAGCAGTGCCTTCAGCAGCGAGGGGCCGTTGTCGACGGCCGCCGCGATCTCGAAGCCGTGCGTCTCCAGCAGGCTGACGAGCCCCTCTCTCAGGAGGGCGAGATCTTCGGCGAGGACAACGCGCACGGCAGCTCCAAGGTCACGATCGTCGGGCCGCCCATCGGCGAGCTGAGGGCGAGCACGCCGTCGAATGTACCGATCCGGCGTTCGATGCCGCGCAGGCCCGTGCCGCCGTCGAGGGTGGCGCCGCCGTGCCCGTCGTCGGTGACCGTGATGCGCAGCATCCCGTTCTCGTGCCGCATGTCGATCCAGACGCGGGACGCGCCGGAGTGCTTGGCGGTGTTGGTGAGGATCTCCGACACCGCGAAGTAGGCCGCGGACTCGACCGGCGCGCTCGCCCGTCCCGGCAGGTCGCCGGTGACCTCGACCCGCATCGGGTGGTCGAGCGCCAGCGCCTTCACCGCGTCGCCGAGCCCGCGGTCGGCGAGCACCGGCGGGTGGATGCCGCGGACCAGGTCGCGCAGCTCGTGCAGCGCCTTCGCCGACGACGCGCGGGTCTCGGCGAGCAGCAGCCGCGCCTTCTGCGGGTCCTTGTCGAGCAGGTGCTCGATCGCGCCGAGGGTCATGCCCATCGCGACGAGCCGGGCCTGCGCGCCGTCGTGCAGATCGCGCTCGATGCGGCGCAGCTCGGCGGCGGAGGTGTCCACGGCGTCCGACCGGGTCTCGGTGAGGTGCTGGACGCGCAGCGCGAGCTGCGACTTCTTCGTCGGGCCGAGAAGCATGCGGCCCCAGTGCCCGTACACGGTCATCATCTTCGGGCCGATCGCGTACCCGGCCACGATGCTGAGGGTCGCGACGACCAGGGTGGAGACGACGCGTCCGGTGTCGCGGCCGTACCCCTCCGTGATGGGGATGTAGGCGTACCAGTCGCTGCCGCCGTAGTGGCCGATCAGGTCGCCGGCGAACGCCGCGAGGACGTACCCCCACAGCCCGTTCAGGATCAGCAGCCCGGGCAGCGCCGCCGTGAAGATCGCAACGACCGGGTCGACGACGACCCACAGGTAGTCCCGCCATGTCGCCGGGTCGCAGACCAGCGCGATGAACCGCTTGAAGAAGCCGTTCAGGCCCGGCTCGGGCGCCGGCTCGGGCAGGTACGGCCGCTGGACGGTGATGTCGGTCCACCGGCCGATGCGGTCGCGGTAGGCGTCGAGCCGGTCGCGCAGCAGCATGGTCGCGGACGGGAACAGCAGCACCCCGACGAAGCTGGTGATCATCGAGACGACCGTGATGAACCACAGCCCGACGAGCGTCGCGGGGACGCTCAGCATCCAGAGCGCCAGCCCGCGCCAGGGCGTCCTGGCGTACCGCTGCAGCCGGGTCTCTTCCACCGATCCACCGTTCACTGGGTCCTCCACGGGTCGCCTGCCACCTGGAGTCCAGTCTTCTGGCGTGCGCCCACGAGCACAGTGTGCCCGCACCCCGAGCCGGGGGTGTAGTTACGTCCACCCCTGGGACGCCGGAGGAGCCGGGCGTCTCGATCGGGAGGGTCAGAGGGCGACGAAGGTCAGGCCGCGCTTCTTCATCTTCGGGATGACCGTTTCCAGTGCCCTGAGGGTCTGGGAGCGGTCGCCGCCGCCGTCGTGGCACAGGAGGATGTTGTTCTCCTTGCCCTTCAGCAGGGCGCGGCGGATGCGGCCCACGCCGGGGCGGGCCCAGTCGCGCGGGTCGACGGCCCAGTCGATCGGCAGCATGCCGTGCTCGGCGACCAGGTCCAGGACGGTCTTCGACCATGCGCCGCCGGGGGAGCGGAAGAACTGCGGGACGATGCCGGTGACGTCCGCGATCCGGTCGTGCGCCTGGACGATCTCCCGGCGGACGCGCTTCCTCGGCAGGCCCCCGATGGAGATCGGGTGGGTCTCGGTGTGGTTGCAGATCTGGTGGCCGGAGTCGGCGATGCGGCGGGTGAGCTTCGGATACTCCTTCACCTGCTCGCCGATGATGAAGAACGTCGCGTGGACCTCGTGCTCGGCCAGCAGGTCGAGTATCCGCGGGGTCCACATCGGGCTCGGGCCGTCGTCGATGGTCAGCGCGATCGACTTCGGCGGGGGCGGCGGCGACAGCTCCGACAGTTCCCGGATGGGCTCGCCCGCCGCGGTGAGCTTCGCGGCCGTCCACGAGGCGGGACGGGGAGTCGGGGTCGGCGTCGGGGTCGGCGTCGGATGGATCACCGGACGCGCCCGCGGCGTCGTCGTCGGCGCGGCCACGGCGGTGGAGCCGCCCGACGGGCGCGCGGCGTCCGCGCCGAGCGCGGTCAGGCCGGCCGCGGCACCCAGCAACCAGAGCGCTTTGCGGCGGGACGTCCCACCTGCCTCCTCAACCTCCACAAGCCCCACGCTATCGGGCTTTCAACGGGGGAGGAGAGCGATATTGGATCACAATCGGGCCTAGCGGTGGCCGATGAGTGCCATGCCACACGGGAGGCCGGGCATGAACATCGGTGCCAAGGCGGTGGACGCGCTCGGGAGCGAGGTCCTCGACCGTCGGTTCAAGGCGGTCCCCGCGTGCCCAAAAGCTACTGACGAGTTGAGGTATTTGAACGAAATCCTTTTACTCCGGTCATCGCCGGCCAGGGTGTTACGGTTTCCGGGCACATCGGGGGCGGACGTCTCCGCCGGAAACGCGGCGCGGGACGGCCGTGCGATCACGGCCCGGCGCAGCCGGCGTGCGGTGACCGATCCTTCAGGCAGTGCGCCGCGGGGGCCGATCTGCTCTGGAGGACGCGCCCCACGGCGCTGACCCCGTCGCCGGGTCCGATCGTCGGAAGACCGCGCGGCCCCGCGGTTTCCCACGGCCGGGCTCAGGGCAGCAGGCCGGCGCGGCGGGCGGCGGTCACGGCCTCCAGGCGGGTGTGGCTGTCGAGCTTGCGCATCGCCGAGCGCAGGTAGCTCTTCACCGTCTCGGGCAGCAGGCCCAGGCGTTCGGCGGCCTCCGCGTTCGTGCAGCCGATCGCCACATAGGACAGCACGTCCAGCTCACGGGGGGACAGGGCGGGACGCGGGGCGTCGCCCGGTTCGTCCAGCCCGGCGGCGGCCAGGCGCAGCGACGCGCGGCGCAGCCGGTCGCGGGTCGGCAGGTCGGCGACCTCCTCGGCCAGCGCCCGCAGTTCGGCGTGCACGGCCCGCACCTCCTCCCAGCGCGCGGCCGACGTGCCGGGCCGCGTCCGGGCGAGCGCCTCGTCCGCCCGCTCCCGGACGGCGAGGTCCTGCTCAAGGTCGCGGGCCACCTGGACGGCCGCCCCCACCACGCGGTCGGCGAGGCTCAGGGGTTCCCGCAGCGCGCCGTACAGGACGCCGCGCACCCGCCGCCGGACCACGATCGGGACGGCGACGATCGACAGCAGCCCCTCACGCCCGACCGGTTTGTCGTAGTCGTGGCTGATCGACGATGAACACGGATAGTTGCTCACCCATGCGGGACGCCCCATGGCCATCGCCTTGCCGCCGAGCCCGTTGCCCTGCCGCACGACCAGCCCGTTCAGGGCGTCGGTCATGGTGCCGACGAGTTCGGTGATGCGCAACCTGTCCTGGCCGCTCAGCGCGCCCCCGAACACCACGGGCAGCCCGGTCGTGCGGTGCAGCGCCAGCACCGCCGACCGGACGGCCCCCACGTCGTCGCGCGCCGCTGCGGGGGGACGTGCCCCGACGCCCCCGGGCGAATGCGCATCCATGCCCCGAGCATGCCTTGCCCAGGCCCGATCACGGAAGGTCACGAGCCGGAAAACTCACGCGTGCTTCGTGGCGGCGGCGTCCCCAAGGCCCAGGATGTCGACCGCCTCGGTGCGCATCTGCACCTTGCGGATCTTTCCGGTGACCGTCATCGGGAACTCGTCCACCACGTGCACGTAGCGCGGGATCTTGTAGTGGGCGAGCCTGCCCTCGCAGAACGCGCGCAACTCCGCGGCGGTCAGGCCCGCCGCGCCCTCGCGCAGCCGCACCCACGCCATCAGCTCCTCCCCGTACTTCTCGTCCGGGACGCCGATGACCTGCGCGTCCACGATGTCGGGATGGGTGTAGAGGAACTCCTCGATCTCGCGCGGGTAGATGTTCTCGCCGCCCCGGATCACCATGTCCTTGATCCGGCCGGTGATGTTGACGTAGCCGCCGGCGTCCATCACCGCGAGGTCGCCGGTGTGCATCCAGCGGGCGGCGTCGATGGCCTCGGCCGTCCTGTCCGGCTCGTCCCAGTAGCCGAGCATCACCGAGTAGCCGCGGGTGCAGAACTCGCCGGGCGTGCCGCGCGGGACCGTCACCCCGGTCTCCGGGTCGATGATCTTGATCTCCAGATGCGGCAGGACGGTTCCGACCGTGGACACCCGCCGGTCGAGCGAGTCGCCCGCCCGGGTCTGGGTCGACACGGGCGACGTCTCCGTCATGCCGTAGCAGATCGCGACCTCGCTCATCCCGAGCCGGTCGATGACCTGCTTCATCACCTCCACCGGGCACGGCGACCCCGCCATGATCCCGGTGCGGAGGCCGGCCAGGTCCAGCTCGTCGGCCGACGGCTCGTTCAGCACGGCGATGAACATCGTCGGCACCCCGTACAGCGATGTGCAACGTTCCATCGCGACCGCCTCCAGCGTCGCCTTCGGGTCGAACGCCGGCGCCGGGATCACGACGCACGCGCCGTGGCTGGTCGCCGCGAGGTTCCCCATCACCATGCCGAAGCAGTGGTAGAAGGGCACCGGGACGCACACGCGGTCCTCTTCGCCGTAGCCGCACAGCTCACCGACGAAGTAGCCGTTGTTCAGGATGTTGTGGTGCGACAGCGTCGCGCCCTTGGGGAAGCCCGTCGTCCCGGACGTGTACTGGATGTTGATCGGGTCGTCGGCGGTCAGCGTCCGCGCGATGCCGGTGAGGACGGCGGGGTCGGCGGTGCGGCCCGACTCCAGCAGCGCGTCCCAGCCGGGGGTCCCGATGAGGACGACGTCCCGCAGCGCGGCGCACTTCGGCCGCACCTCCTCGATCATCGCCGCGTAGTCGGACGTCTTGAACGCCGGCGCCGCCACCAGCGTCCGGATGCCCGCCTGGTTGAGGACGAACTCCAGCTCATGCACCCGGTAGGCGGGGTTGATGTTGACCAGGATCGCGCCGAGCCTGGCCGTCGCGTACTGGACGAGCATCCACTCGGCGCAGTTCGGCGCCCAGATCCCGACCCGGTCGCCCTTGACCACACCGAGGTCGCGCAGGCCGAGCGCGACGGCCGCCACGTCCTCGGCGAACCGCCCGTACGTCCAGCGGCGGCCCGTGGCCCGGTCGACCAGCGCGTCCCGCTCCGGGAACGCGGCGACCGTCCTGTCGAGGTTCGCGCCGATGGTGTCGCCGAGCAGCGGCGTGCTCGAAACGCCCGAGGCGTAGGAGAGCGTCATCGCAGGTCCTCCTCGCGGAACTCGCCTTCCGGGCGGTCGCTCGTACCGGGGTGTTTGTCGATCTCGCTGGTGCGCAGCTCGACCCGGCGGATCTTTCCGGAGATCGTCTTCGGCAGCTCGGCGAACTCCAGCAGCCGGATCCGCTTGTACGGGGACAGCTGCGCCCGGCTGTGCGCGAAGATCGCCTTCGCGGTCTCGGCGGTCGGTTCCCAGCCGTTCGCGAGCGTCACGTACGCCTTCGGGACGGCGAGCCGCACCGGGTCGGGGGACGGCACCACGGCGGCCTCCGCGACCGCCGGGTGCTCGATCAGCACGCTCTCCAGCTCGAACGGCGAGATCTTGTAGTCGGACGCCTTGAACACGTCATCGGCACGTCCGACATAGGTGATGTACCCGTCCGCGTCGCGGGAGCCGATGTCGCCGGTGTGGTAGTGGCCGCCGGCCATCGCCTCGGCCGTGCGCTCCTCGTCGCCGTGGTAGCCGGCCATCAGCCCGAGCGGAGGGTCTTCGAGGTCGAGGCAGATCTCGCCCTCGTCCGCGGGTTCCCCGGTCACCGGGTCGATCAGCACGACCTTGTAACCCGGCACCGGACGTCCCATCGACCCCGGCTTGACCGGCTGGCCCGGCGTGTTGGCGATCTGGACGGTCGTCTCGGTCTGCCCGAACCCGTCGCGGATCGTCCGGCCCCAGGCGTCCCGGACCCGCTCGATCACCTCGGGGTTCAGCGGCTCACCGGCCGCGACGACCTCGCGCGGCGGCGTGCCGAGCCGGCCGAGATCGGCCTGGATCAGCATCCGCCACACGGTCGGCGGCGCGCAGAAGCTCGTCACGCCGCACCGGTCCAGGGTGTCGAGCAGCCGGTCGGCGTCGAACCGCGTGTAGTTGAAGATGAACACGCACGCCTCGGCGTCCCACGGCGCGAAGACGTTGCTCCACGCGTGCTTCGCCCAGCCCGGCGACGAGATGTTCAGGTGGACGTCCCCGGGCCGCAGCCCGATCCAGTACATCGTGGACAGGTGCCCGGCCGGGTAGGACGCGTGCGTGTGCTCGACCAGCTTCGGCTGCGCCGTCGTCCCGGACGTGAAGTAGAGCAGCAGTGTGTCCCGCGACATCGTCAGCCCGTACGGGGTGAACGCCTCGGCCTCCTGGTAGGCGTCGGCGTAGCGCAGCCAGCCGTCGACCGGGTCGCCCACGGCGATCTTGGTGTACTCGCCCTCGACCCCGTCGAACTTCCCGGTGTCGGACGAACCGACCACCACGTGCCGGGCCTTGCCGCGCGTCAGCCGGTCCTGCAGATCGGCCGTGCCCAGCAGCGGCGTGCACGGGATCATGATGGCGCCGAGCTTCATCGCCGCCAGCACGGTCTCCCAGAGCTCCACCTGGTTGCCGAGCATCAGGATGATCCGGTCGCCGCGCCGCACGCCCGCCCGGCGCAGCATGTTCGCGACCTGGTTCGACCGCCGCGCGAGCAGCGCGAACGAGTACCTGGCCTCCGAGCCGTCCTCCTCGACGATCCACAGCGCGGGCGAGTCGTTGCCCTCGGCGATCTTGTCGAACCAGTCCAGCGCCCAGTTGAAACCGGTCAGCACCGGCCAGCGGAACTTCTCGTACGCGGTCGCGTAGTCGTCGCGATGCGCGAGCAGGAAGTCGCGCGCCGCGCGGAACTCGACTGCGGGCATGGTCTCTCCTCGTAGCCGCACGGGCATCACGGTCACAAGGATCGTTGGCCATCCGAGTGACCTGCGCCACCCCCGAACGGGGGTAGTCGGGTCGTTCTACCCGCCGCAGCGAACGGCGACGCAGTAATCGCGCCATGTGCCGGCACCTCTCGCTTGTAACGGACAAATAAGTCATAAACCAAGAAATGGGACATCTGTGCCGTGTGGCGACGTCGATACTGCAATCAAGGTCATGTCGAAACCCTTGAACGAGGAGACCGAAAGGGTTCAGATTTTGAGATCATGGAAAATTGTAGGAAATCTCCGCTGATTGATTCGCTGGCTGCCTATGCTGGGTATCGTCGAGAGTGGCTACGAGTCAGAGGGCGCATCGTGGGGATCGAACACGCGGCGGTTCAGGTACGAGTCGGGCAAGGGGTGCTGTGGATTGACGACGAGGCATATCCGCTGCGCAACATCAGCCATGTGGGGCAACGCGCGCTGGAAGTCGACAAAGGTGCCGCTTGGAGAAAATTCATCAAGCGCGTCCTGCTCGGCGTGATCTTCGGTGTAATCGTGGCGCTCGGATCCAAAGCGGTCGGGATACTGATCGTGCTCGTCGTGGTGGCAGTGTCCATCTGGCGCCTTACGTCGACCATCGGCATACCGCCGGTATACGGGTTGGTCCTCAACACCGCAGGCACGCAACGAGATGCGGTGTGGAGCACGCAGGCGAGTGAAATCAAGGCGCTTGTCCTCAAAGTCACCGAAGCGATCAGCCAGCCTGACTTGGCGCAGATGACCTTCAACGTCCAGCACGCGGTACAAGGTGACCTCATTCAGCAGTACGGTGACGGCAACATCGGCAAGGCGGAAACGCGCACCGGCAACGTTCGGGGGCGATGATGGGCGACCGCATCGAGCAACGCGGTGACGGCAACATCGGCAAGGCGGTAACCCGCACCGGAAACATCACGGCGGGAGGAACGCGCGGCGCAGGCTCGGAGTCGAGACAGTTCACAATCGATGACCTCCGGGTGGAGCTCGCAGAGCTGAAGCAGCACCTGGATGACAGTGATCGAGCGGAAATCGATGCCGCTGTTCATGAGATCGACTCGAGCCCTTCTGAGGAGCGCTTCAACTCGCTCCTGAAGAGGATCGCAGGGGTGGCGGCAGTGGCCGGAGAAGCTGGGGTGGCTGTGATTGCAGTCGTCAAGGAGCTGCTGACTTGATGACTGATCCCGCGTTGCCGATGTGATCGTGTCCGGCGGGGCGGTCAAGGCAGCCCGTGACCGCCCCGCCGCATCTACATCAACATCCCGGTCGGCGTCCTGGTCACCGCGATCGCGCTGGCCACCCTGCGCCCCGACACCCTGCGCCTCCCCGACCGGACGGTGTCCTGGCTGAGCGGCTGCCGCCGCCTGCACCGCCGCTACGAACGCAAGCCCGAACACTTCCTGGCCTTCGTCGGCATCGCCGCCACCCTCATCTGTCACCGCCGACTCGCCAAATGAGATGACGTCTAATACTCCAGCGGTAAGTTGTGATCTTGCTGGTGGGGTGCTGGAGCATGCAGACGGCCACCGCGTGATCATGGGTGTTTGTGAGGACGACCGAAGATCGCGTGGTGGCCGCTGGGCCCAGCGTAGACCCTGGCCGGTGGCAGACGATGTTGGAGGATCTGTTGGGCCGGGTGGCCTGCAGGTTCAGGCGGGTGGAGACCCGGCGGCGGTTCCGGGGCCTGCTGGAGGGGTTGCTGGCGGAGTTGCCGCGCAAGAACTGCTGGACGATCGCCGAGCACGCCGGGGACCGCGACCCGTATGGGATGCAGTATCTGCTGAGCACTGATTGCGCAGGTCATCGATCGGCCCCGACACCCCCAGCGGCAGGTGCGGCTCGATCAGTTCCCATTCCGTATCGGTCACATCACCACGCGTCATGTACCGGTGGTACAGCCCGCCCCCGCCCAGGTGTGAGCGAGTCACTCAATCGTGACTAGCAGCAACTGATCCGAACTTCCAACAGGCCCTAAACCCCCCGCTGCTGCGGAAGACCTCGCTCGGCCAGATCGCGACCCACTTCGGGTGGTCCGGGTCCATGTGCTCGAAGAGGGGACGCAGCAGCTCGTCCTTGAGGACGTTCGTGTAGAAGACCTCGGTCAGCCGCTCGAACGCCGCGCTCCCGCCCGCCCAGTCGTACATCGTCGGGACGGACGAGCCGGCGCCGCGCACGGGCGTCCGCTCGTAGTGCCGCATCTCCTCGATCCGCCGCACGTACGGCTTGATCTCGGCGAAGAACGCGGGAAAGTGCGCACCGCCGCGGAAGCCCCGCATGTGGTCATCGGCGGACGTCCAGCAGATGCGCAGGACGTAGGCCGAGGGCTCCTCGACGCAGCGGGACAGTTCGTAGTCCACGCACTGGGGCGCGGCGGCGAGCGGGACCGATGCCCGCGCGTAGGCGGCCTCGAACTCCTCCGCGTCCCGCGGATCGATGCGATATCCCGGTCACCCGCCGCCGGCCTGCCGTATCGCCGGCCTGGTCCGGCTCGTCACGCTGTGCGGGCGCCGCGGCCGGTGGGGTGTCCGCCTTCGCGGGCGGGCCGCCCGCAGTGGGCGCAGACCACTATCGGGTCGAGGTCCTCACCGCAGGTATGCACCCACCGGACGGGCGGGTCGCCGGGGTTGAGGTGCCGGTCGCCCCACTTCATCAGGACGGCCAGCACGTCGCTGAGCTCCCGTCCCTGGGGAGTCAGGTGGTACTCGTACCGGGCCGGGCGGGTGCTGTAGAGCTCCCGCCGGACGAGGCCCGCGTCCTCCAGCTTGCGCAGCCGGGTGGTGAGGATGTCGCGGGCCGCGCCGGTGTTGCGGACGATCCCGTCGAACCGCCGCACCCCGTAGAGCAGTTCCCGGACCACCAGCAGCGTCCACCGTTCCCCGACGATCTGGAGCGCGTCGGCGACCGAGCATTCACGTGGAGCGGCGCTCTTCTCCATGGCCTCATGATAGGCGGGTCAGTTGCGTTTTCCGATCCGCGCGCTCCGGGGCCGGGGCAGAGGACGCTCGTTTCACCTTGAGCGGGGTCATTCCCCGCGGGCGCGGGGGATGAACAGGCACACGAGCGCGGCGGCGGCGGTCGCCAGCACCGTCAGCAGCCAGCCGGCGTCGAAGCCGGCTTCGGAACGCGCGGCCCCGCCCCCGCCGAGCACGGCGGTCAGCGCGGCGACGCCGACGACCGTGCCGACCTGCCGCGCCATCGTGACGACCGCCGAGCCGGTGGAGAAGCTCTGCGGGGGCAGCACGGAGACGGCCGCGCCGATCAGCGTGGGCAGCGTCAGCCCGACCCCGACGCCGGTGAGCAGCATTCCGGGCAGCATCCCGGCCGCGTAGCCGTCCGGCATCCGCCACATCCACCAGCCGACGCCCACCGCGAACGTGACGCATCCGGCGATCGCGAGCGGGCCCGCGCCGATCCGGCGGGCGATCGGCGCGCCGCCGATCGCCAGCGCGGGCACCATCAGCGGACCGGGCGTGATCGCCAGGCCGGTGCGCAGCGCCGACCACTCCCACACGTCCTGGCACCACAGCACGCAGGACAGCAGCATCGCGGCGAACGCCACCGCGAACATGATGTTGGCGAGCGACGCGGGGCTGAACGCCGGTGCCCGCAGCAGCCCCAGCGGCAGCACCGGCGCGGGGTGCCGCGCCGAACGCAGCACGAACCACGCCAGCAGCGCCACGGCCGCCGCCAGCGACCCGAGGATCTTCGCCGAACCCCAGCCCCAGTCCGGGCCCCGGACGATGCCGAGGGCGAGGACGGCGATCGCCAGCGTCAGCACGGCCGCGCCGAGCAGATCGGGCCGCTGCGCGTCCCGCCGGGCGGGCGCGCCGGGCAGCAGCCGGGCCCCGGCGATCAGCGCGGCGGCGCCGATGGGCACGTTGATGAGGAAGACCCACCGCCAGTCGAACTCGGTGAGCAGCCCGCCGATGACGGGACCGAGGGCGGCGGCCAGTCCGCTGACGGCCGTCCAGCCGCGCACCGCGGCCATCCGCCGCTCCGGCGGCGCCGCCGCCAGCAGCAGGCCGAGCGAGGACGGGATGAGGGCCGCCGCACCCGCCGCCTGCACCACCCGCGCCGCCACCAGCCACCACACGCCCGGGGCGAGCGCGCAGCCGACGGACGCGAGCGTGAACACCGCGACGCCGAGCAGGTAGGCGCGTTTGGGGCCGGTGCGGTCGGCCAGCCCGCCGGCCGGCACCAGCAGCGCCGCGAAGATCACCGCGTAGGCGTTGAGGATCCAGGACAGGGACGCCAGCGGTGCGCCGGAGAAGTGGCCGCCGATCTGGGGCAGCGCCACGTTGACGATGAACAGGTCGAGGTTGGACATCGCCACCCCGGCCACGACGATCGCGAAGACCGTCCCGAAGCGTGCCGGCCGTGCCGGCGCGGCGGTACCGGCGGTCCGCGTGTCTGATGGGTTCACGGCTCTCCTCGCAAGTTCGACTGGCGGTGGGTTACGCGAAGGTAGCAATCGTTAGTTGGAAAACACAACCCACTACTGAAGGGGACATACGTCACAGGCCGGCACGACCGGCGAGCGGTCGCGCCGGCCTGTGACCCCGATGCGCGGTGCGGCGGTCAGCCCTTGGACCGGGAGCGGCGGAGCCAGGTGGTCGTGCCGGTCGCCGCGGCGATGGCCAGGGCGAGCAGGCCGATCCACAGCCAGCCCGAGGAGTCGCCCGAATCCTGGGTGGACGTGGTGGTCGTCGGGGACGGTGCCGAGGGGGCGGGCTGGGCGGCGGCCCGTGACCCGCTCACGGTGAAGGTGTAGGTGCCCTCGACCGGGTGGCCGTCGGAGGCGACGACGCGCCAGCCCACCGTGTACTCGCCGTTCGGCAGCGTGCCGTGGATCGGCTGGGTGACCTTGTTGTCCACCGCACGGGCCGCCCCCGCCTGGCGCTGCGCGCCCGACGCGTCCGTTACCACCACGCGCGGCAGCCGCACCGGGTCGGCGTAGGTCAGGACGATCTCGGACGGTGCCTTGACCGTCGCGTCCTTCGCCGGGCTCGCCGACGTCAGCGTGGTGTGGGCGGACGCCGGGGCCGCGGTCAGCGCCAGGGCCGTTCCCATGGTCACGAAGATGACCGCGAGGCGCCTCATGACCGGCTCCGTGCGCGGGTCAGGCCGTAGCCGCCCACGCCGATGCCGATCACACCGGCCGCGATGCCGATGCCGCCGAGCAGCCGGGCCGTCCCGTCATCGGGCGCCGCCTCGGCGGTGGGCTTCACGTTCGCGGTCAGGCCGGCCGTCTGCGCGTCGCCCTTCGGCAGGAGCCTGAGCGACGGGGCCGGGTGCTCCGGTTCGGCGGCGCCGTCCGCCGGGGCCTCCTCCCACTTGACGACCTCGCCGTTCGAGTACGTCTGGTCGGCCTTGAACATCATTTGGTCGGTGTCGGCCGGGAGCGGGCCCATCGACACGTCGAACTCCTGGAACTGGCCCGGTTCGATCTTGCCGCCGGTCCAGGTGATCGTGGTGACGGCCTCGGTGAGTTCGCCGCCGTGGGCCTTCATCGGCTCCGGCAGCTTCGACTTCTCCACCTTCGCCGTCCAGCCGGGCAGGGGACGCACCGACACCGACGCCAGCGGATGCTCGACCGGCAGGTGTATCACGAGCTTGGTCGTGGACGCGTTGCCGTGCTCGTTCGGCACCCGGAACGCCACCTTGGTGTACGAGCCCTGCTCGGCGGTCTTCGGGTTGGCGGTGACGTGCGCGGACGCGGCCGTGGCGAGGCCGAGCACGGACGCGGCGGACAGGGCCGCGAGGGCGCCGAGGCGGCGCGCATGCGGGACGAAAGGCATGGCGGAACTCCGTTCGAGTCGTACGGGAAGAGCCGGATGGCCGGGGATCGGCGTCCGGTGACGTACGGCGCCCGCTTCAGCGGTGTGCGAGCGCCCCCGAACGTGCAGGGGGACCCCGCCGGACGACCTGATGCCGCAGCACGCGGCCGGCGGCCGGGACGGCGTCCGCCGCCGGGACCACCGCGACCGGCCGCGGGGGGTTCGCCGCCTCGATGGTGAGCAGGGCGAGCAGCAGCCGGACCGGGCGGTCGGCGACGGCGGCGACCCGGCGGGCCAGCGTCCACGCGGCCCGCTCGCCGCGCCGCAGCCACCACGCCGCGACCAGCGCGGCCACGCAGTGCGCGAGCGTCATCCCGAGGCTGTCGCCGCCGTGCGCGGCCGGCGCCGCCACGGTGTCCGCGCCGTGCGCCATGGCCGCGTGCATGGCGGGAGCGTGGTGGGTCGCCTGGGCGGCCGAGTGCGTGAACAGCGTGTGCAGCGCGAACTGCCCGCCGAGGAGCCCGCCGAGGATCGTCGCCAGTGAGCGTTCATGGCCCGCCAGCAGCAGCGTCACGCCCAGCACCGCGCCGAATCCCGTCGCCGCCGCCCACCCCGGCACCGCGGCGCCACCCGCGAGGACGTGCCCGAGAACGGTCAGGGTGATGCACACGGTGGCGAACACCACCGCGCGTGCGGTCCGGAACGGCGGGGGATGGACGGGCATGACGGTGACCATCGTCCCAGCACCTGCGGCGGCCGTGCAGGCGACCCTAAGTTCCGCGTGACACGCCCAACATCTTGGGGTTGCGCAAAGATCGTCAACTACATGTAGGGTTCAATCCCGTGCTGGTTCGCCCCCGTCGTTCGCGGCGGGGGCGTCGCAAGAGGGAACCCGGTGCGAGTCCGGGACTGCCCCGCAGCGGTGAGCGGGAACGACCGCCGTCATCACGCACTGGGCCGCGCGGCCCGGGAAGCGACGGCCAGTAGGACGCCTTTCGAGGCGGCGCCCGCGAGTCCGAAGACCTGCCAGCCCGACACGTCCAGGTCTCGCGGGTGGACCGGGGGCGGAGCGCGGCGTGCCGCCGTGTCCCGTTCGCATGCCTCCGCGAGGCGCTTGCGAGGGGAGATGCACGTGACACAGGCTCTGGCCGCGCCGCCGGCGGCGGAGATCGCCGCCGAGGTCGAGGCGGCCTGCGACGGGGTACCGGACGTCGAGGCGGGACGGGTGCTGGCCGCCGTCCGGTCCGGGGACGGGCTGGACGTGGCGGCGCTGCGGGACCTCGCGATCGGCGAGGCCGCCGCACTGGTGCCCGCCGAACCCGGATACTCCAGGGTCGCCGCGCGGCTGCTCGGCCGCCGGATCCGGGACGAGGCGGCGTCCGCCGGCGTCACGGCGTTCGCCGAGTCGATCGCCGCCGCGCACCGGGAGGGCCTGCTGGCGGACGCCCCGGCCGCGTTCGCCGCCGCCAACGCGCCCGCCCTCGACGCCCTCATCGACGAATCCGCCGACGACCGTTTCGAGTACTTCGGGCTCCGCACCCTCTACGACCGGTATCTGCTGCGGCATCCGCGGTCGCGGCTCGTCCTGGAGCGGCCCCAGCACTTCCTGCTGCGGGTGGCGTGCGGGCTGGCCGACGGTGTCGAGGAGGCGGCCGAGCTGTACGGGCTGCTCAGCACGCTGTCGTATCTGCCGAGTTCGCCGACGCTGTTCAACTCGGCGGCGCGCCGCCCGCAGCTGTCGTCCTGCTTCCTGCTCGACTCGCCGCGCGACGAGCTGGAGTCGATCTACGAGCGGTACGGGCAGGTCGCGCGGCTCAGCAAGTACGCGGGCGGCATCGGGATCTCCTGGACGAAGGTCCGCTCGCGCGGCTCGCTGATCCGCGGCACCAACGGGCATTCGAACGGGATCGTCCCGTGGCTGCGCACGCTGGACGCGTCCGTCGCGGCCGTCAACCAGGGCGGGCGCCGCAAGGGCGCGGCCTGCGTGTACCTGGAGCCGTGGCACGCCGACATCGAGGAGTTCCTCGAACTGCGCGACAACACCGGCGAGGACGCGCGCCGCACCCACAACCTGAACCTCGCCAACTGGATCCCGGACGAGTTCATGCGCCGCGTCGAGGCCGACGCGACGTGGTCGCTGTTCGACCCGCAAGAGGTCCCCGAGCTGGCGGACCTGTGGGGCGAGGCGTTCGACGAGGCGTACCGGGCGGCCGAGCGGGACGGACGGTTCGTCCGGCAGCTCCCGGCCCGCAAGCTGTACGGGCGCATGATGCGGACGCTCGCCGAAACGGGCAACGGCTGGATGACGTTCAAGGACGCCGCCAACCGCGCCTGCAACCAGACCGCCGAGCCGGGCCAGACCGTGCACCTGTCGAACCTGTGCACGGAGATCCTTGAGGTGACGAGCGATGGCGAGGCGGCCGTCTGCAACCTCGGATCGGTGAATCTGGCCGCGCACGTCACTTCCGCTGGGGTCGACTGGGAGCGGCTTCGTTCCACGGTCCGCACGGCCGTCCGGTTCTTGGACCGCACCATCGACAGGGGCTTCTACCCCACGCCGGAGGCGGAGAAGGCAAACCGCAAGTGGCGGCCGGTCGGCCTGGGCGTGATGGGGCTCGCGGACGTCTTCTTCACGCTCCGCCTGCCGTTCGACTCGGACGAGGCCCGCGCCCTGTCCACCCGCATCGCCGAGGAGATCGCGCTGGCCGCCTACCACGCGTCCGCCGACCTGGCCGCTCTCCACGGCCCGCTGCCCGCCTACGGCATGACGCGCACGGCCCGCGGCCGGCTCCACGTGGACCACTTCCCGGACGCGGCCCCGGCCCGTCCCCGCGAATGGGCCGCGCTCCGCGCACGCGTCGCCGAGGTCGGGCTCCGCAACTCGCTGCTGATCGCGATCGCGCCGACCGCCACGATCGCGTCCATCGCGGGCTGCTGCGAGTGCATCGAGCCGCAGGTGTCCAACCTGTTCAAGCGCGAGACGCTGTCCGGCGAGTTCCTGCAGATCAACGGCTACCTCGTGGACGACCTGAAGTCGCTCGGGCTGTGGACGCCGGCGGTCCGGGAGGCGATCAAGAGGGCGAACGGCTCCGTCCAGGGCCTGGTCGACCTGCCGGAGGAGATGCGGTCCCTGTACCGGACGGCCTGGGAACTGCCGCAGAAGGCGCTGATCGACCTCGCCGCCGCCCGCACCCCCTACATCGACCAGGCGCACTCGCTGAACCTGTTCATGGAGACGCCGACGATCGGCAAGCTCTCCTCGATGTACGCCTACGCGTGGCGGAGCGGGCTGAAGACCACCTACTACCTGCGTTCCCGCCCGGCGACGCGGATCGCCCAGACGACCGTCGCCGCGGCCGTCTGCTCCCTGGAGAACCCCGAGACCTGCGAGGCCTGCCAGTAATGCTGCTCGATCCCGGCATGGACCTGACCCTCCGGCCCATGCGCTACCCCGACTTCTACGAGCGGTACCGGGCCGCGATCCGCAACACCTGGACGGTGGAGGAGGTGGACCTCGCGTCCGACCTCCCGGACCTCGCCCGGCTCACGCCCGCCGAACTGCACCTCGTCAACCGGCTCGTCGCGTTCTTCGCCACCGGCGACTCGATCGTGGCGAACAACCTGGTGCTGAACCTCTACAAGCACGTGAACGCCCCGGAGGCCCGGCTCTACCTGTCGCGGCAGCTATACGAGGAGGCCGTACACGTACAGTTCTATCTCACCCTCCTGGACACCTACCTGCCCGACCACGACGAGCGTGCGCGGGCGTTCGCGGCGATCGAGCACATCCCGTCCATCCGGGCCAAGGCGGAGTTCTGCTTCCGCTGGATCGACTCGCTCGGTTCCCTGGACGAACTCCGCACCGCCGCCGACCGCCGGGTGTTCCTGCTCAACCTGATCTGCTTCGCGGCCTGCATCGAGGGCCTGTTCTTCTACGGCGCCTTCGCGTACGTGTACTGGCTGCGGTCGCGCGGGCTGCTGAACGGGCTGGCGTCCGGGACGAACTGGGTCTTCCGCGACGAGAGCATGCACATGGAGTTCGCGTTCTCCGTGGTCGACACCGTCCGGGCCGAGGAGCCGGAGCTGTTCGACGCCGGGCTGACGGCCCAGGTCACCACGATGCTGGAGGAGGCCGTCCAGGCGGAACTGGCGTTCGCCCGCGACCTGTGCGGGGACGGGCTGCCCGGCATGAGCGCCGGCGACATGCGCGCCTACCTCGAATACGTCGCGGACCAGCGGCTCGTCCGGCTCGGTCTCCCGGCCCGCTACGGCACCGCGAACCCGTTCGCGTTCATGGAGTTGCAGGACGTCCAGGAGCTGTCCAACTTCTTCGAGCGGCGGGTTTCGGCCTACCAGATCGGCATCGAGGGCAGCGTCACCCTGGACGAGGCGTTCTGAACCTCCCAAACCGGGCACTTGTTGAACGGAGAGGCTAGGCCGAGGAGGACGAGCATGCCTTCTGTCGTCGACCGGATCAGGAAATACGCCCGGAGCTCACAGGGCCGCAGGATGCGGGGGAAGGCCGAGCGCTACGCCCGGGATCCGCGCACGCAGACCAAGGTGCGCGGCCTGCTGTCCCGGCTGCGTGGCGGTGGCGGCCGCCACCACTGAACCCGGCAATCAGGGCCCGCCCCCCGGGGCGGGCCCTTCTTCTTGCATGCTGGACGTAACTGCAACTCATTTGCAATAGTGGTCCGCATGGCCGACTACACGCTTCCCGACCTGCCCTACGACTACGCCGCGCTGGAACCGGCGATCACCGGCGAGATCCTTGAGCTGCACCACGCCAAGCACCACGCCGCCTACGTCAAGGGCGCCAACGACACGCTGGAGAAGCTCGCCGAAGCACGCGGCAAGGAGCAGTACGGCGGGCTGGTCGGCCTGGAGAAGACCTTCGCGTTCAACCTCTCCGGCCACGTCCTGCACTCGATCTTCTGGGACAACCTGTCGCCGGACGGCGGCGACCGCCCCGACGGGGAACTGGCCTCGGCCATCGCCGAGCACTTCGGGACGTTCGAGGCGTTCCAGAAGCAGCTCACGACGGCGACGTCCACCGTGCAGGGCTCCGGCTGGGGCGTGCTCGCGTGGGAGCCGCTGGGCCGCCGCCTCGTCGTCCAGCAGGTCTACGACCACCACGGCAACGTCGGCATGAACACCACGCCGCTGCTGGTCTTCGACGCCTGGGAGCACGCGTACTACCTGCAATACCGCAACGTCCGCCCGGACTACGTCGAGAAGCTCTGGTCGCTGGTGAACTGGGCGGACGTGCGGGCCCGCTTCGACGCGGCCCGCGCGTCCTGAGACGGCGGCGCCCACGCGGCGCCGCGCAGGGGGCGGCGTTCACCTGGCCGGGATCGTGCTCAGAACCTTTCCTCGCGGCCTGGTGAACGCCGCTTCTCATTCTCGACCGACACTTCCGCACCGTTCTGGCGGAACCATTGCTCCAGCCGGACGCCACCGAGCTCGGCCATCCCCGTGGAGGCCGTGAGCACAATCGAACCGACCACGCGCCCGGTCATTGGGGCCCGTGAGATCCGCGATGGCGCTCTGACCGATATTTCATCATGTCGATTGCCGCTTCTCGGTAGGAGGTTGTTCGGCCAGCACGTTGTAGAGGTTGAAGGTCAGAATCATTGCGTACTGACCGCCACCGGCGAGATTATTGAAGATCTCCTTGGCCACCCCCTCTTCGTGTGACTTGTCGCTGTCGAGGGAACGCAGTGTGATGACTATCGGGTATTGTGAGAAATTAGTTCCGAGGTCATCTTCCAAGTCGTGGTTCAGCTTGACCTCCACCGCTACGCGACGAGTCCGCCCGGTATATGCGATGGGGGCGTCCATCGTCTCGAGTTTGCGCATCCTGCAGCCTGCGGCCGCTACTATGTCGGCGACGAGTTGATCCTCTGAGTTGCTCGTCTGGATGAAGATCTGGTGATAGCTGCTCACGATTCTCCTTAAGGCCGGGTTGCTTCGTACCCGTCACCCAGGGTTCGGAGTGAATCCATGCGGCCGGGCCCGGGGCTCCCGGCCATCGGCTTATCACTTGCTGAGGAAGTTCGCCCTCCCTTCAAGGGGCGTCGAGTCGTTTGAAGAGAGTGTCCTCGTCCCGGGCGAGGGTCGAGAACTCCTCGGTCGAGAGGTCCGCCAGAGGATCGCTGATGGAAATCTCTGATGGATACGGTCCCGTCCAGCCGTAGTAACTGCGGCAGTGCGGACATTCTCGCTCGTCGAGATGTTCATTGAAGATATGCCAGTCTGGCAGGGCTTCAATTTCTCTCGAATCGAATCCCTGCCAGCGAATCGAATTGACCATTATTGTTCTCCGATTCCTGTGAAACCATCCGGCTTCCAAAAGCACGCCGGGAGTTTCGGTCTGCAGCGGAACTGGGCCGAAGAACGTATCACACCCTGCCTATGGCCAGTGCGAGTTGATGCGGCACTAGTTCACGACCGATACCTTCGCGCCATTGCGAGTGAACCAGCGCTCCAGCCGGATGCCGTCGAGTTCTGTTGTTGTTGCCTGTGTGGTGAGCACGATGGATCCGACCACGCTTCCGGTCATACCGTGAACCTTCGCATCCGTGAGGTCGCTTTCACCGAAGGCGGCCAGCGTCACGGTGGAGCCACGCAGGTCGGTGTCACTCATGTCGCAGCCGATGAAGGCGGCGTCCCCGATGTCCGCTCGTCTCAGGTCCGCGCCGGCAAATGACGTCCGTATGCATTCCGCCCGTCCGAGCCGGACGCCGGTCATCCGGGCTCCACGAGCCACTCCCGCAAGGCCGCAGCCGCCTCGGTGTCGATGGTCAGTCCCTGACTGATACGTCGGCGCCGTGGCGTCTGAGCCAGCGTTCCATTTCAACCTCCGTCAATTCGGTTGCCTCGTCATCGCCGTGGACGAGTAGCGAGCCCATGACCGTGCCGGTCATGCCTTCAACTTTCGCGTTCGTGAATTCGACGGCAGAGAAGCTCGTCATGTTCGCGACTGATCCCCGCAGGTCGATGCCATTCATATCGCATCGAATGAAGATGGCGTCCCCGAGCGTCGCCCGCCTCATGTCCGCTTGGGCGAACGACGTGCCCATGCACTCCACTCGCCGCAGGTTGGCGCCGGGCATCCGGCTGCCCGAGAAGTTCGCCCGGTCGATGCCGGCCTTGACCAGGTCGACGCATTCGAGGTCGGCGTCCTGGAAGTCGGCGTCCTCGCAGTGGGAGCGGTAGAGCACCGCGTTCCGCAGCGTGGCAGCGGAGAAGTCCGAGCCGGTCAACCACGCTTCGGAAAAGTCCGCGCCGGAAAGATCCGCCCCCCGGAAGTCCTGATCGACCGCGTAGAGGGTTTCGTCCGGGTCGCGGAGCCACTCTCTCAATACACCAGCCGCCTCGGCGTTCGCGGGCCAGACAACGGGCTCCCACGGACGATCACGGATACCAGATGACCCTGTCACCCCACCCCTCCTGTTCAACAATATGACGCATGTCGTCGATGGCGCTCTGACTGGCATTTCTGGTGTCGAGGATGACGCCGCGGTCCTTCCGGAACTGGCGAAGCATCGTTTCTCGGAATTTGGTCTCGGTGTATCCATTTCTGAAAGGCCGGGACCGAACGGCCTCGGGGACTCCGGGAGGCCAATCCGAGTGTATGCCCTTGATATCCCAGTGTACTCCCTGGTTGATGAAATCGCCTTGGTCTGGTCCCGTCGGCCGGGTGTAGTTCTCATCGAATATCCCTCGCCGATGGAGATCTAGCGCGATCCGCGCCTCGTCTGCCGATCCCTTGTGCGTCTTGAAGTTGTGGTCGGGATCTTTTGTGGTCTCGGCGAATTTTTCTGGGTTCTGTCTCTCCAGATCGTCCAAGTGCTTTTCGAGAGCGGCTTTTTCTTTTGTCGTCAATGCGCGGCCAAGGCCGGTGCGGTTTTTGGGGGCCGCCGGGCCGATGTCAGGAGCCTTTGGGGGGTGTTGGGCCAGGTCTTTGGTTTTGGGGGCTTCGGCGGCGGCTTCTTGCAGGGCCCGGGCGGACTTGGCCGTTTCGGCTTTGCCGGTGCGGCGCAGGGCCGAGGCCAGGCGGGCGGTCACGCCGGATCCTGAGCCCGTGCCCATGGTCACGGTCGTGATGACGATCGTGGGGACGGCCTCGCCGAAGGCTCGGACGGGGTCGCGTTTCCATTCTTCCCAGTTGACGGCCGCCTTGGCGAAGGCGACCGGATGCCGGACGCCCTGGACCAGGCCCTGAATCTGGCCTACGGGGCCTCGTTGCAGCCAGCTCTTCGGCTTGATCGCCATGTAGAAGGGAGCGGTGCTCGGGTTGCCGGCGAGGGCGCCGAGGCCGATGTCCTTCACACCTTGGCCGAGGCCGGGCAGGTAGTGGTGGATGTAGGCGTTCCAGCCATTGTGGAACACGTCGCCGGGCTTGGTCGTCTGGACGACCTGCTGCCGGTCTGTCTTGAGTAGTTCGTCGCGGCTTCGGCGTATCTCGGTCTTCTGCTGGGAGATCGTGTGGGCGGCTTGGGAGATCGTCCGGGCAGGGGTGGTGCTGAGGCCGAGATTGGCGAGGATCTCGGAGAGGGCCTGGGCGGCGTCCTGCCAGGAGTTCGCGGCGCGGGTCAGTTCCGCGCCGAGCCGGTCGAGTTCGTCGGGTGAGCCGCTGCGAATGGCTGATGCGGGGCGGTGACCTCGGGGCGGGCCCGGGATGTACGGCTCGCCTGTACGGGGTGGGCCGGCGCTCGCTGCCAGGTGCCGGACGGTGTCGAAAGCGGTGTAGAAGGCCGAGCGGACGTCCTCATGGCGGTTTGCCAGGGTTTTCTTGAGGCGGTCGGCGGCGGGGCCTGTCAGGGCTTCGTCGAGGAGGAGCGCGTGGGCGCGTTCAAGGGCGGGGCCGTGTCGTTCGGCTAATCGTTTGACGTGCGGTAACAGGGAAGCCGCTTGTTCTGCCCGGTGCATGAACCTCCCATCCGACGGATGGTCAGGTTAGAGGTTGTGAACGGATCGGGCCAGGGGGGGTGTTCGGTGAATTCCTTAACACGTGGGTGGTGAGGAGTTGCTCGAACTCCGTTTCGAATTCCTGGTAGTCGGCGCGGAGGGCGGGGCCGGGCCAGCCGGGCGGGAGGAGGGACGGGGGGAGCAGCGGGTCGTTCAGGAGGTGGCGGAGGATGGCGGCGGCGTAGGTGAAGCGTTCGGCGATCGCGGTGGCCTGGGACAGGGCCGTGCGGAGGGCGCCGGCCTCGGCGGCCCAGGCGTCCAGGTCCCAGAGGGCGGCGGCCAGGACGGCGGGGTCCTGCTCGGGGCGGCCGGTCAGGAAGGTGCACTGGCGGACGACCGGGGCCGGGCGGGTGCGGGTCAGGTTGGCGGGACGCAGCCAGGTGCCTTCGCGGAGTTCGGCGAGGCGGAGTTCGGACATGGCCTGGCGGAGCGCGGTGCGGTCGGCGGCGGGACGGCGTTCGGCGGTGATGACGGCGATCTCCCACGTGCCGTCCCAGGGGCGGGTCCGGGGCGAGCGGCTCTCGTCCTGCCGGGTCTGCCGCTGGAGGAGGCGCTCGGTGAGGGCGTACTCGCCGCCGTCCTGGACGACGTCGCCCGAGGCCACCATCCGGGAGAGGGCGACCCGGATGGTCCCCTCGGCGATGCCGAACAGGTCGCCGACGCGGACGAGATAGCGGGCCGGGAGCCGGGGCGGATGGACGCCGAGCAGCGTGCTCAGCACGACGGAACGAGCGGTGAGCGGGCGGATCTCCAGGCTGTCCATGTCTGTCCCGACCCTACCGGGAACGGTGTCACCGGCCTGCGATCTTGGGATGTTACAGACTTTCATCATATGGCGAAGAAGCGTAATGTCAGGGTATGACGTCCTATCTGATCGAGGCGTTCGACCGGCTGCCGTTCGGTGGCCCGGAGAAGGCGCGCCGGTACGCGACCGAGCGGTACCAGGGGGCCGTGGGCCTCAACTGGTACGACTGCGACCCCACGCTGCGGTTCCTCATGCGGCGGTACCTGGGGGACGGGTTCGGCTGGGCCGAGCCGAGGCTCCGGGAGATGGGCGCGCTGATGGGCGGGCCGATCGCCGAGCGGGCCGAGGAGACCGACCGGAACCCGCCGCGCCTGGAGAAGTACGACCGGTGGGGACGCGACATCAGCGAGGTCGTCATGCCGCCGTCGTTCGAGGCGGCCCGGCGCGATCTCGTCGCGACGTCCTTCACCCGGCCCGGCTTCATCGCGGAGGCGGAGGCCGCCGGGGTCGATCCCGCGCCGCTGGGCGTGGCGTGGAGTTACCTGCTGGACCAGGCCGACATCGGCATGGCGTGCGCGCTCGGCACCGGCGGCGACATGGTCGTCCAGTTGACGGAGATGTTCGCGCCCGAGGACGTCAGGGAGCGGGTGCGGGAGCTGTTCGCGGCCGGGGAGATGTCCGGTGAGGCGGCACAGATGCTGACGGAGCGGTCGGGCGGCTCCGATCTGGGCGTGCTGGAGTCCACCGCGGCCAAGGACGGGGACGCCTGGCGGGTCAACGGGTTCAAGTGGTTCGCGTCCAACGCGAACGGGTCGGCGTTCGTGGTGCTGGCCAAGTCCGAAGGCGCCGTCGACGGGGTGCGGGGGATCGCTCCGTTCCTGGTGCTGCGGGAGCGGCGGGACGGGTCGCGCAACGGCGTCCGCATCCGGCGGCTCAAGGACAAGCTGGGCACCAGGTCCGTCGCGTCGGCGGAGATCGAGTTCACCGACGCGGAGGCGTTCCTGCTGGCCCCGTCCTCAAGCGCGGGCCAGGGCGGGGACGGCAGGGGCCTCGCCCGCATGATGGAGCTGACGAACGGCGCCCGCCTCGGCATCGCGATGATGGGCCTCGGATGCGCGCGGCGGTCGCTCGTCGAGTCGCTCCGCTACGCGCGGGCGCGGGAGGCGTTCGGCGCCGCACTGGCCGACCAGCCGCTCATGCGGCGCAAGCTCGCCGAGCTGATCGTGGAGACCGAGGCCGCGCAGGCGCTCGTGTTCGACGGGTACCTCGGCCGGCCCCGGCTCAGGGTGGGCGCGGCGCTGATCAAGCTGCGGGCGTCCAGGTTGGGGGTGACGGCGGCGAGTGACGCCATCGAGATCCACGGCGGCAACGGCTACATCGAGCAGTGGCCGGTGGCGCGCATCCTGCGGGACGCGCAGGTCAACCCCATCTGGGAGGGCGGCGACAACATCCTGTGCCTGGACGTGCGCCGCGCCGTCGAACGGCAGGAGGCGCACAAGCCGTTCCTCGACCGGCTCGCCGAGGCCGCCCGGGCCGCGCCGCCGGGGGACGACGGCACCGCCGACCTCGTCGGCCGGCGCATCGAGCACCTGCGGCAGGCCATAGAAAAGTGGCGCGACCTCGACGGAACCGTGGCCGAAGCGCGGCTCTTCCCGCTCGCCCAGTACATGGCGGACGTGTACGCGGCGGCGTTGCTGCTGGAGCAGGCCGGCTGGGAACGCGCCGATTCCGGCGGCGACCGCAAGGCGCTGGTCGCGCGCCTCTACGCGCGGAGCCGTCTCGCCGACGCCGGTCCGCTGCGCGGCATCGACGCCCCGGCGGAGGACCTCGAACGGTTCGCGGACCTGGCGGACGGCGCGTTCACCGGCGGCTAGGAGGCCGCGGTCAAGGGCGCCGCGCGGTTCGCCGCCGGCCGCGGACGGCACGGCGACTCACCGGCGGCCGAGCCGTCGGTGATCATTGACCGAGCCGAATTCCGGCCCGTAGGTTCCTGGGGGCGGCCGCCACGAGCGAGGAGCAGAGCGATGACGCTGACCGTGCACGAGGCGGGTCTCGACCTCGCCGATCCGCGGGTCTACGCCGACGACCGGCGGCTCCACGCCTCGCTCGCGCTGCTGCGCCGCGAGTCGCCGGTGCATTGGGTGGACGCGCCCGCCTACAACCCGTTCTGGGCGATCACCAGGCACGAGGACGTGCTGGAGGTCGAGCGCGACCACCAGGTCTTCCTGAACGCGCCGCGTCCGCTGCTCGCCACCGCCGAGTTCGACGAACTGAACCGGCGGCGGGCCGAGCAGGGCATCGCGCTGCGCACGCTGATCCACATGGACGATCCGGACCACCGGGTCGTCCGGGCGGTCGGCGCGGACTGGTTCCGGCCGCGTGCGATGCGGGCGCTGCGGCCGCGCGTCCGCGAACTGGCGAAGCGGTATGTCGACCGGATGGTGGACCTCGGCGGTGAATGCGACTTCGCCCAGGAGGTCGCCGTCCATTTCCCGCTTTATGTGATCCTGTCGCTGCTCGGCCTTCCGGAAAGCGACTTCGGCCGGATGCTGAAACTGACGCAGGAGCTTTTCGGCGGCGATGACGCCGAGTTCCAGCGCGGCACGACCAACGAGGAGAAACTCCAGGTCCTGCTCGACTTCTTCGCCTATTTCCAGGAGTTGACGGAGGCGCGGCGCAAGGAACCGACCGACGACCTCGCGTCCGCCATCGCCAACGCGCGCATCGACGGCGAGCCGCTGAACGACTTCGACACCGCCTCCTACTACGTCATCGTCGCGACGGCCGGGCACGACACGACCAGCGCGACGATCTCCGGCGGCCTGCACGCCCTCATCGAACACCCGGGCCAGCTCGAACGGCTCCGCGAGAAGCCCGAGCTGATGCCGCTCGCGGTGGACGAGATGATCCGCTGGGTCACGCCCGTCAAGGAGTTCATGCGCACCGCCGCCGAGGACTGCGAACTGCGCGGCGTCACGATTCGCCGGGGCGATGCGGTGCTGCTGTCCTATCCGTCCGCGAACAGGGACGAGGACGTCTTCGACGACCCGTTCCGCTTCGACGTCGGGCGCGACCCGAACAAGCACCTGGCGTTCGGGTTCGGCGTCCACTACTGTCTCGGCGCGGCCCTCGCCCGCATGGAGATCCGCGCGTTCTTCGAGGAACTGCTGCCGCGGCTCTCCTCCATCGAACTCGCCGGAACCCCGCAGGGCACCGCCACCACGTTCGTCGGCGGCCTGAAACGCCTTCCGATCCGCTACTCCCTCGCCTGAAGGACCCCGGTGCCCGCGCCCGTCCCCTAGACGACGCGGTGGAGGAGGTCGTCGCCGCGGGCGAGGCGGCGGCAGTTGTCCGCCGCGACGGTGAAGTACCGGTCCCAGGTCTCGCGCGTCAGCCAGGCGACGTGCGGCATGACGACGACGTTGTCCAGGGCCAGCAGCGGGTTGGCGGCGTCCACCGGCTCGTTCTCGAAGACGTCGAGCCCGGCGCCGCCCAGCCGCCCGGACCGCAGCGCCGCCGTCAGCGCCGCCTCGTCGATGACCGCGCCGCGCGCCGTGTTCACGACGACCGCGCTCCGCGGCAGCAGCGCGAGGCGGCCGGCGTCCAGCAGGTGGCGGGTCTCGTCCGTCAGCGGGACGTGCACGGACACGACGTCGCTCGCCCGCAGCAGATCGTCCAGTTCCCGCCAGGCCGGGTCGTCGCGGCGCGGGCGGCGGGACGTGTAGAGCACGCGGGCGCCGATCGCCTCCAGCATGCCGCGCAGCAGGGTCGCGATCTCCCCGCCGCCGAGCAGCCCGACCGTCCGCCCGGCCAGCTCCCCGCCGACCAGGTCCCGGCCGGCGGGCCAGCCCGCGCCGCGCCGTGTCCGCGTGTCGAACGGCACGACCCGCCGCAGCACCGCCAGCATCAGCAGCAGGGACGTCTCCGCGACCGCCTGCGCGTTGCGCCCCGGCATGTTCGCGACCGCGATCCCGCGTTCCCGCGCGGCGTCGAGGTCGATGGTGTTCACGCCGGTGCCGAGCTTCTGGATCAGCCGCAGCTTCGGCGCCGCGTCCATGTCGGCGGCGGTGAGCGGGCGCAGGACGTGCCAGATGACCTCGGCGTCCGGCAGCAGTCCGGCGAACCGCGCGTCGTCCTGCTCGGAGCAGCTCACGATGTCGAGGCCGGGCTCCTCATGATCCATGTCGTAGTGCAGCAGCACCCGCATACAGGCTCCCCTCCGTCCCCACCCTCCTACCGGGCGCACCCCGGCACCCGCAACCCGCCCGGAGGCCGGGAGGACACGGCCGCCTATCCTGGCCAGTGGGCTTTCAGGACGGGGTGAACACCATGTGGACGGACGTCCCGATCGTGCAGGCACCGATGGCGGGCGGGCCGTCGACACCGGAACTGGCCGCCGCCGTCTCGAACGCGGGCGGGCTCGGCTTCCTCGCCGCCGGCTACAAGACGCCGGAGGCCATGCGCGCGGACATCGCCGCCACCCGGAAGCTGACATCGCGCCCATTCGGGGTGAACGTCTTCATGCCGTCGCTGGACGAGATCGACCCCGCCGATGTCGCCGCCTACCGGGACCGTCTCGCGCCCGAGGCCGAGCGTCTCGGCGTCTCGCCCGGCGTTCCGGGTCCCCGGGACGACGCGTACGAGGCGAAGGTCGCCGATCTGCTGTCCGACCCGCCGGTGTTCGTCAGCTTCACCTTCGGCTGCCCGCCGCCGAAGGTGATCCGGGCGTTCCAGGCCCGGGGCGTGCTCGTGATCGTCACGGTGACGTCCGTGGACGAGGCCAGGCGGGCGTCCGCCGCCGACGCCCTCTGCCTGCAGGGGGCGGAGGCCGGGGGGCACCGGGGATCGTTCACCAACGTGTCCGACGAGCCGCTGCCGCTGCGCGTCCTGCTGCACTCCGTGCGCAGGATGACCTCGCAGCCCCTCATCGCCGCCGGGGGCCTGGCCACGCCCGTGGACGTCGCCGAGATCCTCGGTGTGGGCGCGGTCGCCGCCCAGTTGGGAACGGCCTTCGTCCGCTGCCCGGAGAGCGGCGCAAGCGCCGTCCACAAGGCGGCCCTGGCGGACCCGCGCTTCACGTCCACCGCGATGACCCGGGCCTTCAGCGGACGGCTGGCGCGCGGTCTGGTCAACCGCTTCCTCACTGAACACTCGGCGCACGCACCGGCCGCTTACCCCGACGTCCACTACGTGACCTCGCCGCTACGCAAGGCGTCCGCCGCGCAAGGCGACCCGGAGGGCGTCAACCTGTGGGCGGGCGAATCCTTCCGCAAGGCCACCGAGACTCCCGCCGCCGACCTTGTGCGTGAGCTCGTCCCCCGCTGATGCCGACCTCGCCATCCTCCTCGACTTGCAAGCATCGGGGAAGACGACGTTCTATTTCGACGTCAGAGAGTTGACCGGGGATGGATCTTGAGGCGCGGATGCGCGGCCGCGAGTGGTTCCCCTCCCTGACCCTGCTCCCCGGCGGGGTCCGCCGAGGCGCCGCGGCCACCCCCCGTTCCGGAACGGGGGGTGGCCGCGGGTCAAGCCGCTACGGCTTCACGCAGGCCTTCATCGTCGTGGTGAACGAGTCGGACTTGCTCTTCGCGTAGATCGTGATCGTCGGCTTGGCGGAGAGGCAGAGCGGCGCCGGAGGCTGCTTCACCGAGGGGCCGGCGTACAGCGTGCCCGTGAAGGACAGCGGCCGGCCGCTGTTGTACTGGGTGTACGTCTTGGCTGTACCCGTGTAGGTGGTCTTCCTCTTACCGACCCGTCGATTTCCGCACTCGACCGTGGGCTCGACGGAAACCGCCCAGGGGAATCCGACAGCGACCTTGACGTTCGCCTTGCAACTGCTCTCGTACCAGCGTTGCGTGATCGTCCCCTTCGTCAGCGTGGAGGACTTCTTGCTGCCGCACTTCGCCAGCGCGCTGACCCGCGCCGTGGGGTTGTTCACCTTGATGTTCTTGTAGATCAGGTAGAACCCCGGCCCCTGGGTGCGGGTGAAGGTGACCGAACCCCAGACGGTGAGCCTGGCACAACGCTTCAGGGGCTTGGAATTGAACTCCTTGACCAGCGTGTAGGACCGGGTGAAGGTCTCGCCCTTGGCCGCGGCGGCGTGCGCGGGGGCGGACATGAGCCCGGTCGTCAGGGCTCCCACAGCGACCGCGATCGTCGCGGCCCTGATCTGCGTGGCGCCTTTCATCCTCTGCTCCTTCTCGTCAGCGTGAAACGGACCGGCAGGGGGTTCCGGCCGGTCCGCTCGCCTCGCCAACAGCTTGGGGGAGGAGCCGCGACGTTGTCATGACGGATGTTCGGGGGTCATGGCGGACGGGAAGGGGGGCCGTCCGCGTCAGGGACCGTCCACGATGCCGTCGCGCCGGGCCTCCCGGTAAAGGTCAAGCCGTGTACGGGCCTCACGGCCGGCCTTGGCGTACTTCTCCCTGGCACGGTCCAGGTACTGCTTGACGGTGTGCTCGCTGATGCCCATCTGCCGGGCCACGCCCGCGCGGGTCAGCCCGGCGAGCCACAGCCGCATGGTCCGCAGCTCCTGGCCGGAGAAACTGGGCCGGCCGGTGCCGGTGGCCGCGAGCATGGCCCCCGCCTGCGAAGGAGTCGTGTACGTGTCGCCGGCGGCCACGGCCAGGATCGCCTCGATCAGATGCAGCCGGCCCTCGCGGGTCTCCTTCGTGACGTACGCCCGCGCACCCGCCATCTCGGCCCGGTGGATGAAGTCGGGCTCGGCGTGCTGGGAGAAGACCACGATGCGGTGGCCCGCGGCGGTCAGCTCGGCGATCCGGTCGAAGACGAGCTCACCGGCGATGCGCAGGTCGACGACCAGGACGTCGGCGGCGGCGGCCGGCCCCTTCTCCAGGCCGTCCAGGCTGGTGGCGCGGTGGATGATCCGGACCCGCTGTTCGGGGTCGGCGGCGATCCAGGTGTCGACACCGGACAGGACGACGTCCTGATCGTCGATCACGGCGGTGGTCACGGGCGTTGCCATCGGGTCTCCAGCCAGAGGAGGTCACCATCGTGGTCCATGGTGACGGTGACACCGCGTTCCGCGGACACGTGGCCGGCGGAACCCGCCGGCGGGGCGGGCGCGGTACCGTCCGCCAGGATCGAGACACTGACGTGACCCGGCTCGGTCTCCACCACGGTGATGCGGGCGTAGGCGCGGGTCCTCGCGAGCACCGCGAGCGGAAGCTCGGTGAGCGCGGGGCCGATCCCGGCCGGCATCGGCGACAGCTCCCCGACGAGGGCCACGCTCACCACGGCGCCGCGCCGCGCGGCGGCGGCGACGCCGTCCTCCAGGCCGCGCAGCAGCGGATGGGGCAGGTCCTCCTGCCGGGTCATGAGCCGGCGGAGCATGGCTTCGGCGACGGCGCACCGCTGCCGCGTCGACGGGTCCGCGGGGTCGAGGGCGCCGTCCGCCAGACCGCGCAGGATCGGCACGATGAGCCGCCTGGCCTCCCGGTAGCGGGCCCGCCGGGCGGCGGCGACCTCGGCGATGACGGCCTGGCGGGTCGCCATCTCCGCCTGCTCGGCGGCGGCGTCCGCCGCGACGCCGGCCGTGAACCGGAAGACGCGCGCCCCCGCCATCATGGCGAACTGGATGCTCGCGGAGGCGTAGCACAGGGTCACGAAGCCCGCGAGGTCGTGCCGGTCCGCGTCGCCGGTGACCACGAGCGCGGCGAGGACGGCGCCCGCGCCGACCGCCAGGAAGAACACCAGCTCGCCCACCGGCCGGTGAAGCAGGAGCAGCACGCCGATCAGGCCGGTCGTGGACCAGGTCCAGTTGATGCGGAGCATCTCCTGGGGCGGGCAGATGACCAGCACCACGACCAGGGCCGACAGGTTGACGGCGAGGAGTGACCAGGTCATGACGGTGTTCGCCCGCCGCCGCAACAGCCATACGGCTCCCACGGCGATGACCGCCAGCTGCAGCAGCCAGGCGCCGACGGCCAGGGCGGGAGACGAGTACACGTCGTGATAGGCCAGCAGGGCCGTGCCCGCCGCGCCGACCTGCCAGGCGGTCACGACGATGATCGTCGCCTGGTCGAACGCCCGGCGGAAACGCGCCGCGAACGGCGTCGCCGATGCCGCCTCAGCCATGGGGCCAGCGCAGCCTGACCCGGGTGCCGCGCCCGCGGGCCGACTTCACCTCGGCGATCCCGCCGACCGCCGCCATCCGGTCGACGATCGAGACCCTGATGCCGTACCGCGTGTCCGGGACACGGGCCGGGGAGAACCCCCGGCCGGCATCGGCGATCTCGACCGTCAGCACGCCCGCGCTCTGCTCCGCGCTCACCCGCGCCCGCGTGGTTCCCGAATGCCGTTCGACATTGCGGAGCGCCTCGCCGACGGCCCCGCGGATCGCGAGGGCCACCGGCTCCGGCGTGCTGATCGGCGCGACGGCGTACTCCACGACCAGACCCGGAGGCCGATCGCCCGGCGCCGTCAGCGCCTCGGCCAGGTCGACCGGCCGCGCGGGCGGCGGCCCGCAGCCCGCGCGGCCCTCCATGATCGCGAGACTGCGCAGCGCCGCCGGACGAAGGGTCGCCGAGCCCGGTCCCACGGCTCCCGAGGCGACCATGGTGAGCGTGGCCAGCACCGAATCGTGCAGCTGCGCCCGCTGTTCCCGCTCGTCGGCGCGCCGGGCCGCCTCGACGACCACCTGGCGCCGCTCCAGATCCCGCCCGGCCACCACGGCGTCCGCCTTCCGCCCGCCGCGGCGGAGCAGCTCCATGATGGCGACGACGGCCAGCGTCTGCACGATCATGACCCTGGGCTGGGACGTCACCGCGGGCACACCGATCTGGTACGCCGCGATGACGACGGCCGCGAGCGGCAGGCTCACCGGCGGGCGCAGCGCGAGCTGCGCGACGTAGATCGAGGTGCCGGCCAGCATGATCGCCCACGTGGTCTCGTCGGCCACGGCGGCCTCCGAGATGTAGCGCGGCTGCGCCAGCAGCACCAGCGCCACGACGAGGACGTCGGCGGCCACCAGCGGAAGGCTCAGGCCACGCCGGATCGCCACCGCCGTGAAGAGCGCGGCCCAGCACCCCAGGCCGGCCAGCACCCCGGCCTGCCAGCCCCGGGACACTCCCGCCCCGTCGCCGATGCCCGCCGCCACCATGGCCGCGGCGACGCCCCCGCAGCGCAGCACGATCGCGAACCGGAGCACGGTGCGCGCCAGCGCGTGGTCGGACGGGCCGGCGGGCGGGCCGTCCGGGCGCCGCCACCCGCCGCGCGCCGCCGGCATCACGAAACGGCACATGGGCCCG
>NZ_BCQQ01000071.1 GCF_001552155.1 Actinomadura formosensis NBRC 14204 | reverse complement strand
GGGGGGCTTTCGGCGGGGGCGGGCGGCTCGGGGGGCATGGGGTGGAGGAGGCGTTCCCGGGCCGTCAGCCACGGGGTCACGTCGTCGCCGCAGACCTGTACGAGCGCCGTCACGATCTCGCGCCGGGGGACGGTGTGCCGGTGCAGTGCCGTGGCCAGAGTGGACGCCGGCAGCGGGAGGCCGTCCCCGGCGGAGGTGCGCCGCTCGATTTCCTTGTAGGTCAGGCCGCTGCGTTCCCGGAGTCTTCGCAGCGCCACGACGAACTGTTCCTCGGTGGTCACCGAGGAAGGGGCCAGTTCCTCCTCGCCGTCGTTCACGCGCAGAGTGTGGCAGAACGGCGCCGTTCGGGTCTATCCCGAACGCTCGAATGGGTGCAACTCCATGATCAGGACGACTTGAATGCTCGATGCCGGACGCGATGGCGCCACTTGGGATCCCCGCCATTGCGGCACGTTGCGCAAAAGCGCTTCGGCTTTCCGCGTCGAACACGAAGAGGAGTCAAAGATGACCAGGTTCCGTACGCTCGGGCTCGGCCTGGCGACCGCGGTGGCGCTCACCGCGAGCGCCACGCCGGCCGTGGCCGCGTCGCCGGCCGGCCCCGCCAAGCCGGCGAGGGGGTGCCCGACCGATGTCTACTACAAGGTCAAGTCGAAGAAAGTGGTCAGCTACTGGGTGCCCGGCACGCATTTCGTGGACGGCAAGGGCGGCAAGGTCACCGGCAAGGTCGACAAGTCGTGGACGGAGTCCGCGACGCTTGAGGCCGGTGCGGATGTGTCCATCGGGGCGCTGTGGGCCACCGTCAAAGTACAGGTGTCCGCGTCGGCGACCAAGTCCAACACCGTGACCGTGGGGCACTGGTACGAGCACCAGATCAGCGGGAATCGGTACGGGCACATCCGCTACCGCGTGATCGGCTACCGGGTGCTGTTCGAGAAGCGCCGCACCCGCCCAGATTGCTCTGATCAGTTCCTGGACGCCTTCTACGGTGACATTCCGACCACCAAGGAAGGCTGGAAGTACTGGGAGACGACGACGCCGTAGCCTTCCACCGTTCGCCCCGGGCCTGGCCGCCGCCGGGCTCGGGGCGGCGGCGCGTGTGGGGCGTCTGGGTTGTCGGGGACGGGGACGGTTCTTACGGTGGGGGGATGGGTGGAGTGGGCGTTGCCGGGCCGGGGAGTGCAGAGGCCTTTCGGTGGTGGGGGCGGATGGTCCGGGATCCGCTGGGGACGTATGGGGCGCTCGCACGGCGCTATGGGGATGCGGTGCGGGTGCCGTTCGGGGCGGGGCGGGCGTTCTTTCTGCTGTCGCGGCCCGAGCATGCCGAGCGGGTGCTGGTGGCCGGCCAGGACAACTATGTGAAGGCGTTCACGTACCGGCCGTTGCGGGCGGTTCTCGGGGACGGGCTGCTGACCAGTGAGGGGGAGACGTGGCGGCGGCATCGGCGGCTGGTGCAGCCGGTGTTCTCGCAGCGGCACATCGTCGGGTTCGTGCCGCAGATGGTGGAGACGGCGGAGCGGTTCGTCCGGCGGTGGCCTGACGGGGTGATGCTGGACGCGGCGGGGGAATTGCGGAAGCTCACGCTGGACATCGTCGGGCGGGCGCTTTTCGGCAGTGAGCTCGCCGGGGAGGCGCAGCGGACGGGGCGGGCACTGGAGGCGCTGCAACGGGGCACGGTGATCGGGACGTTCCTGCCGGGTGTGACCGCGAAGCGGGAACTGTATCGGCGGGTGCCGGGTCTTGGGGGTGCGATCGCGCATCTTGATGGAATGGTGCAGCGGGTCGTTCAGGGGGTTCCGGGGGAGAGCTTCTGAATCTGCTCAAGGAGCGGGGCGAGTTCGACGCGGAGGAGCTTCGGGACGAGGTCCTGACGCTTTTGCTGGCCGGTCATGAGACCACCGCGGCTTCGCTGGCGTGGACGTTGGTGTTGTTGTCCAGGTATCCGGCGGCCAGGGAGCGGCTGGAAGAGGAAGTGGACGATGTGCTCGGCGGCCGGGAGCCGAAGGCCGAGGATGCCGATCGGCTGCCGTGGACGAAGGCCGTCCTCTCGGAGGCCATGCGGCTCTATCCGCCGGCCTGGACCATCGAGCGTGACGCGGTGAATGACGACGACGTCGCCGGGGTGCGGATACCGGCCGGGTCCACCGTGGCCATCCCGCCTTATCTGATTCACCGGAACGAGGATTTCTGGCCCAATCCCGAGGGGTTTCAGCCGGAACGGTTCATCGGGGATCAGCAGCGTCCCCGATATGCGTACCTGCCGTTCGGGGGCGGCCGGCGTATTTGTGTCGGAGCCGGCTTCGCGATGCTGGAGGCGACTTTGGTGCTCGCCACCATCAGCCGCGCTTACCGGCTGGATCTGGCGCCGGGCGTGGCCGTGCCCGGCCGGGCGGAGATCACGTATCGCCCGGCCGGGCCCGTGCCGATGAGGGTCATCCGGAGGTAGGCCGCCCGGCGTCGCCTCGGGGGAGCAGGAGGGCCGGGATCACTGCCAAGGCCCCGATGACCAGCGCGATCCAGAAAGCGTGGCCGAAGGCGGCCGCCAGGTGCGGGGCCACGGCGATGCGCGTCGCGTCGGGGAGCGGGGCCAGGGCCGAGCCGCCGAGGCCGGGGGCCTGGACGGTGATCTCGTGTTGCAGGATCACCGCCAGCGCGGTGGTGCCGACCGACGCGCCCATCCGCTGGAGGGTGTTGATCGCACTGGTCGCACGGGGGATCAGCGCCGGCGGCAGGGCCTGGTAGGCGGCCGCCATGGACGGCATGATCGTCGCGCCCAGGCCGAGCCCGATGACGAAGAGCGCCGCCGCGAGCAGGGTCACCGGGGTGTCCGCGTGGATCTGTGTGTAGGCGGCCGTGCCCAGGAGGCCGAGGACGACGCCGGTGGGGACGACCACGCCGGCGCCGAGGCGGTCGGTGAGGCGTCCGGCCAGGGGCATGGCCACCGCGGCGCCCAGCGCCTGGGGCGCGAGGAGGAGGCCGGTGGCCAGCGGGCCGTGGCCGCGGACGACCTGCCAGTACAGCGGCAGCAGGACGAGGACGCCGAACAGCGCGATCGCGACGACGACGTTGGTCACGGCGGCGGCGGTGAAGCCGCGGTGCCGGAACAGCGCGATGTCGATCAGCGCCTCACCTCGGCGGGCGTGCAGCACGTACAGCGCGATCAGCACGGCCGCGGTGCCGAGGATCGTCCAGGTGCGCGGCGCGTCGAGCCCTCCGGGACGTCCCGCCTCGGTGGTTCCGTAGACGAACAGGGTCACGCCGGCGCACAGCAGGAGCAGGCCCCGGACGTCCAGTGACGCGGGACGGGGCTCCGAGCGGGGCAGCAGGCGCAGCGCGGCGAGGACGGCGATCACGCCCAGCGGCAGGTTGACGAGGAAGATCCAGCGCCAGCCGGCCGTCGAGATGATCAGCCCGCCGACGATCGGGCCGGCGACGGAGCCGAGCAGCATCGGCAGCCCGATGAAGCCCATGACGCGTCCCATCCGGGACGGTCCCGCGGCCTGGGCGAGGATCGTCTGCGCAACCGGGATGATCATGCCGCCGCCGATGCCCTGCCCGACCCGGAACGCGATCAGCGCGGGCATCGACCAGGCGAGTCCGGACAGCGCGGAGCCGCCGAGGAACAGCAGCAGCGCGGTGATCCAGACGCGGCGGGCCCCGAACCGCTCGGTGGCCCAGCCGGTGACCGGGATGACGGCGGCGAGCCCCAGCATGTAGCCGGTCAGCACCCACTGGACGGAGGTGATGGAGGCGCCGAAGTCGTCGGCGAGGGTGCGGGTGGCGACGTTGACGGCGGTCGCGTCGATGATCGACATGATCGCGCCGAGCACCACCACGATGCCGAGCGTGACGAGCCCGCGGTCGAGGCGCTGGGACGGAGCCGGAGCGGTGAGCGTTGCCATGACGGTTACCTCGCATTTCAGGCGGGCTGGATGTTGTGGTTGCGGTGGAACACGTTCTGCGGGTCGTAGGCGCGCTTGACCTCGCGCAGCCGCCGGAGGTTCGCCGGGGTGTAGGCGTCGGCGGTCCTGGAGGGGTCGTGCAGGAAGTTCAGGAACGAGCCGCCGGTCGCGTGCGGCGCCAGGGAGGCGTCGGAGCCGTCGATGGTGAGCGAGAAGGGGATGTCCCGGTGCCCGACCGGGCCCGCGTCCGGTGCCGGGCGTGCCATCGCGCCGCCCCAGTGCCTGACCTCGATCCCGGACGCGTCACTGGCGACGATCGCGGCGATCAGCGCGTCGGGAAGGTCGGCGTAGAGGTCGAAGTGCTGGGGCGGGGTGCCGCCGAGCGTCTCGGTCTCGGCGTACGGCATCGCCTGGAAGCCGTCCCGCAGGGGCGGCCCGCCGGCTTCCCACAGTGATCGAAGCGCCCGCGCGCCGTCCCGGGCGGGACCCGTGTGCACCGCGCGGACGGCGACGACCCGGCCGAACCGCGGGTGGTGCGTCAGCGCCACCGTCACGGTCAGCGAGTCCGGCCGCGTGGCCGACTCGTCCCGGAACCGGGTGAGCAGGTCGGCGGCCCGCTCGATCGGGAACAGCGCGACCCCCGCGTAGACCGTCGAGACGGGGTGGAGCCGGAACTCCAGCGAGGTGACGACGCCGAAGTTCCCGCCGCCGCCGCGCAGTGCCCAGAACAGGTCGGGGTGGTGGTCGGCGTCGGCGGTCAGGTACCGGCCGTCGGCGGTGACGAGATGGGCGCGCAGGAGGTGGTCGGCGGCGAACCCGTACCGGCGGGACAGCCAGCCGACGCCGCCGCCGAGGGTGTAGCCGGTGACGCCGACGGACGCGTGCGAGCCGGACAGCGGGGCGAGCCCGAGCGGCGCGGCGGCGGTGATGACCTCGCTCCAGCGGGTGCCGGAGCCGGCGCGGGCGACGCGGCGGGACGGGTCGACGAGCACGCCGGACATCCGGGACGTCTTCAGCAGCAGCCCCTCGTCCGGCGGGACGACCGTGCCGTGTCCGGTGGCCTGGACGGTCAGCGGCAGTCCCTGTTCGCGGGCCGTGAGGATCGCGGCGCGGACGTCCGCCGGGCCGGTGGCGTCGATGGTCGGCGGTTCGGTGGTGCGGGTGGCGATCGCGGCCATGACCTCTTCCTTCCGGAGGTTTTTTCTCCACTTACTCGCACCGTAGCACTGACCGGAGGATTTGTCTCCACTTGTTTTGCTACGCTCACCCCATGGGGCAGAAGCCGAAGGAGCGTCCGCTGCGGGCCGACGCGCGCGACAACCGCAACCGCCTCCTGGCCGCGGCCAGGGAGGTCTTCGTCGAGCAGGGCCCGGGCGCCCCCCTGGAAGAGATCTCAAAGCGCGCGGGCACGGGCATCGCCACGCTGTATCGCCGGTTCCCCGACCGCCAGGCCCTGACCAAAGCCGTCGCGTTGGACGCTCTAGAGCGCACCACAGAGGAGGCCAAGCGCGCGCGGGACGAGGAGCCGACCGCGTTCGCCGCCCTCGTCCGCTACATGCACCGCGTCCTCGACATCCGCATCGGCGCGGTGTTCCCCGTCCTTCTGGAGGAGATCCCGTTCGAGGACGAGGAGATCGCCGCAGTCCGGTCCGACGGCGTCCTCGTCATGCAGGACCTCGTCAAGTCGGCGCAGCGGGACGGTGACCTGCGGCCGGACGTCACCCACGGCGACATCGGGATGCTGCTCGTCCGGCTGTCCCGGCCGCTGCCCGGCCCGCTCTCCCGGGAACTCGCGGACGAACTGGCGCACCGGCATCTCGACCTGATCACCGACGGGCTGCGCGCCTCCGCCGCCCGGCCGGGCGAACTGCGCGGCCCGGCGCTGACCTTCGCCGACCTCGACTCCATGGGAGAGCGGCAGCCCGGGTGAGGCGCGGCCCCAAGTGGGCACAGGGACGGCATGAACATTACGGGCATCATCACCGCGATCATCATCGGAGCGATCATCGGGGGGCTGGGCCGGCTGCTGCTGCCCGGCCGTCAGCCCATCGGCGTCCTGCTGACCGTGGTCGTCGGCATCGTCGCCGCGATCATCGGAACGGCGCTCGCGCAGCAGGTCGGTGTGTCCACGACCAAGGGAATCGACTGGATCGAACTGGTCTTCCAGATCGGCCTCGCGATGATCGGCGTCGTGCTCGTCGCGAGGTACCAGGGATGGCGCGCACACCGTCGCCGCTCCCCGCGCTGACCCCGCAAGCGGCGCCCGGTTCGGGTATGCGGTCGCCGGGACCTCCGGAAGGGGCTGAGACCTTCGGACGGGGCTGAGACCTTCGGACGGGGCGGGCGGCAAGATCCGCGCTGGCTCGGAGCGTGCGCGAATGTGCCGACCGTCCTGGCGGGGCGCGGTTCGCGTGGCAGAATGTCACCCGCTGTGGAGCACGGCGGTCTGCCGGAGGGAGGTGCGGCGGCGTGTCCGAGACCGGTCGACGCCGTCCGGTGCGAACCCGACCGGCCCTGTCACCGCATCGGCTCGGCGCCCGGACCACCGCGGTCCTCGCCGGTCTCACGCTCGGCGCCGCCGTGGTCGTGCCGGTCACCATGGTCCCCGGTGCGGAGCCTGCGCGGGAGTGGAGCGTCCGCGGGGCGGCGGCGGGGACGCTCGTCGGCGCGCCGGCCGACCAGATCCGCTCCCGCGAGTGGCATCTGAAGGCCATGCGGACGCAGAACGCGTGGAAGTACTCCCGGGGGCGCGGCGTCACCATCGCCGTCCTCGACACGGGCGTCGACCAGAACCATCCCGACCTCGTCGGCCACGTGATCAACGGGCCGGACCTCACCGGCGGGGTCCGGCGCCCCGGCAGCCGCTACTGGGGCCTGCACGGGACGTCGATGGCCAGCATCATCTCCGGGCACGGCCACGGCCCGGGGCTGTCGCAGGGGATGATGGGCGTCGCGCCGCTCAGCCACGTCCTGTCCGTCCGTGTCACGCTGGAGAACGACGACCCGCTGCGGCAGGACAACGGGCAGCAGGGCGGCGCCGGCGACCACGACGCCGTCGCGCAGGGCATCCGCTACGCCGTCGACCACGGCGCCGACATCATCAACATGTCCCTCGGCGGCGGACGGCAGTTCTACAACGGGACGAAGTCCCAGGAGAGCGCGATCAAGTACGCGCTCTCCAAGGGCGTCGTGCTGATCGCGTCGGCGGGCAACGACGGGTCCGGCGCCAACCGCAAGAACTTCCCCGCCGCGTATCCGGGCGTGATCGCCGTCGGCGCGCTCGACCGGCGGCTGCGCCTGTGGAAGGACAGCAACCGGCGCTCCCACGCCGCCGTGTGCGCGCCCGGTGTGGACATCGTCAGCGCCGACGCCAGCAACGGCTACGTCGTCGGGACGGGCACGAGCGCGTCGTCGGCGATGGTCGCCGGGGTCGCCGCGCTCGTCCGCGCCCGCTACCCGAAGCTGACCCCGGCCGAGGTCAGGCAGGCGCTCATCCAGGGCTCCCCGGCCCGCAGCGGCCACCCGACCGGCTCGCCCAACTGCCGCGGGACGGTCGACGCGCTGCGCACGCTCATCTCCGCGCACCACATCAACAAGACCTCCAGCGGGCCGGTGCAGAACCAGCCGCCGTCCCCCTCGCCCGCCCCGGCCCCGGCCGCGGAGTCGCCCGCGGAGGAATCGGGGGTGCTGTTCCCGATCGTCCTCGGCGGCGGGGGGCTGCTCATCGTCCTCGGGCTCGTGCTCGGCTGGCGGCAGCGGCGCCGCCCGGAGGAGGACGCCGCCGAGAGCGACGCCGTCCCCGAGTACCGCCTGCCGTCGGCGCCCGCCGCCTCCCCCGAGCCCGCCGCCGCGGCCTCCGGGGAGGCCGCCGCACCGGTCAACGCGCCGCTGTGGCAGAACACGCAGGCGTACCAGGGGCCGCTTTCGGAGCCGGAACCCCGGGGCGCCGAACCGCCGGTCGCGGAGGAAACCCCGCCGGTGGACGTGACCTGGGAGGCCGTGCCGGCGGACCCCGGACGGGACGGGACGCCGTGGGACGTGGAACCGCCGTCCGGCCTCGGCGAGGGGCCGCCTCTGACATCCATCGAGCCGAAGCAGCCCCCGATGATGCCGCACGAGCTGCGCCCGTTCGTCCCCGGCGAGCACGCGTCCAACGGCACGAACGGGCACGACAAGGTCAACGGGCACGACGAGGTCAACGGGCACGGCTTCGGCAACGGACACCACGCCAACGGCCACAACGGCGCCGACCTGACCGACACCGCGGCCACCGCCGACGACGATTGGGAGGCGTTCCGGCGGGGCGCCCTCGACATGCCGGACGCGCCCGAACCGGGGACCGCTCCGCTCCCCGCGGTATCCCCCGAACCGGCGGACGACGCCCCGCCCCCGCCCGTACCTCCCGCGGACGAGCGCTCCACGGGCGCGTTCCCGGCCGTCCCGCCCGCGGACCACGACGACGACGAGGACTACCGGCCGCCCTGGTGGTGAGCGCGGTACTCCGGTGGGCGTACCGCGAGTGCCTCCGGCCGGACGATGCGGCCCCCCGTACCCGTCGCCGAGCATCGACGTATCCGCACACAGGAAGGGTCGATGAACCATGTTGACGACGTTGGCGGCACAGGCGGCGGCACTGCACCCGGGCCCCTGGCAGGACGGGGACGCGCCCGCCTTCTGGCCGGTCTTCCCGATCACGTTCGGCCTGTTCTGGCTGGCCGTGCTCGGGACGGCCTTCTACCTGATCCGCCGCCGGATGAACAGCACCGCCGCGTCGGCCGCGGCGGCGGCCGACCCGCTCGCCAGGGCCCGCGCGGTCCTCGCCGAGCGCTTCGCCCGCGGCGAGATCGACGAGGAGGAATACCTCATGCGCACCTCCACCCTCCGCAACGGCGACTGACAGTGCGCTCCGCTCCGGGGCGGCGGTCGGTGTCGTGGTGGGGGCGCCCCTCCACACCCCCGGCAAAAGCCGGACCGACCGCCGCCCTCCGTTCCGGGCGGCGGTCAACGGCATGGTGGGGGCGCCCCCGACAAAGGCGGACTGACCGCCGTTTCGCTGGCGCTCCGTTCCAGGTGGCGGTCAGTCGGCGGCGGCCTCTTCGAAGATCCGGCCTATGCCGTCGGAGTACTGGGGAGCTTGGGCGGCGGCGTCGGCGAACCGGGTGAGGAGCCGGGCGAAGTCGGTCCGCTCCTGCGCCGTCCAGCCGGTCATGAGCGCGTCGAGGTAGGCGCGGCGGGACCGGTCGGCGACCCGCTTGACGCGCCGTCCGGCCTCGGTCAGCCCGAGGTTGGCGCGGCGCGCGTCCACGGGGGAGGGGCGGCGCGACACCAGCCCGGCGTCGATGGCGTGCCCGACCAGCCGGCTGGCGGTGGACGGGTCGATCTCCAGCCGTTCCGCGACGGCGCCGACCGTGGCCTCGCCGGGCGGATGGGGGGCGCATCCCGGGGTCTCGGCGGTGAGGGCGGCGACGGCGTTCACCACCATCAGGTTGGACAGTTGCAGCGGCCGTCCGTCCGGGCCCGCGGACGTCTGGGCGCGGATGCGCTTCATGAGGTCGGGCTTGGCCCAGACGCGGCGCAGATGGAACAGTGCCATCGCGATGTCGGCGAGGGCGGGGTCGGGACGGTCTTCGTCCCGCGGCTCCGGCGCGTCCGGCTCGGCGGGCCGTTCCGTGGCGGGGGTCTCCGTCGCCATGCAGAGGTCTCCGTTCGCTGGTCAGATGCCGGACGCTGGGGAACTCCCCACCCTAACGCATGTAGTGTACATATGTTCTGCGGGTGCTGGGACAGGCGTTAACGATGAGTCACAAGATGCGAAAGAACCGCAGGTGAAACGGGGTGTGATGCACTGAACCACCGGCTTCCGTTCCCCGGGAACCACCGGAACTTGTCGGTCCGTACGCGTAGCATGGCTCCCACCCGAACCCGGACGACCCAGGATCAGTAACCACAGAGGGGACCTGATGCGAGCGGCGAACGCCCCCGACGGCCCCCGCGGTGACGTCCCCCCACAGGACGGAAGCATGGACGATGGCCGACCCCCGAGACCCCTGACCGAAGACGGCGTGCCCGACGACGAGGGCGGTGCCGATGCCGCCGCCTTCGGCGCCGGCCACCTCTCCGAACGCGAACGGCGGATCCTCGCCTTCGAACGGCAGTGGTGGAAGTACGCCGGCGCCAAGGAGCAGGCCATCCGCGAGCTGTTCGACATGTCGGCGACGCGGTACTACCAGCTCCTGAACATCCTGATCGACCGGCCCGAGGCGCTTGAGTGCGACCCGATGCTCGTCAAGCGCCTCCGCCGGATGCGGTCGCAGCGGCAACGCGGCCGTGCCGCGCGCCGACTCGGCATCCGGCCGTGACCTGAGCACACTGGTCGCGTGAAATCTCCCCGCTCTGTGACGGCCGCCGGTACCGCCGGCCTCGACGCGATCCGCGAGAACCCGGCCGGGGCCGTGCTCGGCCTCGACTTCGACGGCACGCTGGCGCCGATCGTGGACGATCCGGCCGCGGCCCGGGCGCATCCGGGCGCCGCCCCGGTCCTGGCCCGGCTGGCCCCGCTGGTCGGCTCCGTGGTGATCATCACGGGACGTCCCGCGGCGGTCGCCGTCGAGTACGGCGGCCTCACCGGCATTGACGGGCTCGTGGTGCTCGGGCAGTACGGGCTCGAACGCTGGGAGTCCGGCGTGCTGACCGAGCCGGAGCCGCCGCCGGGCGTCGCCGAGGCCCGCGCGAAGCTGCCCGGCGTCCTCGCGGCGGCGGGCGCCCCGCCCGAGACGTTCGTCGAGGACAAGGGGCAGGCGCTCGCCGTGCACACGCGGCGCTGCGCCGAGCCGGAGGTCGCGCTCGAACGGCTGCGGAGCATTCTCGCCGCGCTCGCCGAGCGGACCGGGCTCACCCTGGAGCCCGGCCGTCTCGTCCTCGAACTGCGCCCGCACGGCATGGACAAGGGAACGGCGCTGCGCTCGTTCGTCGCCGACCTCGGCGCCCGTCCGTCCGCGGTGCTGTTCGCGGGGGACGACCTCGGCGACCTGGCCGCGTTCGACGCCGTCGAGTCGCTGCGCGCGGAGGGCGTGCCCGGTGTGCTGGTGTGCAGCGGTTCCACCGAGGTCACGGCGCTCGCCGAACGGGCGGACGTGGTGGTCGACGGCCCGGCCGGCGTGGTCGGCCTCCTTGAGGCCCTGCTCTGAGCCCGTCCCGTTGTCGGAGAAGTGACAAGAGTCATATCTGGACTTATCGCATTTCGCGAGACTCTAGGGGCGCTTGTGGACTGAGAGTCCAATTGCGCCAAAATATGCTGTGTTGCGGAAGTGTGGTCGTGGGGGGAGCCGCGAGGGCAAGAGGACGAGTGGAGGCTTGACGGTGGACACGGAACCAGGCGTCCCGCGCCGTCCGGGCGACATCAGGAACACCCCCGCCCACGGCATACCCAGGGCTACGCCGCGGGAGGGTACGCCCGTCCAGCCGCCCGGCCCCCCGATCCCGCCGACCGCGCCGACCAGCCCCATCGTCCACACGGCGCCCGGCGCCCAAGCGGCGCCCGGTGCTCAGGCGGCGCCCGGTGCTCAGGCGCCACCGCGTGTCTGGGGCACGCCCCCGTCCTCGAACCAGTCCCAGCCGGGCGGCGCTTCTCATCCCGGCGTCCCGCCGCAAACCGGCGTCCCGTCCCAGCCGGACGGCCGGTCTCAGCCGGAGACCGCGGCCCGATCCGGGGCCGCGCAGGCCGGGGAGGCGATGTGGGCCGGGCCGGACGCGCGGGAGGTCTACTCCGAGCGGGAGAGGCGGCCCTCCGCGACCGGGCCGGTGGGGGCCCGGGAGACGAGCGGCGTGCAGGTGCGGCTCGGGTCGAGGGAACGGGAGCGCCGGCGCGAGCGGGAACAGCGGGCACGCCGGCGGGCTCGCCGCAGCGGCGGGCTCGTCGCCGCGGGCGTGCTCGTCCTGGCCGGGCTGGTCACGGCCGGCCTCATCCTGACGCCCAGGCAGGGCGACGAGGGCGGGACGGGCGCGGCCCCGTCCGGCGGGGAGCGGCTGCCGGGCGGCGACGCCAAGCTGCCTCGCGCCGGCAGGTCGATCACGGTCGGCACCGCGGACGGGGCCAGGTACCGGATCGCCGCGGTGGCGGGCGGGGTGAGCGACGGCGTGGTGACGACGTTCCAGTCCTCGCCGCCGTCCGGGACGTCGTTCGCCTACATCGAGTACATCCTCGGCAACCCGACGGGCACGAAGGTGCTGCTCGACTTCCCCGGCGACGTGTTCGTCAAGCGGAACCTCGTCACGCCGGAGGCGCGGGGACGGTGCATGCCGCAGGCCGGCGTCCCCGAGAACATGTGCACGCCGCCGACCAAGAGCCAGGTCGTGCGGCGCCTTACGGGCGGTGAGCTGATTCCGGGGGACGGTGGCGACAAGTACCTGCCGCCCGGCTCGTCCTACCTGGTGCGTGCCACGGTGGACGTCCCCGTAGAGCGCGACATCAAGCGGTCGGACATGGGCCTGTACGTGTGGAAACAGCTCTACATGGCCGACCGGCTCGCCACGCACGCGCCCTTTCCGCGCTGACCGCGGTACCGCCGTGGCCCGGCGGGCCACGGCGGTACCGGTCGTTCCGGCTCACTCGGCTTCGGGGTCATCGGCGAGGATCCCGTAGAGGCGGCGCCGGGCGTCGTTGAGGACGTCCAGCGCGCGCGCCTTCTGCGCCTCGCTGCCGACCGCCATCACCTGGTGCAGGGCCCCCATCAGCTGGCCGATCACCTCACGTCCGCGCAGGGCGTTCTCGCCGGCGGCCTCGGTGACCTCGTCCCAGGGGGCGACGGTCAGCGCCGACGCCTCCTCGCGGCCCGTGTCGGTGAGGGAGAACAGGCGCTTGCCGCCCTTCTCCTCGCTGCTGACCTTGTCCTCGTCCTCCAGCATCTGGAGGGTCGGGTAGACCGAGCCGGGGCTCGGCCGCCAGACGCCGCCGGTGCGGCCGTCCAGTTCCTGGATCATCTCGTAGCCGTGCATGGGACGCTCGGCGAGCAGGGCGAGCAGCGCCGCCCGGACGTTGCCGCGCCGGGTCCGCCGTCCGCGTCCACCGCGTCCGCGGTGGCCGGGACCGAATCCGGGCCCGCCCGGCCCCCAGGGACCGAACGGATCTCCGCGGCGTCCGCGCTCCCTGGGGCCGCGGGCGCCGCCGTGCCCTCTCATCGTGTGGTCGTGCATCGTGCTCCTTCCTAGTGATCGGTTGCGATGCATTAACGATATATCGGAATAGTTCGCGATGCAACACCGCACCCGACGGTGCAGGTCACCGCCCCTCCGCCGGGCAACACGAAAACCGCGCCGACCGGGATGGTCGGCGCGGTGAACGCGGGTCGGGCGCCTCAGCCCGGAACGCGGCGGCCGGGAGAGGCGGAACGGGTCACGGCCCGGTGACCTTCAACTGGTCGAGGATGTCCTTGGTCGCCTCCCGGTCGTCGGTCTCCTTGACCCGGATCCACAGCCCGAACTTGCCGGACTTGTCGGTGAGGCCGACCTCGGTGACCGACGGCGTGCCGGTCTTGCAGGCGGTGAAGCGGGTGATCGTGCCGCTGAGGGCGCCGTCCGGCGTGGTGTAGTTCTCCGGCGCGGCCTTCGTGCACTGCGGGTGGGCCGCCACGCTCGGCGGCGGCAGCTGGCCGGAACGCACGTCCGTGGTCACGCCGATGAAGACGCCGGGGCCCTTGCCGGTGCCGAGGAACGCGGCCTTGTCCGGGGTCGCGCGCAGCACCGGACGCGGCTGGCCGTCGCTCAACTGGACGGTGGACGGCGTCCACGTCTGCTCCTGCTGCTTCGGCCACGCCTTTGGCACCGCGGTCTTGATCTTGCCGGCGCCGTCGGAGACCGCGACGAAATCCTTCGGGACCGACGGCGTCTTGCCCTTGCCGTCCTTGTCGTCCTTGCCGCCGCCTCCGGAGAACAGCAGGCCGAGCGTCAGCCCGCCGACCACCGCGACCGCCAGCACGACCACGGTGATGACCAGCGGTGTCACGAACTTCTTGGGTGCGCCGCCGGGTGCGCCGCCGCCGGGTGCGCCGCCGCCGGGTGCGCCGCCGCCCCGCAGCTTGCCCATCAGCCCGCCCGGCTTGCCGCCCGGCCCCTGGCCCTGCCCCTGGACGGGGCCCGGAGGAGGCGGCTGGAAACCGGTCGGCGGCGGACCGCCATAGGGCCCGCCCCCCATCGGGGGCCTGGGGCCGCCCTGCGGAGGCTCCTGGCTCGGGAACACGGCCGTCTTGTTGTCCCCGCCCGGCGGCGGTGCCTGGTAGGAGACCGTGCGGTCGTTGTCGTTGTCCGGGGCGGTGGGACCCTCGGCCTGCCCGAACGGGGCGCCGCGTCCGGCCGGCTCGTCCACGATCGTCGCCTGCCCGCCGGCCGGAGGGCCCGGCGGAAGACGCATCTCGGACGTCCGGACGTCGTCCTCCATGGGCTGGTCGAGCCGCGTCCGCATCTCCGCGGGCCCCTGGTTCGCCGCCGCCGGCCCGGGGCCGGGCGCGGGGGGCTGGGGCCGGGAGCCGTCCCGGTAGAAGTCCTGGATGGTCGCGTCCGCCTCGATCCTCGGAGGCGGCGGCGCGGGCGGGGCCGCGGGCGCGCTCGGGGCCGTCGTCGGGCGCAGCGTCGACAGCGCCTCGGCGAACGCCTCCGCGGTCGGCCACCGCTTCTCCCGCTCCACCTCCAGCGCCCGCATGATGACCTGGTCGAACGCCGGGGAGAGCCCCTCGCGCAGTTCGCTCGGCGGCGACTTCACCGGCGCCGGGCCCGGCGCCCGCCCGGTCAGCATGTGGTAGGTCAGCGCACCGAGCCCGTACACGTCGGCGCGGACGTCCAGCCCGCCGCCGAACCGCGCCTGTTCCGGCGACATGTACCCGGGGGTGCCGACCGGCAGCGTGAACGCCCCGGACGCGTGCGCGAGGGCCTTGGCCAGGCCGAGGTCGGCGATGAGCAGCTTCTCCCCGCCGTCCGGCGTCGACTGGAACAGCACGTTGGACGGTTTGAGGTCGCGGTGGATCACACCCAGCGTGTTGATCACCTCGACGCCGTAGGCGATCTGCTCGGCGAGCGCGACGATTTCATTGACCGGAAGTGGCCGTTCGCGCATGCGGTCGCCGAGCGTTCCGCGGTCCGCGTACGACATGACGAAGTACGGGCGGCCGTCCGGAAGCTCTCCGATGTCGTGGACGCGGACGAGCCGCTCGGAGTCGGCGCGGCGCAGGATCCGGGCCTCCTCAAGGAACCGGTTGCGCACGTCCAGATCGTCGATCAGGCTGCCGTTCAGGACCTTGATGGCGACTTGGGAGTCCAGGGCGTCGTCGTGCCCCAGCCACACAGAGGCGAACGCCCCCGAACCCAGGACCCGATCGATTCGGTAACGGCCTACAGATGGTGGGAAAGACACTCCCGTATCATCCCAGCAAACGGGGTGACCCCGCGAACGAGCATTGAGGCGGCATGGCATTCGACGAGAGGACCGAGGAGCTGGCGGTGAGGGCCGCCCAGGGCGACCAGGGCGCCCTCAACGAGCTCCTCCGCAAGATCGAGCCGGACGTGCTGCGGCACAGTTCCCGGTTCCTCCCCTGCCGGCAGGATGCCGAAGAGGCCTGTCAGGACGCGCTGCTCCAGGTCGCGCGGAACATCCACCGGTTCGAGGGCAGGTCGCGGTTCAGCACCTGGCTGCACGTTGTCGTCGCCAACTCCGCGCGCTCCACCTACCGGTCGCTGAAGCGGCGCTCGGTCGAGCAGGCGGGAGAGCTTCCGCAGCAGCGCCCCGACCCGCGCCGGACCAGCGTCATCGCCGGGTCCCGGGTCGACATCCTGGACGCCATGGAGGACCTGGAGGCCCGCAAACCGGACCTCATCCAGGCACTCGTCCTGCGGGACGTGTCCCAGCTCGAATACGCGGAGATCGCCGAGCAGCTCCAGTTGCCGCTCGGCACGGTGAAGTCCCGCATCCATGAGGCGCGCAAACAGGTCAGGCAGACGCTGGGCGAGTCCTACACCTGACCGGACGAGCCGTCAAAGATCGGTAATCGGACGGTAACACTGTGTCCGGAACAGGGGTGTGACCAGGGCGCCTCCAGCAGCATGAGGTGTATGCCACCTGGACCGGCCTCCCGCCACGACCGTCCGATCTTCGTCCTCGGCTGCGCCCGGTCGGGGACGACGCTGCTGCGGCTGATGCTCCATTCGCATCCGCGCATCGCGATCCCGGAGGAGACGAGGTTCGTCGTCCCCACCTGGACGGCGCGGTGCGATTTCGGTGACCTCACGGAGAGGGGAAACAGGCGCGCGCTCGCGGAATGGATCACGGGGAACCGGTCGACCAAGGTCCACGTGCTCGGGCTGGACCCCGCCGCGGTCATCGACGAGATCGTTGCCGGCCCGCCTACGCTCGGGTCCGCGATCGGCATCGTGTTCCGCGCCTACGCGCGCCTGCACGGCAAGCCGCGCTGGGGCGACAAACGCCCCAGCTACGCCCGGCACGCCGGGTCCCTGCTGCGGATGTTTCCCGATGCGCAGTTCGTCCACCTCGTCCGGGACGGCCGGGACTGCGTCTCCTCCCTGCTGGAGATGCCGTGGTACAAGGGCGATGTCCACCACGCCATCGCGGTCTGGCGGGAGACGATCGACCAGGGCCGGCGGCTCGCCCGGCGCCTCGGCCCCGACGGCTACCACGAGCTGCGGTACGAGCGGCTCGTCGCCGACCCCGGGGGCGAGCTGACCCGGCTGTGCGGGTTCCTCGGCGAGGACTTCGACCCGGCGATGACGCGCCCCGAGGGCCTCGCGCAGCGGGCCGTCTCGTCCCGGAAGGAGTGGCACGGCCGGACGCGCGGCGCCGTCACGACCAGCCGCGTCGGGTCCTGGGCGGAGCGCCTCGAACCCTGGGAGATCAGCCTGGCCGAGGCCGCGTTCGGGGAACGGCTCGCCGAGTACGGGTACGAACCGAGTGGCCTGCCGAAGCCGCCCGTGTCCCAGCTCGCCCACTTCACCCGGGTCAGCTCCCACCGCCGCATGGCGCAGCACAAGGACGCGCTGCGGGAACGCTGGAGACAGCGTCACGAACCGAACCCGGTCGAGTGCCGCCTGACCCCCGAGCCCTCCACGAGCGCGACCTGAAACCCCGGCACGCCGCGTCTCCGGCGACCGGGCCGTCAGTCCAGCGCGGCGAGCTGGTCGGCGAACCAGCGTTGCGGAGGCAGGGCCGTCGCGGCGGCGGTGAGGCGGGCGCAGCGCTCGGCGCGCTCGGCGCGGGGCATGAGCAGCGCCTGATGCAGGGTCTCCGCGGTCTGTGACACGTCGTAGGGGTTCACCATCAGCGCGTCCCCGGACAGTTCGGACGCCGCGCCCGCCTCCCTGGACAGCACCAGCGCGCACCCCTGCTCCGACAGGACGGGTCCTTCCTTCGCGACGAGGTTCATGCCGTCCCGGATGGGGTTGACCAAGAGGACGTCTGCCAGCCCGTAAGCGGCGAGGGAACGCGGATAGTCGTCGTTCACCTGCACGATCAGCGGCTCCCAGTCGGCCGTGCCGAACTCCTCGGTGATCTGCTCGGCCATCTGCTGGACGGACGCCGTGTACTCGCGGTACTCGGCCAGGTCATAGCGGGACGGGTAGGCGAACGCCAGATGCACCACCCGTCCGCGCCATTCGGGATGGTTGACGAGCATCTCCCGGTAGGCGGCGAGCCCGCGCACGATGTTCTTCGACAGTTCCGTGCGGTCGATCCTGACGATGAGCTGACGGTCACCCACCTGTTCCCTCAGCGCGTGCGCCCGCTCGACGACGTCTTGCCGGGCCGCGCGTTGGCGCAACGCCGGGCCGTCGACGCCGAGGCCATGGACGCCTACATGCGTGGTGTGGCCCGCAATGGTGACCGTACGAGCCACCCGGTCGATGCGTGCGCCCGGCAGGAGTTCGCAGCAGTCGAGGAACGCCGAAGCCCATCGCTCGGTGAGGAACCCCGCGTGGTCTGCGCCGAGTATGCCCCGCAGGACCTGCGCCCCCATGTCATCAGGGAGCAGCCTGTAGTAGTCGGGCGGCGCCCAAGGCGTGTGGGAGAAGTGCGCGATCCTCAGGTCGGGACGCCGGTCCCGGAGCATCCGCGGGGCCAGCGACAGGTGGTAGTCCTGGATCATCGCCTTCGCGCCGTGCGCGGCGTCCCGTGCCAGGGCGTCCGCGAAGGCCGCGTTGTACGCCTCATAGGACTGCCAGTCGCGGCGTGCACGCGCATCGAAATGCGGCCTGCGCGGCGTGTCGTACAGGAGGTGGTGGATGAACCACAGCGTCGAGTTGGCCACCGCGTTGTAGGCACGCTGGAACGTGTCCGCCGGGATGTCGAGCATCCGCACCGCCGCGCCACCTGTGTCGTACCCCGCCTGGTCGAGGCGACCGTCCGAGGAACGGCGCGCGGCCGTCCGATCGGCCTCGCCGAGGCTCGCGCACACCCACAGCACGTCCGGCCTATGGGCGGACGGCGTGGACGTCGCCGCCGGCCGAGGTGGCCCGGGATCCCGTGGAGCGCCCGTGACGGCGGCCAGGCCCGACACCAGCCCGCCCCCACCGCGCCGCATGGTGAGCTCGCCATCCTCCGACAGCGAGAACGACACCGGCCCCCGGTTCGATGCCACCAGCACTTGGCTCATACCGGCAGGGTCTCAGTTGGGACCGAGGCGCTCCACAGTGACCCACGTGGTTTCCGCCACGGCCGGACCCGGCCGGATTAACGGAGGGTGCCTCGGGTAACCGGTCGGCATGAGCAGGTCCGAGACCACGAAGACCGTGCTCGTCGCCGGTGCGGCCAACCTCGTCCTCGCGATCGTCAAGCTGATCGCCGGCCTGCTGGCCGGCTCCAGCGCGATGCTCGCGGAGAGCGCCCACTCCGTGGCGGACACCCTCAACCAGTCCTTCCTCTTCGCCTCCCTGCGACGCAGCGAACGTCCCCCCGACCGGCGGCATCCCTTCGGCTACGGCAACGAGCGGTACGTGTGGTCGCTGCTCGCCGCGTTCGGGATCTTCATCGCCGGCGCCGGCTTCTCGATCTTCGAGGGCGTCCTGACCATGACCGGTCACGGCGGCACCGGGACGGGGATCTGGCTCGCCTACGCCGTCCTCGCCCTCGCCGCCGTCCTGGAGGGGGCGTCCTGGGGCCGCGCCATGTACCAGGCGCGCAAGAAGACCCGCGAGAACGGCCGTGACCTCGTCGAACACGTCCGCCGGTCGCCCGATGTGACATTCAAGACCGCGCTGTTCGAGGACAGCGCCGCGATGGTCGGTCTCGCGCTCGCCGCCGGCGGCCTGGTGCTGCGCCAGATCACCGGGTCGGACTTCTGGGACGGGCTCGCCTCCGCCCTCATCGGCCTGCTGCTCGCCGGTCTCGCCCTCATGATCGGGCGGGAGAGCACCGTCCTGCTCATCGGGCGGGCCGCCGACCCGGCCGCGCAGCGCGAGATCCGCGCGGAGATCCTCGGCGCGCCCGGAGTGACCGGCGTGGACGAGCTGCTCACCATGCACTTCGGTCCCGAGCAGCTGCTCGTCGCCGCCAAGGTCCACTTCTCCGACGACATCAGCGCCGACCAGGCCGAGGACGTCGCCGGCGAGATCGACCGGCGGCTCCGGGAGCGGCTCCCGATCGTCCGGCACGTGTTCCTCGACCCGACACAGCGCACCGTCCCCGCGGAGACACCGGCGTGATCAAGACCGCACCCGGGTAGCGTCTCAACAGATGGACCCGGCTGTCTGGCATCCGGTCAGTTCATGTAAAGTCACGCATACGAGCTGAAACCGTCGCTCGTCCTACAACTGAATACCGCTCATCCAGAGGGGTGGAGGGACCGGCCCTGTGAAGCCCCGGCAACCACCCGGCTGAAGCGCGCTCGCGATCCTGCGAGGCCGGCCGGGAAATGGTGCCAACTCCGGCCTGCGACCAAGGTGGCGCAGGGAAGATGGGGAGAAAGGCCTCGCTTTCATGGCATTCACGCCTGCCACGGACCTCGGACCGGCTACCGCCCTGGTCTGCCGCGAATGCGGCTCCACCCGCGATCTCGGCCCCTTCTACGCGTGCGAAGAGTGTTTCGGCCCCCTGGAGATCGCCTACGACTTCGGGACCGTCACCCGCGCCGGGATCGAGTCCGGCCCGCGCAACATCTGGCGCTACCGGGGGCTGCTGCCCGTCCCGTCCCACGTCGCGGACACACCCAACACCGAGCCCGGCCTGACCCGCCTCGTCCGCGCCGACAACCTCGCGGAGAGCCTCGGCCTGCAGAGCCTGTGGGTGAAGGACGACAGCGGCAATCCCACCCACTCGTTCAAGGACCGCGTCGTCGCCGTCGCGCTCGCCGCCGCCCGCGAACTCGGCTTCAAGGTGCTGGCCTGCCCGTCCACCGGCAACCTCGCCAACGCCGTCGCCGCCGCCGCGTCCCGCGCCGGGATCCGCAGCGCGGTGTTCGTCCCGTCCAACCTCGAAGCACAGAAGATCATCACGACGGCCGTGTACGGCGGGACGTTCGTGACGGTCGACGGCAACTACGACGACGTCAACCGGCTCGCGTCCGAGATCGCCGGGGAGCAGGACGACTGGGCGTTCGTCAACGTCAACGTCCGGCCCTACTACGCGGAGGGCTCCAAGACGCTCGGCTACGAGATCGCCGAGCAGCTCGGCTGGCGGCTGCCGGACCAGATCGTCGTCCCGGTCGCGTCCGGCTCCCAGCTCACCAAGATCGACAAGGCGTTCCAGGAGCTCATCAAGCTGGGCCTGGTCGAGGACAAGCCGTACCGCGTGTTCGGCGCCCAGGCCGCCGGCTGCGCCCCGGTCGCCGCCGCGTTCAAGGCCGGCCACGACGTGATCCGCCCGGTGAAGCCCGACACCATCGCCAAGTCCCTCGCGATCGGCAACCCCGCCGACGGCCCCTACGTCCTGGACGTGGCCCGCCGCACGGGCGGCGCCGTCGAGGACGTCACGGACGACGAGGTCGTGGAGGGCATCCGGCTCCTCGCGCGCACCGAGGGCATCTTCGGTGAGACCGCCGGCGGCGTCACCGTCGCGACCCTCCGCAAGCTGGCCGCCGCGGGCACCCTCGACCCGTCCGCCGAAACCGTGATCATCAACTCCGGGGACGGCCTGAAGACCCTGGACGCCGTCGCCCCGGTGGTCGCGCCGAGCGCGAACATCGCCCCGTCCCTGGCGGCGTTCCGCGCCGCGGGCCTCGCCTGAGAAAGGAGCACCATGAGCGTTTCCGTGCGCATCCCGACGATCCTGCGGACCTACACCGGCGGCGAGTCCGAGGTGAAGGCCGAGGGCACCACCCTGCGCGCCGTCGTCGCCGACCTGGAGACGAACTACTCCGGCATCTCCGCCCGCATCCTGGACGACGCCGGCAAGATCCGCCGCTTCGTCAACGTCTACGTCGGCGACGAGGACGTCCGCTTCGCCGACGGCCTCGACACCCCGACCCCCGACGGCGCCCAGATCTCCATCATCCCCGCCGTGGCCGGCGGCTGACACCACCCGCGGGCCCGGCTCCGGCCGGGCCCGCGCACTGGGCTGCCTCGACCACCGCGCCGGCGCCCACGGGTCAGCGCCGCGCCCTGCGGCGCCGGCCGGCCGGACTCTAGGATGGCGCGGTGGCAGAGCATGACACGGTCGAACTGATCCATCTCGCCGACGACCTCGGAAACAGCGTCGTCCTCCGCATAACCGGACAGGACGCCCGCGGCCTGAGCGGCGTCATCGAGATCGGCAGCTACTTCGTCAACGGCAGCATCAAGACCCGCCTGACGCCCGAGGACCTCATGCAGTGGGGGGACGTCCTCGAATCCCTGGGTGAGGGCGCTGACGCCGCCTCATGGCGCGAAGGGCAGCGCGCACCCGAGATCCACCTGGAAGCGGACGACGAACATGTGACCATCGCCGTGGTCGACTCCCACTCCTACCTGGTCACCGTCGAACTCACCATCGAGGTCGCCCGGGACTGGATCGAAACCCACCGAGACCGGCTGACCGCCGTTCACAAGACCTACCCTGACCTCCCATAACCGCGCACCGTCCGAAGAACCGGAAGTGTGGACGGTGCCCGGCGATTCGGCAGGATGAGGCGCCGCGCCGGTAGTGGACGACCTGGCTGACCACCCCGCAACGCGCCGTACCACGTCGGCCCCTGCCATCCAGCAGCATGCCCTGTCTAGGACGACTGCCCATAGCTGACAAAGAACGGATCGTCGTAATGCCGTAAACCTGCGGATCCCATGTGGCCATGTGCGGTCAAATGCGCCCGCCTTGCAGTGGAGGCCGGGTGACCTGGCTATATATGAACGCAAGGAATGCAGGGGGTTCCGTGAAAAAGGCTCGATCCGTTCCGGATTACATGGGGCGAATACTCTCGCCCGCAGGAGTTCCCCAGGGAAGCTGCTTCCAGATCGCCCCCGGCTATCTGGTTACGGCGTGGCACGTCCTGCAGATGACCATGGCGCTGAGCGAGGACGACGGAGACGAAGGGGCCGTATTCGTCGACCACCTTTCCACACCGGGTTCCGCGATGATCCGTGCGACGCGTGTGGCCGGGGACAAGAAAGCCGATCTGGCGCTGCTCAAGGTCGAAGATCCATTCCCGGGAAGTGTGCGGCTCGTCCGGTCGTCCGACGCGGTGGCTCCCGGAGAAGAACTGATCATTGTGGGGCACGCCGTCATCCGGGACGGGCCGGATCGACCGGACCTGGTGTGGACCGAAGCCCGCGGGGAGTGGGAAGGGCAGACCAGGCGCGGCGACCTGATCCTCGGACGGCTCCGTTCCATGGACGTCCTGCAGGGCATGAGCGGAGCCCCGGTACGCAGGAGAAAAGACGACAGCGTGGTCGGCGTCATCTCGGCGCGGTACAACACGATCGACGGCTGGTTCAGCAACAGCGTGTGGGTGGCGCGCACCGCCGAACTTCGCGAACTGTGCCGGGGCCACGTGGACCTGACGAAGGATCGGTGGGTCGGTTTCGCCGCCGCGGGCGCCGCCTTCTCCGCCGCCGAGTTCGTCATGAAGCGAAAAGCCGAAGCCAGTACCGATGCGGTCCGGGAAGCGACCCTCCACGTCCCGGCCAATAGTTCCACGCTCGAAAAGCCCTCGGTGGTGGACAAGACGCCCGGAGGCGGCGGCGCGCCCGACGCGATGGATGCACCCGGCCCGCCGGACGGGCTGGAAGAGATCGCGGAGAATATGGGGACCGCCGTCGCCAAATCCGTAGCCCGTTTCATCAGAGACTACCTGTTCTGATCGCTCGGCCCGATCGGTGCGGTGCACAGGACGCACCTATCGACCGGGTCGAGCATCCGGCCATTACGACGATCTTCCCAGGTGACCTCTCGAAAGGCGTGCACGATGACCGACGGATACGACCGCGAACACGGATACGACCCCGAACACGATCAGTGGATCGACCGCGTGTCCTCCTCCAACGCATTCCCCTTGACGATGCCGGCCGTTTTGCACGATGGCAGCATGCGGGATCTCCACGTCGACGCCGGCGACGCCTACATCCACCGCGACACCGGGATCATCCTGTCCCTCTTCTTGTCGGACGGCACGGGCCAGAAGGTCGGCTACGTCCTCAAGCACGCCGATCCGAGCGTGGAGCCCTTCAAGGACCTCCTCCACGGTGCCCGAGACCTCTACGTGCTCTGGTCCCTCATCGGTGCCACCCCGGTCGGCAGGGCGCTCAAGATAGGCGGGTTCGTACTCCGTCATCTCATCAGCGCGAACCAGAAGCCGAAGGACGCGGGCTACTACCAGTACCCGGAGGGGGGCCTCGCGATCCGTGGCATCTACCGGCTGAGCACGGACTGAAGCAGGGCTGAACCGCTCCGAGGGCCGCGTCCGTCCCGGCTCGAGTCCACCGCGTGCATCGAACGATCGCCGTCCCATCGAAATGGGAGAACACTTGAACTACCAGAATCAGGATCTCGTCCCCGCCACCATCGAGGGCGTCGACGTCTATATCGCCACCCAGCGCATGCCCGGATCCGAGCCGACCTCCTCCGCACTGGCCAGGGTCGCCGGGGAGAAGGCCGCCGAGGCGGTGGACCGCGTCCACGAGACGATCCACGCGATGGCGGCCAAGTTCGCCCCGGCGGTCGGTGAACTGGCCCGGCAGGCCATGAAGCCGGAATCACTGTCCGTGCAGTTCGGCATCACCATCGGCGCCCAGGGCAACCTGATCGTCATGGGCGGCACGGCCCAGGCATCCGTAACGGTCACCCTCACCTACCCCATAGCCCCCTGAAAGTCCCCGCCGCCCGAACGGGCAGCCGCTGGCGCCGGACACCGCCTGCCATGCCGCACGGGCCCGCCACATCTCGGTTGCCAGCGGTCCGCTACCTTCCCATGCCCGGGACCCGCAGCCTGGCCTCCACCTGACGAGTGAACGGACGGCCCCACTCGGCGACACCGGGGCCGTCCGTTCCACGATTGCTCCGCGCACCAACCCGTAGACGCCCGGCATGCGGTCCCCTCGGCAGGATGCTCGTCGCTTCCGCAGCAGGCTGGCAGCTATGGATGATCACTGGTGACTGAGCGGAGGCGCACGGCCCCGTGGCGGCCAGTTGGGTCGGGGCGGCAGTGTGTCGCGATGTGCGGCGCGGGCGTGGTCGTCCGGTGGCCGCTCATTCCACCGGCATTGTGAACGCCATGCCCACCACGGCGGACGACCACGCACAGCGGATCACGGCGACACACCCGAGAGGCTTCCGGAGGGGGTTCCGTCGCAGGTGGGGACGGGGCTGGGCAGGTAGATGAACCTTCCCCCGCTCAGGATGTGGCGCTTGCACTCGACAGGGTAGAGTGCTAAAAAGCAGTTGGCACTCTACTGTGGAGAGTGACAGCTTCACAGTCTGGGTCGGGGCGATGAGGCCTCAGTCCGGCGGCGGAATGGCAGCCGTCGGCGGGGGCCGTCCGTCGCGGGCGTCGGCTCGATCCGTCTAAGCCACCTTGTTCCGGGAGGACTGGAGCCTATGGCTGCAAAGATGATCGCGTTCGACGAGGAGGCCCGTCGCGGTCTTGAGCGCGGCATGAACCAGCTGGCAGATGCCGTAAAAGTGACCCTTGGTCCCAAGGGCCGCAACGTCGTGCTGGAGAAGAAGTGGGGCGCCCCCACGATCACCAACGACGGTGTGTCGATCGCCAAGGAGATCGAGCTCGAGGACCCGTGGGAGAAGATCGGCGCGGAGCTCGTCAAGGAGGTCGCGAAGAAGACCGACGACGTCGCGGGTGACGGCACCACCACCGCCACCGTGCTGGCCCAGGCGCTGGTGCGCGAGGGCCTGCGGAACGTGGCGGCGGGCGCGAACCCGATGTCGCTGAAGCGGGGCATCGAGGCCGCGGTCGAGCGCGTCAGCGAGGAGCTGTCCAAGCTCGCCAAGGACGTGGAGACCAAGGAGCAGATCGCCTCGACGGCGTCCATCTCCGCGGGCGACCCGCAGATCGGCGAGATGATCGCCGAGGCGATGGACAAGGTCGGCAAGGAAGGCGTCATCACGGTCGAGGAGAGCCAGACCTTCGGTCTGGAGCTCGAACTCACCGAGGGGATGCGCTTCGACAAGGGCTACATCTCGCACTACTTCGTGACCGACCCCGAGCGGATGGAAGCGGTCCTCGAAGACCCGTACATCCTGATCGTTCAGGGCAAGGCGTCGGCCAACAAGGACCTGCTGCCCGTCCTCGAGGGCGTCATGCAGTCCGGCAAGCCGCTGCTGATCATCGCGGAGGACGTCGAGGGCGAGGCCCTGGCCACCCTGGTCGTCAACAAGATCCGCGGGATCTTCAAGTCCGTGGCCGTGAAGGCCCCGGGCTTCGGCGACCGCCGCAAGGCCATGCTGGGCGACATCGCCACGCTGACCGGCGGCCAGGTCATCAGCGAGGACGTGGGTCTCAAGCTGGAGAACACCACGCTCGACATGCTGGGCCGCGCCCGCAAGGTCGTCATCACCAAGGACGAGACCACCATCGTGGACGGCGCCGGTGACGCCAACGAGATCGCGGGCCGGGTCAACCAGATCCGCACCGAGATCGACAACACCGACTCCGACTACGACCGCGAGAAGCTCCAGGAGCGCCTGGCCAAGCTCGCGGGCGGTGTCGCGGTCATCAAGGCCGGCGCCGCGACGGAGGTCGAGCTCAAGGAGCGCAAGCACCGCATCGAGGACGCCGTCCGCAACGCCAAGGCCGCGGTCGAGGAGGGCATCGTCCCCGGCGGTGGCGTGGCGCTGCTGCAGGCCGGCGCCAAGGCGTTCGACAAGCTGGAGCTGAGCGGCGACGAGGCCACCGGTGCCAACATCGTCAAGCGCGCTCTGGAGGAGCCGCTGAAGCAGATCGCCGTGAACGCCGGCCTTGAGGGCGGCGTTGTGGTGGAGCGGGTCCGCAACCTGACGCCGGGTGAGGGCCTGAACGCCGCGACCGGCGAGTACGTCAACATGTTCGAGTCGGGCATCCTCGACCCGGCCAAGGTGACCCGGTCCGCGCTGCAGAACGCTTCGTCGATCGCCGCGCTGTTCCTGACCACCGAGGCCGTCATCGCCGAGAAGCCCGAGAAGAACGCGGCCCCGGCGGGCGGCATGCCCGACGCCGGCGGCATGGACTTCTGATCAGGTCCACGGCACGCACGACCTCGTGCAACTGAGAGGGGCGGTCCCCGGGGACCGCCCCTTTTGCCGTTCCCGGACGGAAGCCGCGCCGGTGGAGGGGGCAAGTCCGGTCGGCATGGCCAGAACCGCAGGTAGTCGGTGGAAACCCGGCTGGGCGGGATAACGCCCGCCGGTAGTCTGCGTAAGCCGTGAAACCGAGCGAGGAGGTGAGACCCGTGAACGCTGTATCGACGTGGGTGCTCCTCTCTCCCTCACGGTCGGGCGACTGACGTAGGTGTCGCCGGGAGCGCCTCGACACCAAGGCAATCCCGAAAGGCGCACCCCATGCATTTCACTGCGGGGACATCGTCGAACGGTGTCCGCGAACGCGACTTCACCGTGGGTGAGATCCCCGGCGTGCTGTGGTCGCCCGAATCCGGCCCCGACCGCGCACCGCTGGTGCTGATGGGCCACGGCGGCGGCACGCACAAGCAGGCCCCGGCGATGGCGGGCCGCGCGCACCTCCTCGTGACCGGCTGCGGTTTCCACGTCGCCGCCATCGACGCGCCCGGTCACGGCGACCGTCCGCGCACGGCGCAGGACGAGCGGGAGATCGCCGAGCTGTACCGGGCGAGGGCGGCCGGCGAGCCGGAAGGCCCGATCATCGTCCGGTACAACACCCATCTGGCGGAGCGCGCCGTGCCGGAATGGCGGGCGACCCTGGACGCCCTTCAACTTCGGCCTGTTCGGGCACGCCTCCCTGGCCGAGGCGGCGAAGCAGACCACCATTCCGATCGAGTTCGCGCTCCAGTGGGACGACGAGCACATCCCGCGCCCGTCCGGCCTGGCGTTGTTCGACGCCTTCGCCTCGAAGGAGAAGACGCTGCACGCCAACGTGGGCGCACACATGGAACTGCCCAGATTCGAGGCCGACAGCGCGGTCCGATTCTTCGCCCGCCACCTCGGCCAAGCCGCCACATCACCGGCCTGACGTGACGGGTGCCGGTGCCCGGCCACCAGCCGGGCACCGGCACCGCAATCTCCCGCGCCCTGCCCCTCCCACAGGGCTGGGGCCGCGTGGATTAGCGTTTCAGGTCGGCCACCAGGGCTGCGAAGTGGTCAGGTGTGATGACCAACTTGGGGCCGTCGGGGTTCTTGGAGTCGCGGAGGGCGACCGTGTGGCGGAAACGGCCCACCTCCACGCACTCACTTCCGGATTGGGTTCCGCTGTGGCTGCTCTTGCGCCATGTCGTCATTGGACGCCTCCATGGCCTTCCTGATCAGGTCTTTGGACCTGTGGTCGGGGTGTCAGCGCTTGAGGGTTGCTATCAGGTCTGTGAACTCGTCGCGTCCCATGCGCAGTTTAGGGCCGTCCGGGTCCTTGGAATCCCGGACGGCCACAACCGTGCCGAGGTTGGCCAGTTCAACGCATTCGTCTCCCTGAGAACTGCTGTGGCTGCTCTTACGCCACACGGGGCGAGGGGGCATGGCTTCCATACTTCGTCTGCGATCTCCCCGATCAGTGCCGCCGACAGCTCGGCCGGAAGCGCATAGGTGGAAATGTCCGCGAACCGCTCGTGCAGTCGTTCGATGTCGGACAGTCCGTCCAAGATCCTGCCGTGCGGCTCGGAGACAGTGTAAGCGGCTCGCAGATTGCCGGGCAGAGTCGCGATGGTGAACGCTCCCGAGCTGCCTGGGTGCGGGGCACCATCCGGAATCACTTGGACAGACAGGCGCGGGGACACGGCGTCAGCTCGTCGGTCTGGCCTTGCGCAACGCGGCCCGCAGCTTGGGTGAACGCGCCGACAGCAGCGCGACGATCTCCTCGACGTAGCGCCGGGCGGTGGCCACCGATACCCCGAGCCCGCGGTGGCCTCGGCGAACGTCTCGCCTTTGCGCAGGTGCACCAGCAGCGGGAGAGCCTACCGGCCGGGGTTCAGCAGCCGCCACCGTGACCTGATCGCCCGGCGATGGCGCCGGGACGATCCCCGCCACGTAGTTCAGCGTCGGACGCGACAAATCCACAGCGGCACGGTAGAACAGCATGCAGAAGCTCCTGGTGAGACGGTGTGGGTTGTGGTGATCAACCCGTCTACCAGGGGCTTCTCTGCATCCGAGGGCACTCCATCAACTTGCGATCACGCTGTGATCAACTGCCCCGCCCGAGAATGAAAAGGATCAGTCCACTTTTGGCCAGTCACAGGACACCCTCTTTAATTGATCACCAGATCTGATCTTGATTGCTGGTTCATGATGTCAGACATGACAAGAGGTTTATTTGTTTGGGTTGGGGCTTCGATCATGGTGGCTGCTGCAGTCGGCATGGCGGCGTACTGGGGCCGGGTGGGTTTCCGCTTGGACGACACGTTGGGGTGGGTCGGTGCGACGGTGGGGGTTGCCGGTCTGGCACTGGCGGTCTTCGGAGCCGTGGCGTCCCGCCGTTCCGACCACCAGGCCGATCGGGACGGCTCGTCGAGCCGGAGGCCAACTGAGGCCGACGTGCAACTGAAGGCCAAGGCGTCGGGGCACAGTATTGTGAAACAGGCCGGCCGAGACCTCAACGAGAAATGAGCTCCGCGCAGAAGCCCGGCGATGCGCCGGAGAACTCGGGTACCCGGCTAGAGGCGACTGCCTCAGGCCACAGTCAGGTGATACAGGCAGCCGGAAATCTACATTTCCTCAATGTCTCTATGTCCCGGGGGGTCCGCAACGCGGTGTTCATCACCATGGCCTTGGCAGTGCTCATCGGCGGAGGATGGGTCGGGTGGAAGTGGGTGCGGCCCATGTTCGCGCCTGCGTACAAGACCCAGTTCCTCATCGACGCGACCGCGGCGGCGGGCGGCCCGGAGGCGATCGCCGCCTCATTGTCAAAGGCGGTGGGGAACGCGGGGGAAGACGATGTGTTGTCGCTGAGGGCCTTCGGCGGTCAGTGCGGTACCGACGATGCCACCACTCAGTTGGTGGGTTTCGGTACCGGCAACCGGCAGCAGATCACGCATGCCGCCACCAAGGTCAGTCCGACCGGCGAGGCGACGTTGCTGCGCGGCATCGTCGAGGCGGTGAACGATTTCTCCAAAACGCTGGCATGGGGAGCTGACCAGCGGGCGACGCAGGTCAACCGAATCATCGTGGTGACCCGGCATGGTGCCGACGCCTGTGACGACGACAGTTCCTTCGTCCAGCGCGAGATTCAGGAGCGGATTAAGGCAGCGGGTCTGAAAGTGGACTTCAAGGTGGTCGGTTACCAAGTTCCCCACGCCCAGCGGACACGGTTAGAGCAGATCGCCGCGGGAGTACAGGCGGGGGACCCGGTGTTCGCCGACGATCCGGCCAAGTTGAACGCCGCCTTGGAGTGGCTCACCAACACCCAGCCCGTCCTGCGGGAGGCAAAGCAGGTTATCGATGTTCTCAATCCGGCTGTCAGCCAGGTTGAGGCGGCCCGTACCGCCATCGACGAGGGCCGCTTCGATTCCGCTGAGCGCCATCTGGACCGGGCCGGGTCGGTGAACGTCACCGGGCCGTTGGACGGCCTTGAGAGCAGGGCCAAGACCGCCCAGGCGCGGGACACTTACGTGAAGGCCAGACAACTGCGTGCGCAGCAGCGGCGCGTGGTCGCCTCCGGGAGGGATCTACTGGAGGCCGCCCGAGCAGGCCGGTCACACGAGAGCGAGTTGGCCGCCTACCGGACAGCCGTGACGACCTACAACGCGAGGGCGAACGCCCTGACCGATGCTCTGAACACGCTGCGCGCCGCCGCTCCGGGGGGCCGGTCATGACCGAGGCCACCACCCGGCGGCGTCCATCGCGTCGGCGACGCCTGGTCTGGGCGCTGATCCTGGTGGTTGCGATGACGGTCGGGGCCATTGTCTTCGTGGTCGTCCAGTTCGTTCCGGGATACCGCACGACTTTGTTGATCGACACTTCCGCGACCGATTCGGCCGACTTCGCCGCGGTGCGCACCGCGGTCGTCGCCACGGCGGATAATGCGGGGGGCGGTGACGCCATGGCGCTGCGCCGTTTCGGCGGTACCTGCGCCGACCCTGGAAACACTGCTGAGGTGGTGGGCAGCGGCATCGGGAACCGGCAGAAGATCGGTAGAGCCGCCCGGACACTCGCCTCCGGCGGCCAGGTCACCTTGGGCAGCGGGATCCTTGCCGCTATCGACGACTTCTCCAGCCGTTACCCGTTCCGCGGACGCGACGGCAACCGCATCGTCATCGTGACCAGCCATGGCATCGACGCATGTACGTCCAATCCCGCCGTCCTCCGCGCCGCTGTCCAGAAACGGGCCGAAGAGGTCGGGGTGGATCTGAGTTTACGGTTCATCGGCTACAAGGTCCCAACACGTGACCGGGCCGCCCTGACCCAGCTCGCCACCGCGGGCGGCGGAGACCAGCGATCCGCCTTCGTCAGCAACCCAGCAGACCTCACGGCGACGCTCAGAAAGTTCACGCTGCCCACCTCGGCCGATCCCAAGACGATCACACTGCCCGCGCAGGTCGTCACGGCGAAGCTCTGTACCCCCAAGCAGCCCGGCTTGCCACATCCGGACCCTGTTTCCTCCACGGTGCGTCTGCCTGGCCAGGTCAGGCTTCCTGCGGGGGCCCAGGTCTACGGGGCGGGCATGTACGGGACAGCGCAGTACCTCATCGGACCGGCGGGACTGCCCTGTGACAACTCCTACCCGGGGCTCTCAGCAGGCATGTGGGCCTTCGTGGGCGAAGATGCGATCCAGGGGGATCCCAAAGCCGGTCCACAAGTGAGCGCGAACTATCTTCCCGGAAGTACGAGCGTCCAAGCCGAAGCCGCCTGTAGCGCCTTCGGCAAGGACGCATCCGAACTGAACGGGCTTCTCCATGTCACGGACTGCGCACAACGCGACGAAGGAACCACAGATGCCATCCCGACCAACACCCCGAAATTCTACGTCAACGCGCAGGTTTCCGTCGCCGGTGGTTCCATCAACACGGAAGCCCAAACCCTGAGCCTCGACGGTGGCCACACGACCAGGTCGATCAGCTGTGTGCTTCCACGTTCACAAGCCGATATTTGCACTGCCGCACTGACATTCTTCATCATCTTGCAATCGAAGGGAACACTGATTTCTCCCGCCGACCTCGACCGCATCAGCCAGACGATCGCCGATCGCGTCGCGAGACCTCAATAATCTTCTCCGCTGGTCGGAGCGGACACCTTACGGGTTTCCCGGGGCCGGTATAACGGCATTTGTCATAGCCGGGGTTCCGCGTCCGACGCTGAACTACGTGGCGGGGATCGTCCGTCGCCATCGCCGGGCGATCAGGTCACGGTGGCGGCTGCTGAACCCCGGCCGGCAGGCTCTCCTGGTGCTGGCGCTGGTGCACCTGCGCAAGGGCGAGACGTTCGCCGAGGCCGCCGCGGGTTTCGGGGTGTCGGTCGCCACCGCCTGGCGCTACGTCGAGGAGATCGTCGCGCTGCTGTCGGCGCGTTCCCCCAAGCTGTGGGCCGCGTTGCGCAAGGCCGGGACCGACGGGCTGACGCACCTGGTTCTGGACGGCACGCTGATCCACACCGACCGGGTGAAGGCAACCGCCCCCACTTCTCCGGCAAGCACCGGGTGCACGGGATGAACGTGCAGGTGATCGCCGGCCCGGACGGGACGATCCTGTGGACCTCGGGGGCGATGCCCGGCAAGATCCACGATCTGACCGCCGCCCGCGTGTGGGGCATCCTGCGCGAACTGGAGAAGGCGGGAATCCTCACCCTGGCCGACAAGGCCTACCAAGGTGCCGAGGCCTCGGTCGTCATCACGCCCTGCAAGGGCAAGGACAAGCCCGAGTCGCAGAAGCAGGCCAACCTGGCGCACGCCAAGCTCCGCGGCCCCGGCGAATGCGCAAACGCCCAGCTCAAATCATGGCGAATCCTCCGCAAGCTCCGCTGCGGTCCCAGCAAGGCCGGCCACCTGGTCAAGGCCATCACCGTCCTGCAGAACTACGAAACCACCCGAAGATGAAAAGGGGCCGTCATCCCATGCTCCAAAGCCCTGGCCCAGGCAGGGCCAGGGCCAGGGCCATGTGAAGCTAACGCTTCAGGTCGGTGACCAGGGCTGCGAAGTGGTTGCGTGTGATGAGGAGTTTGGGGCCGTTGGGGTCTTTGGAGTCGCGGAGGGCGATTGCCTGGGGGAAACGGCCCACCTCTACGCAGTCACTTCCGCCCTGGGTTCCGCTGTGACTGCTCTTGCGCCATGTCGTGCTCACTGAACGCCTCCATAGCCTTCGTGATCAGGTCCTTGGACCTGTGCTCGGGGAGAGCCTTCGCACTGATCCGTGCGAACAAGATCGCGTAATCTGCGACCTCTACTGGAGACGATATAAGCCGTCCGCCGCCGAGCGACTCGGTGTAGGCAACCTCGCCGAAATCATCACCCGTGACGAGCTTCACGCCGCCGTCCAGGCCCGGGTAGGCGCCGGTCTCGAAGGTCTGCGGGATTACGTGCACGACGACGTTCGGATGCTCTGCTACTTCGAGAACGTGTGCGAGCTGTTCTCGCATGATCCGAGGGCTTCCCACCGGCCATCGCAAAGCCGCCTCGCTCAGGAGCACCATGACGAACGCGCGGTCGAGAACGCCTTGGCGTTCTATTCGCTCAGTGACGAACGGCTCGGGGTCGGGCATGCCGCCACCTATCAGGAGCGCCCGGGCGTACTCCTCGGTCTGGAGCAGACCGGAGATCACGAGCGGCTCGAAGATCCGGATGATGCGGGCTCGCTGCTCGAAGGTCGAGAGTTGGGCGAGCCACTGGGGGTCGTGGCCGATGCTGGCGTACCAGACCAGGAGGGAGAAGACTCCGCCGGTCTCCCACGCCTTGTCGAGGAGGGCGGCGCGTGGTCCGTCCAGGCGGTCTATGCCGTTCTCGATGCGTGAAACGGTCGCCTTGCTCGCGTTGATGATCCGTCCTACCGCTTCGCCCGACAGCCCTCGCTGGTTGCGGCAGAAACGCAGGTAGTAGGCGATGAAAGCCCACATGCTGCCTTTGGGATCGGGTGATTCGTTGGTGGCCATGGGGGAGGGGCTCCACGTTCCGTGTTGTTACGAATCCGCTGAGTACGCATGCCAACTTAGCGTGACGGACTGACTCTGTGTCGTGGTTAACACACATCTCACCTGGACACGGAGGTGATGGCGATGCCCACTGCACTGGCCCCCGAGACCCCCACGCTGGTCCTCGATCCGAATGATCAGGCGCCGGGGCTCGCGCGGCGGTTTCTGGCGGCGCGGTTCGCGGAGTGGGGGATCGAGGACGACTACGTGGGGCGGCTCGTGGTGTGCGAGCTGGTCACGAACTCCTACCGGCACGGGGAGGGGCCGATCGTCGTGCGGGTGTTCCGCGACGAGCGCGACGGGCTGGTGGTTGTGGAGGTGTGGGATGGCGGAGAGGGGTTGCCGGTGGTCCGGCCGGAGAACTACGCCGCGACGTCCGGCCGGGGCCTGATGCTCATGGCCGAGCTGGTGCGGGCGTGGGGCGTCCGTCCCCTCAACGAGGGCGGCAAGGTCACGTGGGCCAAGCTTCCCTGACCGGCTACCAACTGCGCCGCAAGGCCCGTTTCCAGATGGTGAAGTGGCGCACCCTGCGGAACCGTGACGCGGTGGGGCGGTACCTGGACGCACTGGCGGCCGCGCTGGAGCGGCGAGGGTGGCGCTGCGTGCGGACGGTGGCCCCGGCCCGTGCCCCGCTGCTCCAGGTCCACGGTGTTGACGGTGTCGTGACCACGTTGAGCGTCCTGGCAGGGCCGGGTGGTCGGTGGTGGATCCATGAGGTTCCGCACGGCTTCCTGGGCCACTGCGGAGACAACACCGAGTACGCCGCGCAGGTCATCGACCGCCTCCTTCAGCGCCGGCCGCAGTAGCCCCCAGAGGGAATCCGGAGCCCTGCCTCATCCTCCTTACAAAGCAACCGGGCCTTCTCGGCGGTCTGGTCGAGATGCTCGCCGTCGCCGCCACCCGGCGAGCTGTTGGCCTGATGCCGCGCTAACGGGCGTGGCCGCCGGGATTCCTGATGACGTCGGCCAGGCGGGAAAGACTCCCCGTCCCGTGGCCCGCTTGGACCGCGCGGCGTCCAGTCCTCGCGAACGGGCCGTCCGGAGGACGCGGCCCATACCCGCGGCGGCCAAGGCGATGGTGGAGCCGGCGCCCGAGTGAACTCCCGAGTCGAGGTTGCCCGCCGTCACTTCCATGATGCCGGGCAGCAGAGTGCCGAGCCCCTTGGCCAGGGCCAGCAGGTCCTTGGCCGCGATCCCGCGCTCGGCCGTCAGTGCGAAGCCGTGGACGACGCCGCTCATCGACGTCCAGAACACGTCCAGGAGCGCGACGTCGAACGGTCGACCGCGTCGCTCACGTACGTCGCCGTCCCCCCAGCCGCCGTTTCGGGCTGAGAAACCCGGGACGGCGAGACACCAAGGATCTGGGTGACCTCGGCAGGTGCCTTGCCGATGGCCTTGCGGAGTCCCTTGGAGGGGCCGGCCCCCTCTCGTCAGGAGGGTGGCGCGCTGAGCCGGTAGGGTGCTGGGCCTGCCTGAGCAGGGATAGCCGTACCCCTCTCGTGCGCACCGCCCGGTCACCTCCAGCCGCATCCGGAGGTTGGTCATGGTGCCCGGACTGGCAGAAGAGTGTGTCCGGAATGGACGACCCGAATCGTAATTGCGCAGTTCAGCCGGTTATATGCGTGCTGTCGATCGGTTCCGTCGTGGTGATCGGATGCGGAAACTACTTCCCTTGAGGGCCCGTGGCTTGGCAGGATCGCCGGTTGGACGGCGTGCCGCGCGAAAGCGCGAGGGCGTCGGCAAGGTGAACGGTGAGGTGCCCGCGTATGCGGCCGACGAGGCAGGAGAACAGTGGACGAGGTGTTCCGCTCCCCGGTGCTCAAGGTCGAACAGCCTCGCAGGGGGCCGTTCGCCAAGTCGCGGTACAAGGTGATGGACGGTGACGGGACCGTCCTCGCCATTGCGGGCCAGACGAAGGACGAGGGCCGCGCCGAGATGCGGGGGTTTGTCCCCGGCAAGTCGAACCTCGATGCCCGGGCCGTCCTGTTGACCACACCGGACGGCGAACCGCTGCTCATGGTGGACAAGCAGAGCGGGCGGGAGTACACCGAGGTCCTCAAGCCGGACGGTGAACGCATCGGCTCGTTCGTCACCGAACGGGTCGGGCGCCGCTACGTCATCTACGACGATGACGGGACGCTGATCGGCTCGGTGGAGGTCGATGTGCCGCGCACCAACTTCCAGGTGAAGGACGCCGACAGTGGCAAGGTCGCGCACGTGCGCAAGAAGTGGGCCGGGCTCGCCACGCACCTGCTGACCACGGCGGACAAATACGAGACCGAGATCTTCGATCCCGTCCCGGAGCCGTTGCGGACGATGGCGGCCATGACGGCGATCGTCATGGACATGAACCTCCACGAGGCCAAAGAGATCACCTGACCCTGCCGGCGGTTCCCGGATGGGCCTTCACGGCTTCCGCGATGCGAGGTACCGTCCGGTCGTGCAGGCCATGTCGGGACGTTCGAAGAGCTGGTGGATCTCGCCGGCCATTCCGACGATCGCGAACTGCGCGCTGGCCCTCCTATGGTTCTTCTCCGCTCTCGGCGGGTGGGGCGAGACGGCGTTCTGCGGTGAGGACGACCTTCGCGACCCGGGATGCGGCGCGGGCTTCGACGCTGCGGTCCGGCTGTCGTCCCCCGCCGCCGTACTGGCCGTGGCCGTCGCCGTCACCGCGTGGGCCTGGGGCGGTGTCCGGCGCAGGCCCGACCGGCTGGACACACTTCTCACCATGGCGGCCTTCATCTGGGTCTTCGCCGAGGCGGTTCTCTTCGTCGGTGGATACCTGGCCAAGTCGTAAGGCGCACTGTCCGCCGATGTTGCCGAAAAGAAACATTGGCGGCTCGGAGCGCGTTCTTGAACTGGGTGCTACGGGACGGCCGGAGCAAAACCCAAGGTAGAACGAGTGCTGGGCGTGTGTCCCGGCCGTTTGGCCGACCGATCTGTGGCGATCCGTCCGGGCAAGTCGGTTTGACGTCCCCGCCTCGTGGGCATACTGTTCACTTCGCCCCACGGGGAGCAGGACGCCTGACAGCGGCCGGCCCG
>NZ_BCQQ01000070.1 GCF_001552155.1 Actinomadura formosensis NBRC 14204 | reverse complement strand
GGCGCGGCCGCGGGCCTCGGCGCCGGGACGGCCGGGGCCGGCCCGGCGGGCGGGACGATCGGCAGCCGGATGGTCAGCCCGAGCGAGACGGCCGGGCGGCCGAGGCCGAGCACCCGTGCGGTGATCCGCTCGAACGCGGCCGGGGCGAGCGCGGGCAGGAGTGCGGCGAGGCGGTCGGCGAACGGGCCGGTGACGGAGTCCGGCTCGTCCGTGGACGGGGTGGTGAGGGCGGGTTCGACGCGGAGCAGCCGCATGGTGGCGGACCGGGGCGCGGTGCCGGGCCCGGCGGGGCCGTCGGGTGGGGCGAGCAGCAGGTCGCCGATGGTGATGCCGATCCCGTCCCGGCGGAGCCCGCGCAGGTCGGTGGCCAGCGCCAGGACGCTGATGCCGTGCTCGCCGCCGATCGGATAGACCCACCAGCCGACCTCGGCCGGTTCGCCGGTGTCGACGCGGGGCAGCGTGCATGCGCCGCACCAGACGTGCCCGAACGTCTCGGGCTCGAAGGCGCCGCGGTGTTCGCGGGGCAACCGCAGCAGCGTCGTGAGCGGGCGGCCCACGGCCTGGGGCGCCCCGGCCCCGAACAGTTCGGCGGCGGTGTCGTCCCAGTGGCCGATCTGGCCACGCTCGTTCAGGGTGATGGCGGTCATCCTCGCCACTCCCAGCAGGTCCGTGATGACCATGCGGTCCCCCTCCCGGGCGAAGACACCCGAAGCCCCGGCAACTCACGGTAAGTGCAACATTACCTTGCGTGAGACGGATGTGCTGGAAGTCTGCGGAAATGACTCGGGTGAGTGCTCACTCATCCATGCGCGGGTGCTAACGTCCACGGCGGAAGGAAAGGTGACACAAGGGTTGGCAGCAGCGGAACCGATGCGGGACCGGATCCTCGCCGCGGCCGTCACGGTGATCCGGGCGCGCGGGATCGTGGCCGCGACGACCAAGGAGATCGCGCGCGGCGCGGGGGTCTCCGAGGGCAGCCTCTACAACCATTTCGCGAACAAGACGGCGCTGTTCGCGGCGGCTCTGGCGGAGGTGACGGGGACGGCGCGCACGGCGATGGCGACCCTCGCCGGGTCCGCCGGGCAGAACACGGTGGAGGAGAACCTCGTCCGCCTGGCCGCGGACATGGTCCGCTTCTATGGCGAACTACTGCCGATGACCGGGCCCGTCCTGTCCGACCCCGAGCTGATCGCCTGGTTGCGCGAGAACGGCCCCGTCAAAGCGCAAAGGGAGGCCGCCGCCAAGGCGCCCGCGCGAACCAGAGCGCGAACCAGAGGCGGCCAGGACGAAACGCCACCGCCCGGGGCGCCGGGCGGTCCCCCGGCGGGCCCTCCCGAGGGCACGACGGCCGGTCCGGTGATGGGCCACACCGCCCTGATCGGCTACCTGAAGGCCGAGCAGCGCGCGGGACGGCTCACGGCGGACGCACCCGTCCCGTTCATCGCGGCGGCCCTGCTCGGAGGCTGCCAGCAGCACGCCTTCCTGACCCGGCTCGCCGGCCCGGACGCGGTGACGGCGGGCGCCGGGCTCCCGGCGGCCCCGGAGGAGTTCGCGGCGGCGCTCGTCCGCACGGTACTGGCCGGTCACCTGCCGACCCGTTGACCCGGCGCCTACCGGGATGTGACAGATGACACCCCAGGTAAGGCAACCTTTTGACCTTCTCCTTGCGTCTTACATGGCAGAAGACCACCGGCGGGTGGTAAAGCGCTCGATCGAGCAGGGCCCGCGACGTCCCGGAGTACGGGGTCGCTCTGGCCGGCGCCGACCCGCGCACCAACCCTCGGCCCACTCCCCATGCGAGGCCGAGTTCTCCTTCGAACCCGCCGGGAACGGTGGCACGTACCACTCAAGGGGGGCGGCTTCGTCCGCCCGGTCCGCGCGTGCCCCCGACCACGCGCCATGCAACCGGCCCTTCACGGGGGCCCTACCACGGGGAGCGACGATGACCGCTGTCACCACACCCGTCCGCCGCAACGCCGAGGGCGACAACGGCCGCCGCAACGCCAGCCACGAGTCGAGGAGCATCACGAACATCGAGAGCACCCGGCGCTACGAGCGGGACGTCCTGCCGCTCGCCGACCCGCTCTACGCAAGCGCCGTCCGGATGACCCGCAACACCGCAGACGCCGAGGACCTCGTCCAGGAGACCCTGGCCAAGGCCTACGTGAACTTCCACCAGTTCCAGGAGGGCACGAACCTCAAGGCGTGGCTGCACCGCATCCTCACCAACAACTTCATCAACACCTACCGCAAGAAGCAGCGCGAGCCCCAGCGCGCCGGCTCCGAGGAGCTGGAGGAGTGGCAGCTCGCGCAGACCGAGGCGTACGCGTCCGGTTTCCGGTCCGCCGAGTCCGAGGCGCTGGACCGCATCCCCGACTCCCGGGTGACCGCCGCCCTGCACGCGCTCCCGAAGGACTTCCGGGACACCGTCTACCTCGCCGACGTCGAGGGCTACCCCTACAAGGAGATCGCCGAGCTGATGGGCACCCCCATCGGCACGGTGATGTCCCGCCTGCACCGCGGGCGCAAGCAGCTCCGCGAGTCCCTGGCCGGCCACCGCGCCGCCCACACCCTCGCGGCGTAGCCCGCCGCGTCGCCGCAGCGCGACCGGACGGCAGCGTGGAGAACCTGTACGCTCTTGGGCCGAGTACGGCGATGACGACACCACGCGGTCGCGGACCGGTACCGTTTTCGCTGCTGATCGCACGAAACGACGGCCGGACCCGGAACTGTCCGAATAGGCGCGCCGACCGCGGGTAGGGCGCGCACACGGGCCGCGCGAGCCGCGGACGATTCGGGAGGATGTGCGCGCGATGCCATCGAGGGTCAGCGACGTGATGACGGCGCCGCCGCAGTCGCTGCCGCTGGACGCGACGCTGTACGAGGCCGCCCGGGTGATGCGCGACGAGGGGATCGGCGACGTGCTGGTCACCTATGCCGGACGGCTGTGCGGCGTGGTCACCGACCGCGACATCGTGGTCCGCGCGGTGGCGGAGAGCCGCGACACGGCGCTGACGCCCCTCGGCGAGGTGTGCACCGCCGAGCTGATCACGGTCCGTCCCGACGACGACACCGGAACCGTGGCGCGGCTGATGTGCGAGCAGGCGGTCCGGCGGCTCCCCGTCGTGGACGCCGAGCAGCGTCCGGTGGGCGTCGTGTCCATCGGCGACCTGGCGCTGGCGGACGGGGAGGGCGGGCTCCTCTCCGAGATCAGCAAGGCGCCGCCCAACAACTAGGACTCCCCATGAAACATCAGGGCCGCGGAGCGGGCCGGGCACCAGAACCGGCCGGTCAGGATAATCTCGTAGGGATGACGCCCACCGAAACGGTCCTGACGGACCAGCTCGCGCTTGAGATCGCCCGCCTGGGCATGGTCGGGGCGTCCTCCGACGTGGGCACCCTGCACCGGGTGACCGAGCTGGCCGCGCGCGCCGTCCCCGGCTGCGCGGGTGCGGCGAGCGTGCGCTGGGCCCTGCCCTCCGCGCGGGGGGACGGCGCGGGCTGGCCGCCGGCCGGAACCGTCCCGATGCCCGCCATGGGCCCGGACACCGTCATGGACGTCCGGGCGCCGGAGGAGGCGCGGCCGGAGCCGCTGGCCGCCGCGGCGAGCCATCCCGATCTCGCCGAGGTGACGGACCGGCAGCTGTCCCGCGGCCACGGGCCGATCTTCGACGTGGTGCGGGCCCGCCGGGCGCTGACGTCCGACGACATCCTCGCCGAGACCCGCTGGCCCGAGTCGATGTCGGACATGCTGCGCCGGGGCGTGCGCTGCTTCACTACGACCCCGCACCTGAACCCGCCGGTCCTGGTGACGCTGACGCTGTACGGGGTGACGCCGAAGGCGCTCGGCCACGGCCGGCACGCCCTCGCGTCCCTGCTGCTCGCCCAGGGCACCGCCGCCGTGTCCAACTCCCAGCAGTACGACGACGTGCACCGCACGGCCATCCAGTTGCAGGAGGCCGTGGAGGCACGCGCGGTCGTCGATCAGGCGAAGGGCATCCTGATGCACGCGCTCGGCTGCGACGCCGACGAGGCGTTCGCCGAGATGCGCCGTATCTCACAGACGCGGCATGTGAAGTTGACCGCTCTCGCCCAGCGTATCGTCGGTGATCAGGGGCTTTCCTAGGCCGTGCTTACAGACGCACGAAGGTGATGCGAATAGGCTGCTCGACAGCGGCCCCGCAGATCGTGGCCCGGCCCGGTTCGGGCGGGACCGAACTGGTTCCACCGTGTGATGCGGACGAGAGGAGACCAGATGCACGATCAGCCCGACCAGCTCGAACCCGAGACCCTGATGCGGGAGATCTCGGACCTCGAGGGACGCATCGGCGAGCTGCGCCAGGCCGCCGGCGTCCCGGAACCCGACCTGCGCGCCACCCTGGACGCCGCGCTGGTCGAGCTGGAGCTGGCGCTGACCGTGCTGCGCACGATGGGCGGCGAGCAGACCGGTGGGCAGGGCGGGTCGGCCGCGGCGGAGAACGAGCGCCGGGTGCTGCGCACCGTGTTCCAGGACGCGCCCGTCCCGCTGTTCCTGCTGGACCGCACGACGAGCGTCCGGCGGGTCAACCGGCAGGCGGCGGTGCTGCTCGGCACGTCGTCCGGCTACGTGTCGGGCAAGCAGTTCACGGCGTTCTGCGACATGGCGACCCGCGCGGCGGTGCGCTCGCAGCTGGCCGCGGTGGTCCGGACGGGGCGGCGCCGCCGCGTCAACGTCCGCTTCCTCGGCCGGGACCATCCGGTCGACGCCGTGGTGACGCTGGCGCGGGTGTGGATCCGCGGCGAGCCCGACCCGATGGTCGTGGTGGCGGCCGGGCCGACGACCACGCCCACCGATGACAAGGCCCACGACAGGGCCGCCCGGCACCAGGCACGGACGGAGCGGGGCGGTCCGGGCGACGACGAGGCCGTGGCGACGATCGTCCACCGGATGGACGTCCTCGCCACCGCGAGCGAACTGCTGCTGGACGAGCCGGTCTTCAACGAGACGGTCGCCGTCCGGCGCTGCGCCCGGCTGCTGGCCGCCGAGCTGGCCGACTGGGCGTTCATCGACCTGACCGGCCCGAACGGCGGGCCGGGCGGCGGCGCGCAGGGCGGCATCCACGCCGCGGGGGCGGCACCCGAACTGCGCCGCCAGGTGGTGATGGGCCCGGAGGACGAGCATTCGGTCGAGGCCGCGCGGATGCTGGAGGAGGTCGAGCCCGCGCACGGCACGCTCCCGCACACGGTGTTCGTCACCCGGCAGAGCGCGCTGCGCCCGCACGTGGAGGACCTCGACGTGCTCGGTGTCTGCCCGGACGGCCAGCCCGTCTGCGGCAAGATCGGCGTGACATCGGTCCTGAGCGTGCCGATCGAGGACGGCGACCGCGCCATTGGAACGATCACTTTGGCGGCGAGCGGCGAGTACGGCCCGTTCGACCTGATGGATCTCGGGGTGGTGCAGCGGCTCGGCCGGTATCTGGCGCTGGTGATCCGGGCGGCGCGGCTGTACCGGCGCCGCGCCGAGGTGGCGGACACGCTGCAGGCGGGGCTGCTGCCGAAGCGGCTGCCGGAGATCCCCGGCGTGCGGGTGGCCGCCAAGTACCTGACCTCGACGCACGGTTCGGACGTGGGCGGCGACTTCTACGACGTGTTCCGCACGGAGAGCGGCTGGGGCCTCGTCCTCGGCGACGTGTGCGGCAAGGGCGAGGACGCGGCGGCGGTCACGGCGACGGCGCGGCACTGCGTCCGGCTCGCGTCCCGCTGGAAGGCGTGCCCGGGCGACGTCCTCGGCATCGTGAACGAGGCGCTGCTGGACGAGGACCGGTTCGTCACGGCGGTGATGGCGGGGCTGACGCCGGAGACCGAACGGATCATCGTCTCGCTGGGCACCGCCGGGCATCCCCCGGCGATCGTGGTGCGCGCCGACGGGGTGATCAGGTCGGCGTCCCGCGGCGGCGTCCCGCTGGGCCTGTTCGAGGACTTCGAGGCGGGGCTCGACGCGATCGACCTCACCGTCGGCGACACCCTGGTCCTGCACTCCGACGGCGTCCTGGAGGCGTGCGACATGACCCGGCAGGAGTTCGGCCAGCAGCGTCTGCTGGAGGCGCTCGCCGCGCACGCCGGCCACACGCCGGAGGACATGCTCGCCGGGGTGGAGCGGGCGCTGCTCGACTACTGCGACGGCGACCTGCGCGACGACGTGTCGATGCTCGCGCTCCGCGTGGAGCCGCCCACCCTCGGGTAGCGCGGGAAATGCCCGGATGGTGATCGTTCGTTGGGGTAAGTCGGAGTCATGACCGTTGACCCCGCGGACAAGCCCCGTGACGAGACCGAGCACGAGCGGCTCGACCGGCAGCTGATGGAGCTTCTCCAGGGTTTCCGTGTCGCGACGACCGGTGTGCAGGTCCTTTTCGCCTTCCTGCTGACCGTCCCGTTCTCCACCGGCTTCGACAAGGTGGACGGCATCGGGATGGTGCTGTTCTACCTCGCGCTGTTCGGGGCCGCGGTCGCGTCGATCTACTTCATCGCCCCGGTGTTCCAGCACCGCATCCTGTTCCGGCTCGGGCAGAAGGCCCTGCTGATCAAACGGGCCAACCGGTACGGGATCATCGGCGCGTTCGCGCTGGCGATCTCGATCACGTCGGCGACCATGCTGATCATCGTGTCGCTGTCGGAGCGGACGGGCGCGGTGGTCCTCACCGCCGTGGGCATCCTGGGGCTGTGCGGATGGGTGTGGTTCGTCCAGCCGTACCTGACGCGGATGAGGGCGCGCGCCCGCGCGACCTCCGGGGACTCCTGATCGCGCGGGCGCTCGCGGGTCAGTACGCGCGGCCGAAGATGACGCGCTTGCCGTAGGCGGACGGGCGGCCGCACTTCACGCAGGCACCGCTCTCCTCCGGCGCGTCGGCCGGGATGACCCGCGGGGTCGCGGCGGTGTCGGCCTTGATCGCGTCCTCGCACCCGGGCTCGCCGCAGTGGAACGCGCGCGCCCACCCGGACGCGACCTGCGCGGCGAACGCGTCCCAGGCGTCCACGTCGGCGGTACCCGCCTCGCGGAACCTCTCCGCGCGGGCCAGCAGGAACGACTGGAAGTCGGCGAGCATCCCGGGCAGCAGCTCCGGCACCTTGTCGAGCGGGATCTGCTCCTTGCCCTGCCCTTCGGCGGTCGGGAGCCGCCGGGCGACGGTCGCGACGCCGCCCTCGATGTCGCGCTTGCCGAGCTCGACGCGGATCGGGACGCCGCGCATCTCCCACTCGTTGAACTTGAAGCCGGGCGACAGCTGCGGGCGGTTGTCGTCCACGTGCACCCGGATGCCCATCGACTTGATCGCCGCGCCCAGCCGGCGCGCCTCGGCGGCGGCCTGCTCGCCCTGCTCCTTGCGCCCGATCGGGACGATCACGACCTGGTAGGGCGCGAGGCGCGGCGGCAGGACCAGGCCCTTGTCGTCCCCGTGCGTCATGATCACGCCGCCGATCATGCGGGTGCTCATGCCCCAGGACGTGGTGTGCGCGAGCGTCAGCTTGCCCGCCTCGTCCTGGTACTGGATCTCGAACGCCTTGGCGAAGTTGGTGCCGAGGTAGTGCGAGGTGCCGGCCTGCAGCGCCCGGCCGTCCCGCATCATGCCCTCGATCGTGTAGGTGCGGACGGCGCCGGCGAACCGCTCGCCGGGCGTCTTCTCCCCCGCCACGACCGGCATCGCCGCGAGCTCGCGCGCCACGCCCGCGTAGGCGTCCAGCGCCCACATCGTCTCGCGCATCGCGTCGTCCTCGTCGATGTGCGCGGTGTGGCCCTCCTGCCAGAGGAACTCGGTGGTGCGCAGGAACATCCGGGGCCGCATCTCCCAGCGGACGACGTTCGCCCACTGGTTCAGCAGCAGCGGCAGGTCGCGGTGCGAGTCGATCCACTTGGCCATGTACTCGCCGATGACGGTCTCGGACGTGGGCCGCATGACCAGCGGCTCCTCCAGGTCCTTGCCGCCCGCGTGCGTCACGACCGCCAGCTCCGGGGAGAAGCCCTCGACGTGCTCGGCCTCGCGCTTGAAGTAGGACTCCGGGATGAGCATCGGGAAGCAGGCGTTGTCGTGCCCCGCGTCCTTGATGCGCCGGTCCAGGTCGGCCTGGAGCAGCTCCCACATCCGGTAACCGTACGGTCGGATGACCATCGTGCCGCGGACCGGGCCACGGTCGACGAGCTGGGCCTGTACGACCACCTCGTTGTACCAGGCGGAGAAATCCTCGCTCTGCGGCGTCACACCTTCTCGACTCACGGAGAACAAGGGTACTGACTGCCCGCGCTGAGAAGGACGTTTCGTTACCCTCGCGGGATGCGCTGGTCCCAGATGTTCGTGCCCACGCTCCGCGAGGACCCCGCCGAGGCGGACGCGCCGAGCCACCGGCTGCTGCTCCGCGCGGGCTTCATCCGGCAGCTCGCCGCCGGCCACTACTCGCTGCTCCCGCTGGCCGTCCGGGTCCGGGCGAAGATCATCCAGATCATCCGGGCGGAGATGAACGCGATCGGCGCGCAGGAGATGCTGCTCCCGGCGCTGCATCCGGCCGAGCCGTGGCAGCGGTCGGGCCGCTGGGACCTGATGGGGCAGGAGATGTTCCGGCTGCGCGACCGGCGCGGCGCCGACCACGCGCTCGGCATGACGCACGAGGAGATCTTCGCGACGGTCGCCCGGGAGCTGGGCTCGTACCGGCGGCTTCCGCAGCAGTGGTACCAGTTCCAGACCAAGTTCCGGGACGAGCCGCGCCCCAAGGGCGGCCTCATGCGCACCCGCGAGTTCACCATGAAGGACGCCTACAGCTTCGACATCGACCGTTCCGGCCTGGACGCGTCGTTCGACGCCTACCACGGCGCCTACACGCGGATCTTCGCGCGCCTCGGCCTTCCCGTGCTGGCGTGCGAGGCGTCCAGCGGCACCATGGGCGGGTCCGGCTCGACCGAGTTCATGTGCCCCGCCGACGTCGGCGAGGACCTCGTCGCCCGCTGCCCCTCCTGCGGGTACGCGGCGAACATCGAGCGGGCGACGTCCGCGCTGCCGGCCGCGTCCGACGGGCCGGGACCGGACGCGCCGGAGCGGTTCGACACGCCCGGCGTCCGCACGATCGAGGATCTCCTCGCCCATGACGCGCCCGCCGACCGCCAGATCAAGACGCTCGTCTACCTCCTGAACGGCACGCTGACGCTCGTCCTGCTGCGCGGCGACCACCCGCTCAACGAGCAGAAACTCGTGGACGCCACCGGCGCCACCGACATCCGCGCCGCCGAACCGCCTGAGATCCAGGACGCGCTGGGCGCGCTGCCGGGCAGCCTGGGCGCCGTCGGCGCGGCGCTCCCGGTGATCGCGGACGAGGCGCTGCGGGGCCGCCGCGACATGTTCACGGGGGCCGGCACCGACGACGTCCACCTGCGCGGCGTGGACGTCGGCCGTGACATCGACGTGGGCACGTGGGCGGACCTGCGCGAGGTCGCGGCCGGGGAGCCCTGCGTCCGCTGCGGGGAACCCCTGGAGATCGTGCGGGCCATCGAGGTCGGCCACATCTTCAAGCTCGGCGACCGCTACGCCCGCGCCCTCGGCGCCCGGGTACTGGACCCGGACGGCCGGCTCGTTCCGGTGATCATGGGCAGCTACGGCATCGGCGTCGAACGCGCGATGGCCGCGATCGTCGAGACCCATCATGACGAGCGCGGCATCGTCTGGCCGCTCTCGGTGGCCCCGTTCCAGGTCGCCGTCGTGCCCGCCCAGCCCGACGACGCCGGTGTGGCCGAGGCCGCCGAGGGCGTCTACGCCGCCCTCCTGCGGGCCGGCGTCGAGGTCGTGATCGACGACCGCCCCGAACGCGCGGGCGTGAAGTTCCGCGACGTGGAACTGACCGGCATCCCGTTCCGGGTCACGGTGGGCCGCCGCGGCCTGGCCGAGGGCGTCGCCGAGGTCACCGCGCGCACCACGGGCGAGACGTCGAAGATCGCCCTGGACGCGGTCGCCGCGCACGTCGGGTCGCTGCTCGCGAAAACCGTTTGACGCCCCCGGCGCGCCCTCCGGAGACTCGGAACGTCATCGAGAGGGGTTGCGCCGTGGGGCACGTCGAGGTCGGCCATATCAGCCACGTCCTGCCGGACGGCAGGACGCTGCTGGACGACGTCTCCTTCCGGGTCGGTGACGGCGTCACCGCCGCGCTCGTCGGCCCGAACGGGGCCGGCAAGACGACGCTCCTCCGCCTGATCGCCGGGGACCTCACGCCCCAGTCCGGGACCGTGGGGCACAGCGGCGGCATCGGCGTGATGCGCCAGTTCATCGGCAGCATGCGGAACGACTCGTCCGTGCACGACCTCCTGCTGTCCCTGGCGCCGCCCCGTGTCCGTGAGGCGGCCGCCGCGGTGGAGGCGGCGGAACTCGCGATGATGGAGCGCGACGACGAACCCACCCAGCTCCGCTATGCCACGGCCCTCGCGGGCTGGGGCGACGCCGGCGGCTACGAGATCGAGGTGCTCTGGGACGCCTGCTGCGTCGCGGCCCTGGGCGTCTCCTACGACGGGTGCCGCTGGCGGGAGGTCCGCACCCTGTCGGGCGGCGAACAGAAACGCCTCGCCCTGGAGGCCCTCCTCCGCGGCCCCGACGAGGTCCTCCTCCTGGACGAGCCCGACAACTATCTGGACGTCCCGGGAAAGCAGTGGCTGGAAGAGAGACTGCGGGAAACGGCCAAGACCGTCCTGCTGGTGTCTCACGACCGGGAACTCCTCGACCGCGCCGCCGACCGGATCGTCACCGTCGAGGCGGGCCGCGTCTGGATCCACGGCGGCCGTTTCGCCACCTACGCCGCCGCCCGCCGGGACCGCATCGAGCGCCTGGAGGAACTGCGCCGCCGCTGGGACGAGGAGCACGCGAAACTCAAGGAACTCGTCAACACCCTCAGGAACAAGGCCACGGTCAACGACGGGTTCGCGTCCCGCTACCGCGCGGCGCAGACCCGCCTCCGCAAGTTCGAGGAGGCGGGCCCGCCGGAGATCCCGCCCCGCGACCAGAACCTCACGATGCGGCTGCGCGGCGGACGCACCGGAAAACGCGCGGTGATCTGCGAGGACCTGGAGCTGACGGGCCTGATGAGGCCCTTCGACGCGGAGATCTGGTACGGCGAACGCGTCGCCGTCCTGGGCTCGAACGGCTCCGGCAAATCACATTTCCTGCGCCTGCTCACCGCCGTCGCCGAAACGCTCCCCCGCAGCGCGACCCCGGTGAGACCCGTCGCGCACACCGGCGTCGCCCGCCTGGGCGCCCGCGTGGTGCCCGGCCTGTTCGCGCAGACCCACGCCCGCCCCGACCTCGCCGGGCGCACCCCGTGCGAGATCGTCATGACCGAGCACGCCCGCCTCCGCAACGACGCCATGAGCGCCCTGTCCCGCTACGAGTTGAACGTCTGCGCGGAACAGCCCTTCGAAACGCTCTCCGGAGGCCAGCAGGCCCGCCTGCAGATCCTCCTGCTGGAACTGGGCGGCGCCACCCTCCTCCTCCTGGACGAACCGACCGACAACCTCGACCTGGCCAGCGCCGAAGCCCTCCAGGAGGGCCTGGAGTCCTACGAGGGAACCGTCCTCGCGGTGACCCACGACCGCTGGTTCGCCCGCTCCTTCGACCGCCACCTGGTCTTCGGCGCCGACGGCTCCGTCTACGAGTCCCCCGAACCCGTCTGGGACGAAACCCGCGTGGCCCGCCCCCGCTGAACGCCCACGCGCCCAATTCGCGTCCGCCGTGCCAGACGGCTTTGGGGCACGCGATGAGTTTCGGGCGCGGCGAGGGTCGGTATCGCCGGTGAAGCCATGCCGGACGGCTCTCGAAGGGGACAGCCATGAGCGGAGTGCGGGTACTGGTCGGTACGCGGAAGGGCGCGTTCATCCTCACGGCGGACGGCGCGCGCAAGGACTGGGAGGTCAGCGGGCCGCACTTCGGCGGCTGGGAGATCTACCACGTCGCGGGGTCGCCGGCCGATCCGGCGCGGCTGTACGCGTCGCAGTCCACGGGCTGGTTCGGGCAGGTGATCCAGCGTTCCGACGACGGCGGCGCCACCTGGCGGCCGATGGGCAACGAGTTCCGTTACGAGGGCGTGCCCGGCACGCACCAGTGGTACGACGGCACGCCCAGGCCGTGGGAGTTCAAGCGGGTCTGGCATCTCGCACCGTCGGCGGCAGATCCGGACACGGTGTACGCCGGGGTCGAGGACGCCGCCCTGTTCCGCTCGGTCGACGGCGGCGCGTCCTGGCGGGAGCTGCCGGGGCTGCGCGAGCACGGCTCGGGGCCGTCCTGGCAGCCGGGCGCCGGCGGGATGTGCCTGCACACCATCGTGCGCGACCCCGCCGACGCCGCGCGGATGTTCGCGGCCATCTCCGCGGCGGGCGTGTTCCGCACCGACGACGCGGGCGAGACGTGGCGGGCGATCAACCGGGGCCTGCGCTCGGCGGGCATCCCCGACCCGGACGCCGAGGTCGGCCACTGCGTGCACCGCCTCGCGATGCACCCGGCGCGTCCCGAGGTGCTGTACATGCAGAAGCACTGGGACGTCATGCGCAGCGACGACGCGGGCGAGACCTGGCATGAGATCAGCGGCGACCTGCCGAGCGACTTCGGTTTCCCGATCGCGGTCCACGCGCACGAGCCGGACACCGTCTACGTCGTCCCGATCAAGAGCGACTCCGAGCACTACCCGCCGGAGGGACGCCTGCGCGTGTACCGCAGCCGTACCGGCGGGCACGAGTGGGAGCCGCTGACCACGGGGCTGCCGCAGAGCCACTGCTACGTCAATGTGCTCCGGGACGCGATGGCCGTCGACTCGCTCGACTCGTGCGGCGTCTACTTCGGCACGACGGGTGGCCAGGTGTACGTGTCGGCGGACGCCGGGGACACCTGGGCGCCCATCGTCCGCGATCTGCCGGCCGTGCTGTCGGTGGAGGTCCAGACGCTGCCATGATCCGCGTCGTGCTGCCCGCACACCTGCGGGTCCTCGCCGGCGTCCGGGGCGAGGTCGAACTGGACGTTCCCGCGCCGGTCACGCTGCGCTCCGTCCTGGACGCTCTGGAGACCCGCCACCCGGTGCTGCGCGGAACGATCCGCGACCACGCCACCGGGCGCCGCCGGGCGTTCGTCCGCTTCCACGCCTGCGAGGAGGACCTCTCCCACGCCCCTCCCGACACCGTGCTCCCCGTCCCGGTCGCCGCGGGCGCCGAGCCCTTCCTCGTGGTGGGCGCCATGGCCGGCGGCTGAACCGCCGTACGCCGGCGGATCCGGCCCGCCACCTGCGCTCCTGACCCGGGATGACGTCCCGATTGATCCGGGACGCGAGTCCTGTCCCGGTTCGGGGGGATGGCGGATAAAGTTCCCGCGTGCAGGTGGTTGTGACGGGGGCGGCCGGGTTCATCGGGAGCCATGCGGTCGAGGCGTTCTCGGACGCGGGACATCAGGTGCTCGCCGTCGACGCGCCCGGGCGCTCGCTCGCCCCGGACGTGGCGCGGCGGACATGGGCGGAGGTCGCGGCGCGACCGGGCGTCGTCGCCGCCGAGGTCGATCTCGCGGTGGACGACCTGACCGCCGTCGCGGCCGCGGACGTCGTCGTCCATCTGGCGGGGCGGCCGGGCGTGCGGGATTCGTGGGGGCCGGGACGGGCCGTGGCCGAGCGCGACAACGTGACGGCCACCCGGCGGCTGCTCGCGGCGTGCCTGGAGCGGCCGGCGGGGCGGCGGCCGAAGGTGGTCATCGCGTCCAGTTCGTCGGTGTACGGGTCGGCGGGGCGGCGGCCGAACCGGGAGGACGATCCGCTGAACCCGGCGAGCCCGTACGCGGTCAGCAAGGTCGAGGTGGAGCGGCTCGCGGGTCTCGCGGCGGACGGCGGGCTGCGGACGGTCCTGCTCAGGTACTTCTCGGTCTACGGGCCCCGGCAGCGGCCCGACATGGCGTTCCACCGGTTCGTGGAGGCGGCGCTCGACGGGCGCCCGCTGCCGGTGTTCGGGGACGGGCGCAGGTCGCGGAGCTTCACGCATGTGCGGGACGTCGTCGCGGCGACGCTGGCGGCGGTGGCCGAGGAGCTTCCGCCCGGCATCGCCATCAATGTCGGCCATCGCGAGCACGTGACGGTGCGGGACGCGATCGTCATGCTCACCAGCGCCCTGGGCGTGCAGGCGGAGATCCAGCGGGAGACGCCCGTGGCCGGGGACGCGGCGCGGACGTGGGCCGACACGCGGCGGGCCCGGCGGCTGCTGGGCTGGACGCCCGCGATCGGTCTGCGGGACGGCCTCGACGACCAGATCGCCTGGCATCGGGCGCTGCGGGCCATGCCGGAGGAGGTGCGGGTCGGATGAGGCACAGGGCGGCCTATGTCGCGTTCGACCGGTTCCCGTCCAGCAAGGGTTCCGCGGTGCACATCGCGCAGATGGCCGACGAGTTGTTCACGCGGTACGGCGGCGGGCTGCTCGGCGTGATCGGCGGCGGTGGCCTGCCGCGCTACCAGCGGGAGGGGACGCGGGAGATCGCGCGGTTCGACGCGCCGATCCCGAACCTGATCGACCGTGCCGAGGCGTTCTCCGGCTGGGTCGCGGACCATCTCCGGCCCCACTGGGACACGCTGGAGATCTGCCACGTCCGGGACCCGTGGAGCGCGCTGCCGGCGGTCGCGGACGGACGGCGCCACACGGTCGTGTACGAGGTCAACGGCCTGCCGTCCATCGAGATGAGCCACACGTGGCCGTGGGCGGCGCCGAGCACGCTCGGCAAGATCCGCGAGTTGGAGCGGTTCTGCCTGGAGCGCAGCGACGCCGTCGTGGTGCCGTCGCGGGTGATCGGCGCGGCCGTCCGGGAGCGGGGCGTGCCGCGGGACCGGATCCACCTGGTCCCGAACGGGGCCGACGTGCCCGGCGAAACCGAACGGCCGGCGGACGCGCCTAAGCGGTATGTCGTCTATGTCGGCGCGATGCAGCCGTGGCAGGGCCTGGACGTGCTGATGCGCGCCTTCGCACGGCTCGCCGACCTCACCGATCTCCGGCTGGTGATCTGCGCGTCCGTCCCGGAGCGGCGCGCGAAGCCGGTGCGGCGGCTGGCCGAGCGGCTCGGTGTCGCCGAGCGGATCGACTGGCGGTTCACCCTGCCGCACCACGAGGTCGCCGCGTGGCTGGCGCACGCCGAGGTGTCGGTGGCGCCGCTGACCGGATGCGCCCGCAACCTGGACCAGGGCTGCGCGCCGCTGAAGGTGATCGAGTCCATGGCGGCGGGTGTGCCGGTGGTCGCCTCCGACCTGCCGGCCGTCCGCGAGCTGATGGCGGACGGGGAGCACGGGCGGCTCGTCCCGGCCGACCGGCCCGCCGAGCTGGCGCGGGCCGTCCGGATCCTGCTGGAGTACCCGCGGGAGGCCGCCGCGATGGGGCGGCGGGGCCGCGAGCACATCGAGCAGAGCCTGACCTGGGCGCGGTCGCGCGCCCGGCTGGCCGAGGTCTACCGCACGTTGACACGGGTTCGATAGGTGGTTCGTCATGTTCTGGCGTAAGCAGAAGGCCGCCATCGGGCGGTTCCACCCGCTGCACAAGGCGCTGACCCTGGAGAAGGGCTTCTCGGTCTCGCTGCGGCGGGACGACTGGGAGCCGGTGATCCAGAGCCTCGCGGGGCACGACGCGGTGGTGAAGCGGCGCAAGTGGCGGCTGTCCGAACGGGTCCCGGGCGTGTTCGTGCCGATGCTGCGGGTGCTGGCGGCCGACATGCCGCCGGAGGGGGTGCTGTCGGTGGCGGCGGACATGCGCGGCCCGACCGTCCCGGAGAAGAACGGGCCCAAGCAGGCCCTGCCCAACAGGGGGCAGATCTCGTCCATGCAGCAGTGGTACGCGTTCGATCCGTGGCTGCGGATGCGGGCGGAACTGCGGGACGGCAGCGTCGTCGAGCTGGAGCTGATCGACCGGGTCCGCAACCGCAGCTACAACAAGCGCAGCGCGAGCGGCAAGCTCAAGATGAAGCACAAGACGAAGACGGTGCACCTGGTGCGGGTCACCCGGCGGCTGGCGAAGGACGCCGCCGTCCAGCGGCCCCCGTCACCGCCGCCCGGCTGGCTCAGGGTTCAGGTCAAGGAGGGCAAGCGGCTCGTGATCCGGGCGAGCGCGCGGTTCCCCGGCACGCTGGAGAACCAGGCGATGACCGACCGGATCCTGCAGGTGTCGACGGAGCCGTTCCGGTGGACGCCGCCGGGCACGGCCGCGAGGAGGACCAAGTGACCCGCTGTGCCGTGACCACCGGGTTCTTCGTGCTGGGACGCTGCGGCCGGGCGGCGGCGGTGTCCTGCCCGCAGTGCGGCCGCCCGGTCTGCGGCGACCACGCCGGGCCGAACGGGCTGTGCCCCGAATGCGCCGCGGCGCAGGGGTACGGGACGCAGGACCCGCACCACCCGTCCTGGGCGGGCGGCTACCGGCGCCACTACTACCGGCACAGCTCGCAGGCGTACGACGACACCTACTGGTACTCGTCGTTCGACCAGTACGACCGCGGCGCGTTCAACCCGGGCGACGACTACTCGGCCGGCGGCTGGGGGCCGGACGACGACACCGGCTTCGACACGGGCTTCGTGGACAGCTGATGCACCGTGTCCTGTGGCTCACAGAGCACTATCCGCCGAGCCAGGGCGGTATGGCGCAGTCATGCGACCGGATCGTGCGGGGCCTGCGCGGCGCGGGCGTCGAGGTCGACGTCGCCCACCTGACGCGCCGCGCCCGCCCCTGGGGCGTGCGGCGGGAGCACGGCGGGCGGCTGCTGACCGCGCCGCTCGGGGACGACTCCGAGCACGCGCTGCGCCGCCTCTGGACCACGATCACCGCCGAGAACCTGACCGGATACAGCCATGTGGTCGCGTTCGGCGGCGTCTACGCGCTGCTCGCCGCGCCCGTCCTGTCCGCGCTGCTGGATGCGCCGCTGGTCACGCTGCTGCGCGGCAACGACATCGACATCGGCGCGTTCTCGATGCGGCGGCGCGGCGTGCTGGCGGAGGCGTTGCGCGCCTCGTCCCGCGTCTGCGTCGTCGCCCGTTCCCACGCGCCGCTGGTGTCGGCGCTGGCCCCGGACGCCCGCGTCACGTTCGTCGCGAACAGCGTGGACACCGGGCAGTGGCGCGTTCTGCCGTCCGAGCGGGAGCGGGGCCTGGCATGGCGGGAGGAGAACGTCGAGCCGGGACGCCGGACGGTCGGCCTCATCGGGCAGCTCAAGGTCAAGAAGGGCGTCGGCTTCTTCCTGGACGCGCTCGCCGCGTCGGGGCACGCCGACGCCTTCCATCTGCTGCTGGTCGGTGAGGTCGAGGAGTCCGTGCGGGAGTGGCTGGCCGAGCGCGACGTCCCGCACTCGTTCCTGCCGTTCCTGGAACGCTACGACCTGCCGTCCGTCTACGCGAGCTGCGACCTCGTCGCCCTGCCGTCGTTCTACGACGGGATGCCGAACGTGGCGCTGGAGGCGGCGGCGCTCGGCGTGCCGCTGCTCGCGTCGGACGGCGGCGGGCTCGCGGACGTCGCGGACGAGGAGATCGGGTTCCCCTTCCCGGCCGGCGACCCGCACGCCTGCCGCGCGGCGATCGCCCGGGCGGCCCGAGCGGACGCCGCGGAGCTGGCGAAACTCGGCGCGGCGGGCGCGGAACGCATCCGCCGCGACTTCACCCCGGCCGCCGAGACCGCCGGATATCTCGCGGTGCTCGACGGGACGCGGTGATCGTCTGCTACGCGGCCGGTGACGGGCTGGGGCATCTGACGCGGCTCCGGTCCGTGCTGCACACCCTGCGCCCGGACGGCCCGGTGACCGTGGTGACGAACTCGCCGTTCGCGGCCGATCCCCGCGTCGCGGGCGGCTGGCACGTCGTGGAGACCGCCCCCGCCCCGGCGCCGGACGAGGTGATCGTGGACGCGTTCCCGGCCGGGTTGAAGGGCGACCTCACCCGGTTTCCGCCGGGCGTACGGGTGACGCATCTGGCCCGTCTGCTGCGCTGGGACGCCTATCGGCCCCTGCTCCCCGCCGACCCGCCGCGCTTCGACCGGACGTTCGTCCTGGAGCCTCTGGAACCGGCCCATGACGCCTATCTGCGTGAGGTCTCCGACGAGGTCTCCCCTTTGGTCCTCATCGACCCCCCGTCGGAGCCGATCGACGTGGACGGCTGGCTCATCGTCCACAGCGGCCCCGACCTGGAGACGCTGGAACTCGTCGCCTACGCACAGGACATGGCAGCCGCCGAGCGGGTCTGCCCACCCATGACCCTGGTGTCGCCCCGAAGGCCGAAAGGTCTCCCCCCAGGCATCACTCACCTGGACGTCTACCCCGCCTATACGCCGGGTCCCAACGTCGAGCGCATCATCACCGCGGCCGGTTTCAACGCCGTCCGCCAATACGCGCCCTGGCGCGGACGGCACCGGATGCTGCCGTTCCCCCGCAGCCTCGACGACCAGTTCGCCCGCGCCGCCCGCGCTAAGCGGGAAGCCTGACGTCGAACTCGATCTCCACATCGTCGGCCAGGCGAAGTGCGCCGAAGAACGCCGAGTACGGCTTGATCCCCCAGCGCGACTGCGTCACGGTGACGCCGCCCCGGACGCGGTCGCCGTCCAGGGCGGCGCCGATCCGGACCGGGTTCGTCCGGCCCATGATCGTCAGATCGCCCTCGATGACGTCGTCGCCGATCGCCGTCGAGGAGAACGTGATCCGCGGATGCCGCCCGGTGTCCAGGATCTTCCGCAGATTCTTCCCGATCTCGGTGCGGTCATGGTCGGACAGCGGCAGCGCGCCGCCGGTGCCCTCCCGGACCTCCAGCGCGTCCACCTCGACGGTCACCTCGACGGACGAGGCGTCCAGCGGCTCGCGGGCCTCGACCGCCGCCGACCAGCGGGTCGCCTCGATGGTCAGGTCGTGGCCCGCCCGCCGGCCGAGCCCGCTGCGTCCCGTCCGGACCAGCAGGCGGCCGTCGTCCGGCCCCAGCTCATATGTTCCCTGCATACTTTCACCCTGCCACGCGGCGGCCGCTACCCGGCCGCGCGGGGTGCGGGGCAGAACACCGCCAGGGCGCCGGCGTGCTTGCCGAACCGGACCGCCGCCGGCATCGACGACACCTCGCCGTCCCGCGCCAGCCGCAGCCCGCCGTCCGCCGAGACGACCTCCAGGCCGCTCGCCCGCCACTCCCGGTAGCCGGGCGTGACGTGCATGTGCCCGGCCAGGACGGCGGCGACCGCGCGGACGCGGGGCACGCGCCGCCCGGTGACGACCATCCGCACGTCCAGCCGCCCGTCGTCGAGCCGCCGGCGCCAGGTGGGCGCGGCGCCCCGCGAACCGAAGACGCAGTTGCCGACGAACGCCAGCCAGACGCGGTACTTGTGGCCGTCCACGTACAGGTCGACCGGCTCGGAGTGGCGCAGCGTGCGCACGGCGGCGACCGCGAGCGCCGGCCACTTGCCGATCCGCCGCTCCAGCCGCTCGCGCCGGTCCACCAGTTCGGTGTAGGCGCCGAAGCTCGCGGTGTTGAGGAACGGGCGCTCCTCGTCGCCGCCCGCGCCGCTCGCCGGCGCGGCGTAGGCCACGTCCACCCGGCCCAGCCGGCCGCTCCGGTACGCCGCGATCGCCTGCGCCGCCGACTCCACGCCGAGCGCGCGGGCGAAGTGGTCGAACGTCCCGCCGGGGACGACCAGCAGCGGCACGCCGTGCTGCAGCGCGGCCCGCGCCGCCGCGTTCACGGTGCCGTCCCCGCCGATGACGCCGAGCGCGTCGGCCCGCTCGGCCGCCTCGCCGAACGCCTTGTCGAGGTCCGCGTCCGGGCCCAGCCGGACGACCTCCGCCGCGGGCAGTTCGCGTTCGAGCAGGTCGAGCGTCGCCTCCGGGCGGCCCGGCAGCGAGATCCCGCCGGACTCGCCGCCCGGGCCCGCGCCGAGGTTGGCGACCGTGACGAGACCGCGTCCGTCCTCGGTGACCCGGGCCCGCTCGCCGGCCGGCTCCACGCGGGCCACCGGCGGACGGGCGGGCCACACCATGCGCGTGCCGAGTCCGGCGAGCGCGCCGATCCCGAGACCGGCGAGGACGTCGCCCGGATAGTGGGCGCCGGTGTAGACGCGGGAGAACGCCACCGCGGCGGCCGTCGCCGCGACCGGGATCGCCACCGGGCGCGGCGCCTCCAGCGCGACCCCGGTCGCGAACGCCGCGGCGGACGCCGAGTGCCCGGACGGGAACGCGTGCGAGGTCGGCAGCTTCCAGCGGATCCGGATCGGCGGCACCAGGTCCACCACGGGGCGTTTGCGGCGGAACGCGTGCTTGCCGATGAGGTTCACGGCCGGGCTCGCCACCGCGACCGCGATCGAGCCGCGCAGCGCCGCCCGCCGCAGCCGGGGCCGTCCGGTGAGCCCCATCACACCGGCCGAGGTGAACCAGAGCACACCATGGTCGGCGATTCGCGACAATCGCGGCAGGACGTATTCGAGCCCGCGCAGCCGCGCCGCGGCCACCCGGTCGAACGCCCACCGGTCCGCCCGCCCGAGCCTGCGCAACAGGGCGGATCTGGGTTTGGACACCGGCTCATGACGATGTGAAATGACGGACCGTGATGGCACAATGCTGCACCGTGAGCGATTGACGCGCATGTCCCGGGTATCCCCAGGGGCACCGACATGATTCCGTAAAGATCTCAAATCGGGGGTCACATGCGGGCGAACGGCACTCTCGGCTCATCGACTGCAATAGGCTTCGCGACATGAGTCACCCGGAACGGCTCGGTTCCCCGGGTGGCGAGTCGGTCGGAACGATCGCGGAGCCACTGCACGTGAACGGGACCTTGGCCGACTACGCCGCACGATACGGGCTGAGGCAGAGCGCTGCGCGCCCCCCGCTGCGCAAGTACATCCAAGAAGTGTGGGCTCGCCGCAACTTCATCTGGGCGTTCGCGTCCGCCAAGAACATCTCGATGTACACCGACTCGCGGCTGGGCCAGGTATGGCAGCTGCTGACCCCGCTGCTGAACGCGGCGGTGTACTACCTGATCTTCGGCGTGCTGCTGGACACCAAACGCGGTTTGACGGACTTCATCCCGTTCCTGGTCACCGGCGTCTTCCTGTTCGGCTTCACCCAGCGGTCCGTCACGGCCGGGTCGAAATCGGTCGGCGACAACCTCTCGCTGATCCGGGCGCTGCACTTCCCGCGCGCCACACTGCCGCTGGCGATCGCCATTGTCGAACTCCAGCAGCTGCTGCTCGCCCTGGTCGTGCTGTTCGCGATCATCTTCGCCTTCGGCGAGCCGATCAGCTTCAACATGCTGCTGTTCGTCCCCGTGGTGACACTGCAGCTGATGTTCAACGTGGGCATCAGCATGGTGATGGCGCGGCTGGGCGCGTTCAACCGCGACATCACCCAGCTTCTCCCGTTCGTCATGCGGACGTGGCTCTACATGTCCGGCGTCATCTTCAGCCTGCCGACGCTGATGAAGCCGGGCTCCAAGCTCTCCCAGTACCCCATCCTCGCTGAGTTGCTGCAGGCCAACCCGGCGTACGTGTACGTCGAGCTGAGCCGGCACGTGCTCCTCGGCGAGTACCGTGAGCACGTCCGCGTCAAGCTGGGAGTCGAGTCGTCAGCACAGCTGTGGCTCTACGCCCTCCTTTGGGCCACGGGCATGCTGGTCGGCGGATTCATGTTCTTCTACCGTGCCGAGGAGCGATACGGCCGTGGCTGACACGAAGGTGCGCATGAACCCCGCCACGAACCCCGTCCAGATCGACCCGTCCCGGGAACCGATCGTCGTCGTGGACGACCTGCACATCGTCTACCGCGTGTACGGCGCCGGAGGGAAGGGCAACGCCGCCGCCGCCTTCTCGCGGGTCCTGCGCCGCCGGCACCGGCCCACGATGACCGAGGTCCACGCGATCAAGGGCCTGTCGTTCGTCGCCTACCGGGGCGAGGCCGTCGGCATCATCGGCACGAACGGCTCCGGCAAGTCGACGCTGCTGAAGGCCATCGCCGGGCTGCTGCCCCCGCACCAGGGCGGCGTCTACACCGACGGCCAGCCGTCCCTGCTGGGCGTGAACGCCGCGCTGATGAAGGACCTCACCGGCGAGCGCAACATCGTCCTCGGCTGCCTCGCGATGGGCATGTCCCAGGCGGAGACCAAGGCCCGCTACCAGGACATCGTGAACTTCGCCGGTCTCAAGGAGGGGTTCATCCAGTACCCGATGCGGACGTACTCGTCCGGCATGGGGGCCCGGCTCCGGTTCGCGATCGCCGCGGCCAAGACCCACGACGTCCTGCTGATCGACGAGGCGCTCGCCACCGGCGACGCCAAGTTCAAGCGCAAGAGCAAGCGCCGGATCGAGGAGCTGCGCAAGGAGGCCGGCGCGGTGTTCCTCGTCGCCCACCAGCTGGACACGGTCAAGGAGATGTGCGACCGCGTCATCTGGATCGACGAGGGCCGCATGCACATGGACGGCGACCCCGAAGAGGTCATCGCCGCCTACATCGAGGCCAGCGGCAAGTAACACGGGCGCACCGCCGGGACTGACGGGCCCGGCGGTACCGGAGTGACGTGGAGTTACCGGATCGTCTCTGGATGAGACGGCCTCGCCGATCTACCTTCGAGGGGAGACCTTCACCGGCGAGGGAGAGCTCCCATGGCCGACCGGCCCGGTACCCCTGACACCCCCCGACCCGACTCCGCCGAAACCAGCAGACGCGGCTTCCTGTCCTCCACGGCGCTCGCGGCGGGCGCGTACGGTCTCCTGGCGGGGTGCGCCAGCGAGTCCAGCGGCCCGCAGGCCAAGAGCGTCGGGAACGCCCCGAAGGAGGTGTTCACCTCCCCCGCCAAGAAGCTGGGCGGCTCGCTCAGCATCCTGATGTGGAGCCACTTCGTGCCCCGGCACGACAAGTGGTTCGACAAGTTCCTCTCCGACTGGGGCGAGAAGGTCGGGGTGGACGTCCGGGTCGACCACATCAACACCGTGGACGTCCCCCGCCGGGCCGCGTCGGAGATCCAGGCCGGACGCGGCCACGACCTCATCCAGCACATCGCGCCGTTCTCGCAGTACGAGCCGTCCGTCCTGGACATGACGGACGTGGTGCAGGAGGCGACCCGGCGCTGGGGGCAGCAACTGGAGCTGTGCCGTAAGTCGAGCTACAACCCCAACACCAGGCGGTTCTACGCCTACTGTCCCGGCTGGTCGCCCGACCCCGGCGACTACCGCAGGTCCATGTGGCAGAAGGTGGGGATGCCGAACGGCCCCACGAGCTGGGACGACCTGCTGCGCGGCGCGGCGGAGATCAAGAAGCAGACCGGGGTGCCGTGCGGGATCGGGCTGTCCCCGGAGACGGACTCGAACATGGCGGCGCGGGCGCTGCTGTGGTCGTTCGGCGGCTCCGTCCAGGACCCGCACGAGAGGGTCGTGGTCAACTCGGACGCGACCGTGGCGGCCGTCGAGTACATGGCGCGGCTGTTCAAGGAGGCGGAGACCAGCGAGGTCTTCTCCTGGACGCCCGCGTCCAACAACCAGGCGCTCATCGCCGGCAAGTCGTCCTACATCGTCAACTCGATCTCGGCGTGGCGCACCGCGATGGGCACCAACCGGGCGATCGGCGACGACATCTTCTTCGTGCCCGCGCTGCGCGGCCCGAAGGCGGCGCTGGCGGCGCAGCACGTGATCCAGCAGTGGATCGTGCCCAAGTACGCGGCGAACCCGGACGCGGCGAAGGAGTTCCTGCTGCACTACACGGCGAACTTCCCGTCGGTGTCCTACCACTCGGAGCTGTACGACCTGCCGGGGTGGCCGTCGGTCGTCCCGCAGCTGAACGGCTGGCTGGACAACGACCCGTGGGGCGCGAAACCGGCGAACAAGCTGGCCCTGCTGAAGACGGCGACGTCGTGGAGCGCGAACATCGGCTATCCGGGCCCGTCCAACCCGGCGATCGGCGAGATCTTCAACACCAACGTGCTGCCGACGATGTTCGGCCGCGCCGCCCGCGGCCAGGCGTCCCCGGCGCAGGCCGTCGCGGAGGCGGAGGATCGCATCAACGCGATCTTCAAGAACTGGCGCGCCCGCGGCCTGGTAGGGGGCTGAGCCCCGTGCAGACCGTGGAGGTGAAGGGCCTGGTCAAGAACTTCGACGGGCATGTGCGGGCGCGGCGGGGGCGGGCGGAGCACGTGCGGGCGCTGGACGGGGTGGATCTGGCGGCCGGGCCGGGCGAGTACCTGGTGCTGCTGGGACCGTCGGGGTGCGGGAAGACGACCTTGCTGCGCACGATCGCGGGTCTGGAACAGCCCACGGAGGGCGAGGTGCTGATCGGCGGGAACGTCGTGAACGGCCTTCCGCCCCGGGTCCGGCAGATCGCGATGGTGTTCCAGTCGTATGCGCTTTATCCGCACAAGACGGTAATGGACAACATCGTCTTTCCGCTGCGCGCGGAGGGGATGGAGCGGGGCGAGCGCGAGAAGAAGGCGCGATGGGCCGCGGCGCTGCTGGAGATAGAGCCGCTGCTGCGCCGCAAGCCGCGGCAACTGTCGGGCGGGGAGCGGCAGCGGGTGGCGCTGGCGCGCGCGCTGGTCCGGGACCCGGCGGTCTTCCTGCTGGACGAGCCGCTGTCCAATCTCGACGCGAAGATGCGCGCGACGGCGCGGGACGAACTGAAACGCTTCCAGGAGCGCGTCGGCACCACGACCATCTACGTCACGCACGACCAGGCGGAGGCGATGGGCCTCGGCGACCGGATCGCGGTGCTGGAGCACGGCCGCGTCCGGCAGGTCGGGACGCCGCAGGAGGTGTACGACGACCCGTCCGACACGTTCGTGGCGACGTTCATCGGGTCGCCGCCGATGAACCTGGTCAGGCGCGACGGCGTGCTGGTGGGGTTCCGCCCCGAGCATCTGCTTCCCGAAGAGAACGTCGCGTCCGCGGCGCGGGTGACGATGCCGCTGCGGGTGGAGCGGATGGAGTACCTGTCCGGCGACCGGCACGTGTACGGGACGGTGACGGGGATCGGCGAGGAGACCCGCGTCATCGCCCGGCTGCCCGCGACCGTGAGCACGCCGCTGGAGGCCGGGGAGACCCGTGCGTTCGCGGTGCCGTCCGGCCGGCTCCGGTTCTTCGACGCCGAGGCGGGCACCCGCACGGCCGCCGTCCCGATCGGGGGCCCGGCATGACGCACGCGCCGACGGACCGAAGGCCCGCCGCCGTGCAGCCGCCGAGGGCGCGGGCGAAGGCGGGGCTCGCCGACCGGGAGGGGTTCCTCGCCTGGGTGATGCTGCTGCCGTCGGTCGTCTACATCGTCGCGCTGGTCGGCGTCCCGTTCCTGCTGGCGATCGCGTTCGCGTTCTCGGACGTGACGACCGGCGACCCGTCCTTCGACTTCGCCGGGTTCCGGAACTTCGACGAGATCCTCACCGACGGCGTGTTCTGGCGGGCGCTGCGCAACACGCTGGTGTTCACGCTGGTGAGCATGGTGCTGATCGTCCTGTTCGGGAAGGTGCTCGCGAACATCCTGGTCGCCGACTTCCACGGCAAGTGGTTCGTCCGGTTCCTGGTGCTGCTGCCGTGGACGACGCCGGTGGCGCTGTCGACGATCTCGTGGCTGTGGTTCCTGGACTCGATCTACTCGCCGGTCGACTGGGTGCTGCGCCACCTCGGGCTGATCGACGCGAACGTGGTGTGGCTGGGCCGTCCGGGCACGGCGATGGCGTCGGTGGTCGCCGTGCAGACGTGGCGGCTGACGCCGCTGGCCGCGGTGATCGTGATGGCCGGGCTGGTCGCCATCCCCCGCGACATCGACGAGGCGGCGCGGATCGACGGCGCCGGGTTCTGGCGGCGGATGTTCGAGGTGACGATCCCGCTGACGCTCCCGGTGATCGCCGTCGCCGGGCTGTTCGGCGCGATCATGACGTTCACCGACATGACCGTCCCGTACGTGCTGACGCGGGGCGGCCCGACGCACTCGACGGACGTGCTGGCGTCGTGGGCGTACTTCCGCGGGATCGAGGGCGGCGACGTCGGGCAGGGCGCGGCGATCGCGCTGTTCCTGTTCCCGCTGCTGCTCGCGGGCGCGATCGCGATCCTGCGCGCGGTCCGGCGGCTGGAGGCGGGGTGAGCGGGCGCGGAAGGGCGCCCGCCCGCCGCCGAGCGGAGGTGAGGCGAGTGGACACGACCACCGAGGCGCTTCGGCGCAGGTACGCACGGCGGCATGTGGCGGCGCGGGCCGGGGTGTACGCGGCGGCGATCATCGCGGCGCTGGTGTGCGCGCTGCCGTTCCTGTGGAGCGTGATCAGCGCGTTCAAGCAGAACCAGGATCTCTACAACCCGGAGAGCAACCCGTTCTTCTTCAACAAGCCGGCGACGCCCGACCATGTGACGTTCCTGTTCACCGACACGCCGTTCCTGACGTTCGTGGTCAACACGCTGATCGTGGGCGCGGCGGTGGTCGCGATCACGCTGGCGCTGGCGCTGCCGGCCGCGTACTCGCTCGCGCGCCTGGACCGCCCGTGGGGGACGCCGATGGGCATCGCGATCTTCATGGTGTACCTGGTGCCGCCGTCGCTGCTGTTCCTGTCGCTGACCCGCGTCGTGGTGGCGCTGCATCTGGAGGACACGCTCTGGTCGATGATCGTCGTGTATCCGACGATCACGGTCCCGGTGTCGGTGTGGCTGCTGATCGGGTTCCTCAAGGCCGTCCCCAAGGACGTCGAGGAGCAGGCCATGGTGGACGGCCACAGCCGGCTCGGCGCGTTCCTGCGGACCGTCCTGCCGCTGGTGTTCCCCGGGATCGTCGCGGTCGTCGTGTTCAGCTTCACGCTCACCTCCAGCGAGTTCGTGTACGCGCTGGCGTTCGTGTCGGCGAGCCCGGAGATGGTGGTCAGCACCGGCGTGCCGACGCAGCTCGTCCGCGGGGACGTGTTCTTCTGGCAGTCGCTCCAGGCGTCCACCGTCATCACCGCGGTGCCGATCGCGTTCCTGTTCAACCTGTTCCTGGACCGTTTCGTGGCGGGCTTCACGATGGGCGCGGTCAAGACCTGAGCGCCCTGATAGAGATGGAGGGGAGAACCGGATTGTGATGTAGGAGGTCACCATGGCCGGCAAGCCGCCGCTTCCGCACGAGTACCTGCCCGAGGTCCCGTCGTTCACCGTCACCAGCGAGGACATCGCCGACGGCGAGCGGCTCGCGGACAAGCACGTGTTCAACGACTGGGGGTTCGGCGGCGGCAACGAGTCCCCGCGGCTGAGCTGGTCGGGGTTCCCCGCCGAGACCAGGAGCTTCGCGGTGACGTGCTTCGATCCGGACGCGCCGACCGGCAGCGGTTTCTGGCACTGGAGCCTGTTCGACATCCCCGCGACCGTGACGGAACTGCCCGCGGGCGCCGGCGCCGAGGACTCCAAGATCGGCGTGCACGCCCGCAACGACTACGGGGTGAAGGCGTTCGGCGGCGCCGCCCCGCCGCCCGGCGACCCGCACCGCTACGTGTTCACCGTCCACGCGCTGGACGTGGAGTCGCTCGGTGTCGGCTCCGACGCCTCTCCCGCCGTCGTGGGCTTCAACATCACCGCCCACACCCTGGCCCGCGCCACGATCGTCCCGGTTTACGGCTCCTGACGTGCGGTGCGGCCGTCCCGGTCCCCGGGGCGGCCGCGGTGCCTCAGCCGCCCGGGCCGGCTTCGATCCGGTACATGTTTCGTTCTTCCCCGAAACAGTATCCGGGGTGCGGGCCGGTGCCGCAGAGTCGCGGTCATGACCGTGCGATACCGCGACGTGTTCGGCGTGCCGGAGTTCCGGACGCTGTTCACCCTCCAGACGCTCCAGGTGGCCGGCGACTCCGTCCGCACGCTGGCGCTGTCCGTCCAGACGTTCGAGCGGACGGGCTCCACCGTCGCGGCGGCGCTCGTCTTCGCCGCCGGGATGCTCCCGTACGTGGTGGGCGGCGCGCTGCTGCTCTCACTCGCGGACCGCATCCCGGCCAGGCCGCTCCTCACCGGCTACCACCTGCTGCGTTTCGGGATCACGGCCGTCCTCGCCTTGGGCGGGCTCCCGGTTCCGGCGGTCATGGCGCTGCTCGTCGCGGTGGGGCTGTTCGCGCCGGTCGGCTCCGCGACCGTCCAGGCCCGGCTTCCCATCCTGCTCCCCGGGAACGGCTACGTGCTCGGCCGCTCGCTGTTCACGATGACCAGCGCCGGGGCCCAGATCACGGGGCAGGCGGCGGGCGGCCTGCTGCTGGCGGTGCTCAGCCCGGCCGGCGCCCTCTGGCTCGCGGCGATCAGTGCCGCACTGGCCGTGGTCCTCGCCCATCTGCGTCTCCCGGACGTCCCGGCGGCGCCGCGGGCGTCGTCCGGCCTGGCGCGCGAGACGTGGCGCGTCAACAGCCTGCTGCTCGGCCGCCGGACCACGCGGGGTCTGCTGCTGGCGGCCTGGCTGCCGATCTCGCTGTCGGTCGGTTCGGAGGGCATGGCCGTTCCCTACGCGGCCGGCCTCGGTGCCCCGGACGCGGCGGGGCTGCTGCTGTCCGCCGCCGCGGCCGGAATGTTCGCGGGGAACTTCGTGGTGGGCCGCTGGGTCCGCCCCGGCCTGCGGGAGCGGCTCACGCTGCCGCTGGCGGCGCTGACCGGGGCGCCGCTCCTGCTGTTCGCGGCCGGGCCGCCGCTGCCGCTGGCGTGCGCGCTGATGGCCGCCGGGACGTTCGGCCTGGGCTACGAACTGGCCGTGCAGCAGCGGCTCGTGGACGCGGTGCCCGAGACGATCCGCGGGCAGGCGCTCGGGCTGTCGAACGCCGGCCTCATGACGGGCCAGGCGGCGGGCATCGGCGCGGCCGGGGCGGTGGGCGAATTCATGGCGCCGGGCGACGTCGTGGCGCTGTGCGGTGCCGCCGCGGTCGCCGCCTCCCTCGCCCTGGCGCGCCATCTGCGGTGATTCCGTCTTCGGCCACCGGAACGCGGGCACTGGGGAGGGGCGGAGTACCCGCCCGGGTGGCGTGTTCATCCGGGGGACGGACGAACACGCCACGGCGGGCGGGCTACTTCTCCCAGGGGAAGCGGTCGGCGAAGGCGGGCTTGAGGTCGTCCAGCCAGACCGCGTTGGGGTCGTACTTGGCGAAGAAGGGCTTGCCGACCAGTTCGGCGTCGCGGCACTGGATGAAGTGCAGCGCGAAGACCTTCTCGCCGAACAGGTCGATGACGCCGTCCACGCAGACCTTGCCGGGGGTCGCCGACATGGACGGGCCCCGGACGGTACGTGCCAGGCCGGACACGTTCTTGTACGCGTCCCGGTAGATCTCGTACGCGCGGGCGAGCGGGACGGCGAAGTAATCCTGCGGCCCAGTGTCGCGCTCGACGAACATGTAGTAGGGGACGAGACCCATCCGCGTCTGCGTGCGCCACATGGTCTCCCACGTCACGGCGTCGTCGTTGATCGTCCGGATCAGGGGGGCCTGGGTACGGATGATCGCCCCGCTGTCGCGGATGCGGCGGCACGCCTCGGCCACCATCAGCGGTTCGAGCTCGCGCGGGTGGGAGTAGTGGGCCATGAACGCGAGGTTCTTGCCCGACTCCACGACCTGCTCGAACAGCCGCAGCATGTCGTCGGCGTCCGGGTCGGTGACGAACTTCTGCGGCCAGTAGGCGAGCGACTTCGTGCCGATCCGGATGGATTCGAGCTGTTCGAGGTCCAGCAGGGGCTCGATGTAGCGGCGCAGCACCGGCTCGCCCATGATCATGGCGTCGCCGCCGGTGAACAGGACGCTGGTCACTTCGGGGTGGGAGACGAGGTAATCGCGCAGCTGGGTGACGTCGCCGCCGGCCATTTTCAGGTCGGTCTCGCCGACGAACTGGGCCCAGCGGAAGCAGTAGGTGCAGTACGCGTGGCAGGTCTGTCCCTGCTTGGGGAAGTACAGCACGGTCTCGTCGTACTTGTGCTGCATCCCGGGGATCTTGCCGTCGCCGAAGCTCGGGATGTTGAGCTCCATCTGGCCGGCGGGATGGGGGTTGAGTTTCATCCGCACCCGGTGGGCGGCGGCCTCGATCTCGGCCTTCGGCGCGTCGCGGCGCAGCAGGTCCGACAGGTGGGCGACGTCCTCGGCGGGGAGCATGTCCTCCTGCGGGAAGACGAGCCGGTAGATCGGATCGTCGGGCGCGGCCGACCAGTCGATGAGCTCCTCGATGACGTAGGCGTTCGTCCGGAACGGCAGGACCGTCGCCACCGCCCGGGTCGCGAGCCGCTGCGTGGGCGACAGCCCCGCACGAGCGGTGAGCTCGTCCAGGTGCTTCGCCGTGAAGGCGCGGAACTTGCGACCGGTGGATCGCACCGCGGGAGCCGCGTCGTTCACCAGTGTCACGTGTTGGTACTCCTTGCTGTCAGCGGGGGAAGCGCACCCCGGGCTCATCGTCACAGAATGTGATCAGAACTGCCTGAGAAACCCCCATTCAACCGTTTGGGCGGGTTCATGCCGAATTGATACCCCCTCCCCGGTCCGGGCAAATGCTGGTCAAGGGACGATCCCGGCAAATCGCCTGGACATCATCCTTGACCGCCTGGCTCTTGTACAACGACTACGCGACGTCATCTTCTCCCTCAGCGGCGGATGACGTTTCGTCCGTGGACGCTGCCAGCGGATTCGCCGGAACCTGCACCCCAGGTCACCGGTAGTGCCGATCTTCGTAAATACTGGGTCAGGGCGGGCAGGACCTAGCGGCGGGACCGGGCGTGTGCAAGACGGGGCGCGGGCGCGGTCAAGTGGCGTGAGGGGGGCCGGTGGACACTGATGGACGGGACGGGCCTGGCGTCGTCCCCATACGCGTGGTCGTCCTCGCGACGGTGGCCGGGATCACCTACGCGACGTTCGTGCTGGAGAACGTCCTCAGCCCCAAACTCGACGTCATCAACGGCTACGTCAGCGAACTGTCGGCCGCCGACCAGCCGTTCCACCACGTCTACAGCGCGGGCGACTTCGTCACCGGCGTGCTGTCGCTCCTGGTCGCGCTCGGAACGCTCCGCAAGCTCACCCGCAAACCCCTCGCCACGGCCGGGTGGGCGTTCCTCGGCCTCTTCGGCGTGTGCGCGATCGGCGACGCGTCCTTCCCGCTGGACTGCGCGCCGAGCCTGGAGACCTGGTGCGCGCTACGGGAACGCTCCGAGCACGTGTCGTTCTCGCACGAGTTCCACTCGTTCACCAGCAGCGCCGTGATCGTCTGCGGTGTGGCGGCGCTGCTGCTGCTGTCGCTCGCCGCCCGCCGGTACGGCTGGTGGCCCGCCCTCGCCCGCTGGGGCTGGCTGCTGGCGCTCGCCGAATCGGTGTCCGCGCTGGGGACGCTGGTCGCGATGTATCTGGGACAGTGGCTCGGGGTCGTCCAGCGCGTCCAGATCAGCATCCTGTGCCTGGGGCTGCTGACCATCGCCTGGGCGCTGTACGCCGACCGGCGGGACGCGGCGCGCGGCACGCGGGCCGCGTCGGAGGCGAAGGAGGAGGCCTACCTGTGAGCGAGATCGTGAACGTCGGGCGCGAGCAGGTGCACGTCGTCGCGTCGGGGCCGGCGGACGGGCCGCCGCTGCTGCTGGCCTCCGGGCTGGGCGGCGCCTGGTTCGACTGGACGCCGACGGCCCGGCTGCTGCGCGGCGAGTACCGGGTCACGGTGTTCGACCGTCCCGGCCTCGGGCTCAGCCCGGCCGCCGTCGCGCCGCCGTCGCTGCGCCGCGACACCGCGATCCTGGAGGCGCTGGCGGAGCGGGCGGGGCGGCCGGTGATCGTCCTCGCGCACTCGATGGCGGCGTTCCCCGCCGAAGCGCTGGCCCGGCTGCGTCCCGGGCTCGTCCGGGGGCTGGTGCTCATCGACCCGAGCCACGAGCGCGACCCGCGGGTGCCGGTGCGGCTCGCCGCCGCGCTGACCCCCCTGGCCACGGCGACGGGCGCGTTCCTCGGCGCCACCCGGCTGGCGAAGGTGGCCGGGCCGTTCGGACGGCGGATGATCCTCAAGCACACGAGCCGCCGCGACGAGGCCGTCCCGGACGACGTCGTGCGGTCGGTGTACGGGCGCGGGACGGTGATCGGCACGGTCATCGCCGAGGACCTGGCCTACCGGGAGATGGCCGCCGACCTGGCGAGCCTGCGCGGACGGCGGCCGTTCCCACCCGTCCCGCTCGTCGTCGTGACCGCGCTCGGGGACATCGAGGACCCGGCCGGAAAGCGCGAATGGGCCGGCGGACACGAGCGGCTCGCCCGGATGAGCCCGCGCGGCAGCCGGATCGAACTGCCGGACGCACCGCACATGGTCGCGCTCGACCGTCCCGACGTGATCGCCGACGCGGTCGCCGAGATCTCCGAGGCGAAGGCGACATGATCGTGCGGGCTCGCGTGGTCGCCCTGGCCGCTCTGCTCGCCCTGACCATGTCGGGCTGCAAGGTCATGCAGAGGATCTCGGAAGGGGCGTACCGCAACGCCGTCACCGACGGGGCCATAGACGAGCTGAAGATGCGCGGCATCGAGCTGGAGGCACGTCCCGTGTGCAAGTCACCGGCGGCCAACACCGACTCCCTGGTGCGCATGAACTGCACGGCCCGCACCAAGGCCGGTGAGCCGGTCAGGGTGGAGGGTGTCGCCTACGACGCCGACACGGGCCGTCCGCGGGAGACCTACGTCATCACCGTCGGCGGACGTGAGGTGCTGCGCCAGGGCTGCCTCGGCCTGGGCTGCGAGCAGGAGAACGGTTAGGACCCACGGCAACGAATCGCCCTGTGGACCGGAAAAACCTGCCACCCGGCGCTTACGTCCCCGTACTGTCGGTGACGTAAGCCCTTGTGAAGATCAGTCGCGTGGAGATCAGCCGCAAGCAGGCCCTGATCCTGGGATCCGCCGCGCTGCTCGTGCTCGTGGCGGTCGGCGGAGCCCTGTATCTGGTGCTGTCCGGCGGCAAGGAGCTGAAGTACAAGACCCAGGCCGCGCTGCGCGAGGCGCTGCCGGTGACCGCCGCCGCGGAACTGCACCAGCGCGGCGTGCGGCTGACGGCGCCGCTGAAGTGCGCGGACCAGCCCGGCTGGTCGAAGGAGGACATACGCGTCTCCTGCACCGGGACGACCTCCGACAAGAAGCCGGTCAAGGTCTTCGGCAGCGGCGAGAAGAAGACGAATCACGCCTACTACACGATCCTCGTGGACGGGCGGCCGGTCGTGCAGAACGCGTCCTGCCTGGGTGCCGACTGCCGTTCCAAGGAGGCGAACGGGCGCGGGTGAGGCGCGCCACTCCGGCCGGGCGTCGTCAAGAAGGGTGCGGGAACGTCTTACGATGCGATGAGCTGCGTTGTTGCGGCGCACCGCATTCCCCTTCACCCTCCTGGAGCGGCCATGACCGGCACTGGCGAGCCGTCGCGTCCCGCGACGCCTCGCCGTACGGCGCCCCGCCGTACGACGTCCCGCCGCGCACCGATACGCCCGCTGCCGGTGGCGGTCGACACGATGGGCGGCGACCACGCTCCGGACGAGATCATCGCCGGTGCGGTGGAGGCGGTCCGCGAGCACGGTGTCCGGCTCGTGCTGGTCGGGCAGGCCATGCGGATCCGGCGGGAGCTGGACCGGTACGGCTACGTCGGCAAGATCCCGATCGTGCACGCCGACGAGGCGCTCGACATGGGCGAGGGCGCGCTCGCGAGCTGGCGCAAGCCCCGCTCGTCCATCGCGATCGCCTGCCACCTGATCAAGCAGGGGCGGGCGTCGGCGCTGGTGTCGGCGGGCAGCACCGCCGGGGTGGTGGCGACGTCGCGGCTGCGGCTGAAGGGCCAGCAGGGCGTGATGCGGCCGGCGATCGCGGTGACGCTGCCGACGCGTCCGCGCCCGACGATCCTGCTGGACGCGGGCGCCACCGCGGACGTCAAGCCGGAGACGCTCGTCCAGTTCGCCGCGCTCGGCACGGCGTACGCGCAGATCCTGCTGGGCCCGGAGCGCCCGACCGTGGGGCTGCTCAACATCGGCGCCGAGCCGGGCAAGGGCAACAAGCTCGCCAAGCGGGCCCACGAACTGCTCTCCAGCGGCAACCACGGCATCGAGTTCGCGGGCAATGTGGAGGGCCACGACCTGCTGAGCGGGCGCGTCGACGTCATCGTCGCCGACGGCTTCACCGGCAACGTCGCCCTCAAGACGATGGAGGGGACGGTCGGCGCCGCGTTCGGCGAGATCCGCGACGCGATGATGGCGAGCCCGGCGGCGCGGATGGGCGCGCTGCTCCAGCGCCGCCGCCTGCAGGAGCTCCGCGACCGGCTCGACCCCGACACCTACGGCGGCGGCGTCCTGCTCGGCCTGAACGGGACGGTCGTCATCGCGCACGGCGCGTCCCGCGCGCGCGCCATCACGTCGGCCTGTGAGCTCGCGCACCGGCTGGCGGCGGGACGGATCGTGGAGCGCATCCGGGAGCAGGTCGCCGCGACCCGCACGTCCCGGTTCGGGCGCTGGACGCACCCCGAACGCGACACCGGCGACAGACCCGACGACAGACCCGCGGAGAAACCGATGGAAAGGCCGCTGGAGAGGCCGGTGGAAGGCCCGCCGCCGCCCCGGCTGCCCGCCGCCGACACCGTCCCGGACCGCAAAGAGCCGCCCGCCGCGCCGTAGGCCGCGCGAAAACCATGTCCGGATGGGGGCGCGGCGCCGATAACCTTGGGACATGCCCGATCCGCAACTCGTACTCGCCGCTCGGGTCCAGGCCGCGCTGAGCGCCGCCTTCGGACCGTCGTACGCGGACGCCGACCCGGTTATCCGGCCGTCGCAGTTCGCCGACCTTCAGGCCAACGTGGCGCTGCCGCTGGCCAAGAAGCTGGGCCGCAAGCCGCGAGACGTGGCGGAGGAGATCGTCGCGAACCTCGACACCGCCGGTGTCGTGTCGGACGTCCAGGTCAGCGGGCCGGGCTTCATCAACCTGACGCTCAGCGACGCGTGGATCGCCGCCGAGGCGCAGCGGGCCCTGGAGGACGAGCGGCTCGCCGTCCCCGCGGCCGACAAGCCGCAGAAGGTCGTCGTCGAGTACTCCTCGCCGAACGTGGCGAAGGAGATGCACGTCGGCCACCTGCGGACCACGATCGTCGGTGACGCGATCGCGCGGATCCTCGCGTTCCTCGGTCACGAGGTCGTCCGGGACAACCATGTCGGCGACTGGGGCACCCCGTTCGGCATGCTGATCGAGCACCTGCTCGACCTCGGCGAGGACGCCGCCGCGCGGGACGACTCGTCCGTCAGCGACCTGACCGCGTTCTACCAGGCCGCTCGGGAGAAGTTCGACGGCGACGAGCGGTTCGCCGACCGGTCCCGCAAGCGGGTCGTCGCGCTGCAGGCGGGCGACGCCGAGACGCTGCGGCTGTGGAACGTCCTGGTGGAGGTGTCCAAGCGGTACTTCAACGCCGTCTACACCCGGCTCGGCGTCACGCTCACCGACGACGACATCAAGGGCGAGAGCTTCTACAACGATCTGCTCGCCCCGACCGTCCAGGAGCTGGAGGACAAGGGCATCGCGGTGATCAGCGACGGGGCGCTGTGCGCGTTCCCGCCCGGGTTCACCGGCCGCGAGGGCGAACCCCTCCCGGTGATCATCCGCAAGAGCGACGGCGGCTACAACTACTCCACCACCGACCTCGCGACGATCCGGTACCGGGTCGACACCGAGCATGTGGACCGGATGATCTACGTGGTGGGCGCCCCGCAGTCGCTGCACTTCCAGATGGTGTTCGCCGTCGCGCGGATGGCGGGCTGGCTGAACGAGGAGGTGCGGGCCGAGCACGCGCAGATCGGCAACGTCCTCGGCACCGACGGCAAGATCCTGCGGACCCGGGCGGGCGGCACCGTCAAGCTCTCCGAACTGCTGGACGAGGCCGCCGAGCGGGCCGGCGCGGAGTTCGACAAGATCCAGCACGACGAGCCGTTCGACGACGCGACCCGTGCCGCGATCGTCCAGGCCGTCGGCATGGGCGCGGTGAAGTACGCCGACCTGTCGGTGGCCCGCGACAGCGAGTACGTCTTCGACTTCGACCGGATGATCTCGTTCAACGGCAAGACGGGCCCGTACCTGCAGTACGCGGCGGCGCGGATCCGGTCGATCTTCCGCAGGGGCGGCCTCTCCCCCGAGGACGCGACCGGCCCGATCACCCTGGGCCACCCGGCCGAACGGGCGCTGGCCCTGGAGCTGCTCGGCTTCGGCGCCGCCCTGAAGCAGGCCGGTGACACCGCCGAACCGCACCGGCTGGCGTCCTACGTCTACGCGGTCGCGGACGACTACACGACGTTCTACGAGAACTGCCCGGTCCTGAAGGCCCCGGACGAGACGACGAAGGCGTCCCGCCTGGCCCTGTGCGCCGCGACCCTGCGCACCCTGGAAACCGGCCTGCACCTCCTGGGCGTCCCCACCCCCGAACGCATGTGAGAGGTCAGCCCCGGGTGGTGGCCGCGGTCCCGCTTCTTTCGCGGGTCATCTGTTCGCGGACGGCGGGGACGACCTCCAGGGCGAAGACCGGGAACTGCTCGGGGTCGCCGGCGTAAAGGAACGAGTCGACGCCGTGGCCGATGGCCAGTTCGGTCAGCTCGTCGATCCACTGGCGGGGCGGGCCGTGCAGGAAGCCGCGCGAGTCCCGTCCGCCCAGGGCGCCTTCGAGGATGTAGACGTGGCGCAGTTCGGCGGGGCTGCGGCCCGCGCCGGCCGCGGCGTCGTCGAGGCGGCGCCGGCCGGCCGCG